>CALKAO010000128.1 GCA_937983115.1 uncultured Caryophanales bacterium
CTTTAAAAGAAGTGATTGATAGTGAGTCTGCAAAGACCATCATGACGGCAAACGATCCTCGTTTCGAACAATTTGGCTTGGATTCTTTATTATATGAGCAATTGCCGTCGGAAAATTGTGACGTACATCGTTGGGACCCTACATTATCGCGAGAAGACAACATTGCCATCGCAGAAAAATCTGATATTGGAATCACCTTTAGTGAAATCACATTAGCAGAGTCCGGAACCGTTGTTTTGTTCAGTCAACCGGGTACAGGTCGTTCGGTAAGCTTGCTACCTACATCATATATCGCAATCATTCCAAAAAGTACACTCGTTCCGAGATTGACGCAAGCGACAGCTGAAATTCATAAACGGATTGAAAGCGGTGAAGTCGCACCGTCATGTATTAACTTTATTTCCGGTCCGAGCAACAGCGCGGACATTGAAATGAACCTCGTCGTCGGAGTCCACGGCCCCGTTCGCGCGTACTACATTCTTGTCATGGATAAATAAAACAGCAAACATATGGCAGAAACAGTTCACATGCGAACTTTTTCTGCTTTTTTTGTGGATTCCCCAGTCAGGATTCATCCAAGCAGAAAAGAAAGTTTTTGCCCATGGGGTTTTTGGGAATGCAATTGCTGTTCCCGGATTACCTTGCCGCTTGATGCTGCGAACATTTTTTGTTAACGTTGGGCATTGCGGAATGGAATCGTTTGATTTTCAAACGGCAGCATTTGCTAATGGTTGAAAAGGATTTTTGGAATGGTTTGCGCATAGCCGGTGATAAAAAAATAAATGGAAGACATAAGCGCTCGCTAAAAGTTTTAACACTGAGATGATAATCTGCAGTGAAAAATGAATGTTTCTAACATGGATGATGGATGATGTTTATAAACAACCGTTCGTTTGAAGAGTTTTAACATTTTTGCATCGCTTGCACCTATTTTGTTTGTGCGATTTTTCTTGAAAGTTATAAAACGAAATGAAAGGGTATACCTATGATGAGGAAGAGTGAACGGCTAAGGCATTGCGTCAGCCCAGCCCTGATAAAAAGGTCTGCATCTGATTGGGAAGATTAAAGGTTAAATGATTAAAAGGAATGAAAACGGATGCCGGGAGAAACGGATGCCGCATCCAAAAGCTTGTTTGATCGCCAGGATTCTTGACATTGTTTGCAGGTGCTGCAATTTTAAGCAGCATTGTCATGATTTTATCGCGATTCATTGTGTGACAGCAGCTGAAAGCACCTCATGAGAGGTGCTGTTTTTATTTTTAAATCTTACATTGACATTGTTATAGTACAATGATTTAATAGAATTAAACTTATCAGATGTCTGATAAGTGATCTCTGATCACTTTGGTATTCGATTTTTGTAGATTGATAGAAAGTGTGTTGCGATAAGGTAAGGAGGGGTTCCATGCTCCAAGTTGAAAAAATCCCGAATAAAAAAGTATCTGAAATTGTCGTCGAGCAAATCGAAGAGTGGATTCGTTCGGGCAAAGTGACTCCCGGAGAGAAATTGCCTTCGGTTCGCGAATTATGCGAGATGTTTGATGTTGGGCGCTCTGCTGTTCGCGATGCTTTGACCACGCTGAAAGGCAGAGGGCTTGTCGAAGTGAGGCATGGTGAAGGAACGTTTGTTTGCCATTTGGACACCGCCCAGCTTATTCCTGATGTGCTGCTCGTTAGAAAAAGCGACATCGGCAAATTGTTTCAAGTCCGCAAAATATTGGAAGTGGGCATTGCTGAAATTGCTGCACTTCATGCGGCGGATGAGCATCTTGCAAAAATGAAACAGGCGCTGGATGAATTGGCTCAGGCGAAAACGCTTGAAGCTTGGGAAGCGGATTATCGCTTTCATGAAGAAATTGTGAAAGCGAGTGGAAATGAAATTTTAATCGATTTAATGGAAATGGTGTCAACAACGACAAAAAAGGCGATTATGGATTGCCATCGCATCATTTTATCCGACCGCTCTTTATCTTCAGATATTATGAAACAGCACATTGACATTTATAAGGCGATTGAGGCGCGCAATGCAGCAGAGGCGCGGGAAGCGATGTATCGCCATTTGAATTACGTAGAAAAATTATTGGACAAAAATGTGACTGAATAAGCAGCCAACAAATGAAAGGAGTGCGGCAATCATGATTTCTTCGGATTTAGAAGGGGTATTGCCAAAAGAACAAATCATTCATCCTGAGGGAGAGCCTCATGTGCTTGGGAATGGCGGAGCGCAAATCATTGAAGTGCTTTCAGAAGAAGATATATCCAAAGTCCTCGCTTACGCAAACAAGTATGAAAAAACGGTGAATATCATTGCCGGCGGAACGAAGCGAGGCTATGGCGGAACATTGGAGCAAGCCGATATTTTACTGTCGCTTGAGAAATACAAAGGGATTGTTGAACATTCTGTCGGCGATTTGACGCTGACCGTTAAGGCAGGCACGACGCTGCAAGAAATTTCGGAAGAGCTGGCTAAAAGCGGACAACGAATCGCGCTTGATGCGCCATGGCCGGAACGTGCGACCATCGGCGGAATTCTATCAGCGAATGACAGCGGGCCAAAACGGCTGCTGCACGGTTCCGGCCGCGATTTAGTCATTGGCGCAAGAATAGTCTATGCTGACGGCCGTGTGATTCGCACAGGCGGAAAAACCGTTAAAAATGTTGCTGGCTATGATATGAACAAACTGTTTATTGGAGCAATGGGAACCCTTGGAGTGATTAGTGAAATTACGATTAAGCTGCGGCCGCTGCCAAAATATGAAGGATTGGCGCTGCTGCATTTTCCAAATGGCGACGGTGAGAACATTCGCGATTTTGCTGTTCAGATCCTCGATTCGATGATGGAGCCCGTAACGCTCGAAGTTTTATCGCCTGCGATGTCTGAAGAGCTGATGGGCAAGAATGCTTATACGCTGGCCATCGCATTTGAAGACCAGGAAAAAGCGGTGATTTATCAAGAAAACTGGGTGAAAGAAAATAAACCTGCAGCTGCGGAGCTGACGGTTTTACATGAAGATGAAGCGCGCGGCTGGTGGATGCGATTTCGTCATATCGGTCCAAACGGACATAACGATGACGATAATGAAGCGAATACTCAGGCCGCTTTTAAAATTGGCACGAATAACTTAGACGTTATTCCAGCAATTGAAACGGCGGAATCGCTGGCTTCTGAATACAATGTATCCGTACAAAGCCATGGCGGCGCCGGCCATGGCATTTCAAAAGTTTTTATTCAAGGTTTTCCAGAGGACATTGTTTCGTTCAGCAAAGCGCTGCGGGCGAAAATTGAAGAAAAACGCGGATATGTTGTATGCATTCACGCACCTTATGCTTTGCGGAAAGCCATCGATGTTTGGGGTGAAAAGCCTGCTTATTTTCCGATTTTGGAAGGGATTAAGCTGGCGAACGATCCGAAGCGCATTTTGAATCGCCATCGTTTTGTAGGGGGGATTTAATGATGAGTGTTGATGAGAAAAAGATGTCTGCTCAGACGGAGCAGGGCATGCCGGCGACATTGGGGAATTTTAAATGGAATGACCTTCCTGATGAAAATAAATGGGCTGACTGCGTACATTGCGGGATGTGTTTGGAAGCTTGTCCGACGTATCAGGAAACGGGTGAAGAACATCAATCTCCGCGCGGCCGGGTATATTTAATCAAAGCCGTTGCAGAAGGAAAAATTGATGTGAACGAAGCTTTCTCTAAGCCGATTTTTGACGGTCTTGACTGCCGCGCTTGCGAAACAGCTTGTCCGGCATCGGTTCAGGTAGGCGGTTTAATCGAAGAAGCGCGCGGTCAAATTCGCCAAGCAATGCCATTGAAAGGCATATCGGGCGCTGTGAGCAAAACGGTGCTAAAAGGGTTTTTCCCGCATCCGAGCCGCATGCATAAACTCGGCGGATTGATGAAGCTTTATCAGAAGAGCGGCATTCAAAAACTGGCTAGAAAAACCGGTTTGCTCAACATTTTGCCGACGCACTTAAAAGATATGGAAGCGATTTTGCCTGAAGTTGGCAAGCCTGTGCTTGGAAGATACCCGGAAGTCGTGCCGGCTGAAGGCGAAAGAAAAGGCCGTGTCGCATTGCTTACCGGCTGTGTGATGGACGTGATGTTCAGTGATGTGAATGAAGCGACGATTCGTGTTTTGACGCATAACGGCTATGACGTTCATTTGCCGAAAAATCAACGCTGCTGCGGCGCTCTCCACATCCATGCCGGCGATCGTGAAACGGGCAAAGCATTAGCGAAACAGAACATCGAAGCTTTTAAAGAATTTGATAAGGTTCTTGTTAATGCTGCTGGCTGCGGCGCTGCGCTGCAAGAATACGATGAGCTTTTCCGCAATGATCCGGAAATGCTGCCTCTTGCAAAAGCGTTTTCCGAGAAAGTGGAAGACATCTCCAAGTTCTTATATGAAAACGGCTTTAAACGCCCGAAGGTGGAAGTGAAGACGCGAATTACGTATCACGATGCCTGCCATTTGGCGCATGCGCAGGGCGTGCGTTTTGAACCTCGCCAATTATTGAAAGAGATTCCCGGCGTTGAATTAGTTGAACTGCCTGACGCCGATCGCTGCTGCGGAAGTGCCGGCATTTACAACTTGACGCATCCAGATATGGCTGGAAGATTGCTGGAAAGAAAAATTGACGACATTCCTGAAAATGTTGAAATGATTACGATGGGAAATCCTGGCTGCATGCTTCAAATTGCAATGGGCGTTAAAAAATACGGCAGAAGTGAAAAAGTTGTGCATACGGTTCAATTGCTTGATTGGGCTTACGAAAAAGAAAAGAAAGAAGCCGAAAATTTAGTGAACACGTAAGGAGGCGGCGGAATTGTTTGGTAAAAAAAGCAGAAAACAGCCAAAAGATCCACTCGTTCGAAAATTAATGGATATCGTTGGAGAAAATGAAGTTCTTTATTTAAAAGAGGATTTAGTAGCGTACGAATGCGACGGCTTCACGATGTCGAAAGGAATGCCAAGAGCAGTTGCGTTTGTCCATAATGCAGAAGAAGTTTCACAGATTGTCAAACTATTAAATCGGGAAAAAGTGCCGTACATTGCCCGCGGAGCAGGTACGGGCTTGAGCGGCGGCGCGACGCCATTAGGCGGCGAAGTGATCATCAGCATGGTTCGCATGAAAAGACTGCTTCATGTGGATTTGGAAAATCGAAAAGCGGTCGTTGAGCCCGGTTTCGTAAACTTAAAGCTGACCCAATCGATTTCGGATCGGGGATACTATTACGCGCCCGATCCATCGAGCCAGTATGCTTGCACGATAGGCGGAAATGTAGCGGAAAATGCAGGGGGAGCGCACTGTTTGAAATATGGTGTGACGACGAACCATATTCTTGGATTGGAAGTCGTTCTTCCGAATGGCGAGATCGTTGAAATTGGCGAAGAAGGCATCCCGGATCGGCCCGGCTATGATTTAATCGGATTGTTGACTGGCTCTGAAGGTACGCTCGGCATCATTACTAAAATTACGTGCAAAGTATTAAAAAATCCGCAAGGCAAGAAAACGGTTCTTGCATATTTTGATGAGATTAATGATGCGAGCCAGGCGGTGTCCGATATCATTTCCGCTGGGATTATTCCGGCAGCGCTTGAAATGATGGATCAAACAGCCATTCATGGCGTTGAGTCGGGCGCCCATCCTGTTGGCCACCCGCGGGATATTGCTGCCTTTCTTCTCATCGAAGTCGATGGAATTGAAGCGGGCATTGATGATCAAATGAATGAAATTGTCGAAGTGTGCAAAAAGAATCATGTCCGTGAAGTCAAAGTGGCGCAAAGCGAAGCTGAGCGGGAGCTTTGGTGGGCAAACCGAAAAACGGGCTTTAGTGCGATGGGGGCGATTTCCCCGGATTATCTCGTACAAGACGGAGTGATTCCGAGAACACGGCTCCCGGAAGTGTTGACGAAAATCGGGGAAATCAGCAAAAAATACAACCTGCGCATTGCTAACATTTTCCACGCAGGCGATGGCAACCTGCATCCTCTTGTTTTATATGATGCAAGAGTGCCTGGCGAAGCTGAAAGGGCTGCAAAAGCCGGTTCAGAGTGCTTGAAAGTCTGTGCGGATGCCGGCGGATCGATTACCGGCGAGCACGGCGTTGGGATTGAAAAGAAAGAAGAAATGCGTTTTATTTTCACCGACGAAGAAATTGAAGCGCAGACAAATATTCGCGCAGTCTTTAACCCTGAAGATTTGCTAAACCCAGGAAAACTATTCCCTGAGCCTGGAAGATGCGTTGAAGTAAAAAGAGCTAAAGCGCAATAAAAATTGCCGAATGTGAATGGGCGGGCGCCCGCCCATTCACCGCACTTTTTCGTGAATTGTAACAAGCAGCATGAACTGATGATAGGGGTGTTAGATGTGAAATTTGCTCGTTTTAAAAAAGACGGCAGCGTCTGTCAAGGAATCGCAACTGAAGAAGGCATCCAGCAAATTGAAGGCGATCCGTACACGAACTGGTCAAAAACGGACAACTTTTTTAAATTGGAGGACGTTGAACTCCTGCCGCCGATTCAGCCGCGCCACATCATTGGAATTGGCGCAAATTATGTTGGCAGCAAAGACGAACTGCCCAAAGAATTGCCGGAAATCCCTGTTTTCTTTTTCAAACCGGCTTCTTCCGTCATTGCAGCGGAAGAACCGATCGTCATACCCAATGGGATCAATGAAGTGAAATTCGAATCTGAATTGGCAGTTGTCATCGGCAAGCGCGCAAGCCAGATTTCTGAGGATGAAGTGACAGATTATATTTTTGGCTATACGGTAGCCAACGATGTGACAGCGCCACAGTTTTTCCGTGAAGACGGGCATTGGACGGTGGGAAAGTCGTTTGACACGTTTACACCGATTGGCCCTTACGTCGAAACCGAGTTGGATCCGGATAAAGTTGTTGTTAAAGCATACTTGAATGGCGAGAAAAAACAAGACAGCGAAACCGGATTGATGATCGTATCGATGCGAAAAATGATTGCCTATTTATCAAAAGTCATGACGCTTGAAGCTGGAGACGTCATTTTAACCGGAAGCCCGCTCGGTGCTGAAATGATGAAAGCAGGCGATGAAATCGTCTGTGAAATTGAAGAAATTGGGCAGCTGCGCAATCCGGTCAAACAGGGATAGAAACGATTCGCTATAAAAAGAGGAAAAAAATTCAATAAAAAAAATCTTTCTTTTTCCTCTTTTTTTATATATTATGTTATATAACAATAATGAATTATCGGAGGTGTTTACGAACAGAACAAGATTTGGCGGTATCAATTGGTATATTGGAATAATTTTGTAGTAAAGTAAAAAAAGGGGGAGGAAAATATGGGAACAGGAACATTGGCAATTCTCGCTTTGCTGCC
>CALKAO010000129.1 GCA_937983115.1 uncultured Caryophanales bacterium
GAAGATGTCCTGATGCCATGTGGGACAAGTGATTACGGACATCGTAAATTACTCTAATTGAAACAAAATCGCGCTATTCCGTTATCTATAGGCTTCCGTCCAAACTGATTGATGACATTCGCATAAGATATGATGATTTTATTTCATCTGAGCTTTGGAGGATTGATTGTCATGTCCATTAAAAAACAGCTTGAGCAATTCATTCGCAAAGAGATTAAAGATTTGGACTGTCATTGTTGCCATTGCGACCCTTGCATCTGTCCTCCTGGGCCTCAAGGGCCGCCAGGACCCCGCGGTCCGCAGGGTCCGCAAGGCGAGCCAGGACCTGGGGTGGAACCTGCATTCGGCTCATTATATGGAGACTTGACAAGACGAATGGCCGCATCCGGAGTCAATATCGAATTTGATAGTCCAGGGCCAGGTTTAAATACAACTGCCGATCCAGCAGCAAATAGCATTACAGTCAACTTGGGCGGAATTTACGAAGTCACAGTGACGCTGGCTGTCATCAGCCCCAGTCAGAATAATACCATTCGCCTGTTTGTGATTAGAAATGGCGTTCTTGTCATCGACAATTCAGAATTTGGCTTAAGCAAAAATACAACGGGACTCGAAACCCTTTTGGAAACCATGATTGGAAAAACATTCCACATCGAATTGAATGCGGGAGATACATTAACCCTTGAACCGATTGTCGTCGTTCCTCCTGTTGAATATCACAATGCAGCGCTGACCGTCAATCGAATCGGCCCTTAGCGAACTTGCTCATCGTTGCCGTGAATGAACAGAAAGCATCAAAAGAACCTTCACCGCCCGATGCTTCTTTTTTTTTCATTGATTGAGGTTGTAAAATGCCCGTTCGCCAGCATAATGTGCAACGGCATCCAATTCATCTTCAATGCGGAGCAATTGATTGTATTTTGCCACGCGATCCGTTCGTGACGGTGCACCTGTTTTAATTTGCCCGGCATTTGCCGCCACTGCGATATCTGCAATCGTGCTGTCTTCTGTTTCGCCTGAACGATGTGAAATCACAGCTGTATACCCCGCACGCTTTGCCATTTCAATCGCATCGAAGGTTTCCGTCAGCGTTCCGATTTGATTGACTTTAATCAAAATGGAGTTTCCAACGCCTTTTTCAATGCCCTTGGAAAGTTTTTCTGTATTCGTCACAAACAAATCATCGCCGACGAGCTGAACTTTACCGCCAAGGCGAGCGGTCAGCTTTTTCCATCCTTCCCAATCGTTTTCATCCAAACCGTCTTCAATTGAAACAATCGGATATTTTGCAATTAACTCCTCGTAATAATCGATCATTTCATCAGATGTTTTGACCAATCCTTCGCCAACGAGATGATACTTTCCATCTTTGTACATTTCTGAAGAAGCGACGTCCATGGCGAGCTTCACTTCTTCGCCAGGCTTGTAGCCGGCTTTCTCAACCGCTTCCATTATGGTCTGCAAAGCTTCTTCGTTTGACGATAGATTCGGGGCAAATCCTCCTTCATCCCCAACCGCTGTATTGTATCCTTTTTCTTTTAGCACAGCCTTTAATGAATGGAAAATTTCAACTCCCCAGCGCAGCGCTTCACGAAAAGTTTCCGCCGCAACCGGCATAATCATAAACTCTTGAATGTCAACGTTATTATCCGCATGCTCGCCGCCATTTAAAATGTTCATCATCGGAACAGGCAATTGCTTTGCGTTAAAACCGCCTAAATACATGTAAAGCGGAATGCCGAGCGCGTCGGCAGCGGCGCGGGCGGCTGCCATCGATGCGCCAAGAATTGCGTTTGCGCCAAGCCTGCTTTTATTGTCAGTGCCGTCAAGGTCAAGCAAAGTTTTATCGACCCCAAGCTGATCCAGAGCATCATGGCCGATTAATGCTGGGGCAATCACCTCATTTACATTTTCAACCGCTTTTAAAACCCCTTTTCCAAGATAGCGGCTTTTATCACCATCGCGAAGTTCGACGGCTTCATATTCGCCTGTCGAAGCGCCGCTTGGAACAAGGGCTCTTCCAATCGCTCCCGATTCTAAAGCCACTTCCACTTCAACGGTTGGGTTTCCGCGCGAATCGATCACTTCGCGGCCATACACATCCACAATCATTGTCATTTTGTTAATCACTCCAAAATCATTTTTTTATTAAAGAACGGCCAGTCATTTCCACTGGCTTTTCAATTCCCAATAAATCCAAAAGCGTTGGCGACAAATCGGCTAAAATGCCATCATGACGAAGTTCGATCCCTTTTTTCGTCACAATGGCAGGCACGGGATTCGTCGTATGTGCGGTCATTGGCTTGCCTTCCAGCGTCACGACTTCATCTGCGTTCCCATGGTCTGCAGTAATGATGGCCGCCCCGCCTTTTTCAATGATCTTATCAACGATTTTTCCAAGGCATTCATCAACCGCTTCCACCGCTTGAATCGTCGGTTCAAGCATGCCAGAATGTCCAACCATATCAGGGTTTGCAAAATTTAAGATAATGACATCCATCTCATCTTTTTCAAGTTCAGCAAGCAGCGCTTCCGTCACTTCATATGCGCTCATTTCCGGTTTTAAATCATAAGTCGACACTTTCGGCGAATCGATTAAAATCCGCTTTTCCCCTTTGAATGTCTCTTCTCTTCCTCCGCTGAAAAAGAACGTAACGTGCGGATACTTTTCCGTTTCGGCAATGCGAAGCTGACTGAGGCCCGCTTTTGAAACAACTTCACCCAACGTGTTTTTTAAATCTTCCGCGCCAAAGGCAGTGTCGCCATTTACCGCATCGCTGTAATGCGTCATGCAGACGTAATAAAGATCGTCCGGAAACTTCTCCCCGCGTTCGAATTTGTCAAACGAATCATCCGTAAACACTTGTGAAAGCTGAATCGCCCGATCGGGCCTGAAATTGGCAAAAATAATCGCATCGCCATCGCCGACAGATGCAACCGGCCGACCGTCAGCTTCCGTCACAACCGCCGGCAAAATAAATTCATCCGTCACGCCATTGGCATACGCGTTTTCAATCGCCTGAATCGGATCGGCCGTCCGCTCGCCTTCTCCGTATACGATCGCGCGGTACGCTTTTTCAACGCGTTCCCAGCGCCGATCGCGATCCATGGCATAATAGCGCCCCGCAAATGTCGCCAGCTGGCCGACGCCAAGTTCCGCGATTTTTTCTTGAAGCTGCCTGACATAGCGAATGGCTGATTTCGGCGGCGCATCGCGGCCGTCTAAAAACGCATGGACATAGACACGCTCAAGCTGTTCCTGTTTTGCGAGCTGCAACAACGCCAACAGATGATCGATGTGGCTGTGAATGCCCCCATCTGACAGCAAGCCGAACAAATGCAAGCTTGTCCGATTCTTCTTCACATGGCTGATGGCGTTTAAAAAGGCTTGATTCTTGAAAAACTCGCCGCCGCGGATGGCGAGATTAATTCTCGTCAAACTTTGATAGACGATGCGCCCTGCTCCAATATTCAAATGGCCGACTTCAGAATTTCCCATTTGCCCATCAGGCAAGCCGACAGCTTCGCCATAAGCCGTTAATGTCGTATGCGGATATTCATTCCAATAACGATCAAAATTTGGCGTGTCCGCTTGCTTGACAGCATTTCCTTTCACTTCATCGCGCAAGGCAAACCCATCTAAAATGATAAGGGCGACTGGCTGCTTAGCTGTTGACACGCTGCACCGCTCCCAACAACGATAAAAATTGTGAATCATTTAAACTCGCTCCGCCGACAAGTGCGCCGTCAATATGCGGTGCGGCTAAAAATTCATCAATGTTCGTCTCATTCACGCTGCCGCCATATTGAATGCGAATGCGATTTGCGGCGCGTTCCGAAACCGTTTCTTTGATCAACTCCCGAATAAGCCGGCAAACGTCATTCGCTGCATCCGGCGACGCGCTTTCGCCTGTTCCAATCGCCCAAACCGGTTCATAAGCAATGACAGCCGTTTCCAATTGCGATTCTGGAATTGCCGCAAATGCCTTTTCAACCGAAGCCCGGATAACCGATTCGGTCTGGCCGTTTTTGCGTTCATCCAGCGTCTCGCCAACACAGACGATGGGAGTCAAGCCGTAAGCGAATGCTGCTTTCACTTTTTTATGAACGGTTTCATCCGTCTCTGCAAACAGGGTTCGGCGTTCCGAATGGCCGATGATCACATAATCAATGCCAGCCGCCTGGAGTTGATAAGGGCTGATCTCTCCGGTAAACGCTCCTTCTTTTTCCCAGTGCATCGTCTGTGCTCCAATTTTTAATTCGGTGCCGCTGGCTTCTTCAACAAGCGCAGGAATCGCCAATGCCGGTGCACAAATGACGGCATCCACCTCTGAAGAAGGCGGAATGTTTTCTTTTATGTTTTTCACGAATTGCTTCGCTTCTTCAACAGTTTTATGCATTTTCCAATTGCCTGCAATAATCGGCTTTCGCACAGCTTTTCACCTTCTTCATTTGATTATTTTTCATCGAGCGCTTTTACGCCTGGCAGCTCTTTTCCTTCCATAAACTCCAATGAAGCGCCTCCGCCGGTCGAAATGTGATCGATGGCATCTGTAAAGCCAAATTTTTCAATGGCTGCGGCCGAATCCCCTCCGCCGACAATCGTATACGTGTTTTTCGCATCTTTCAGCGCTTCGGCAACCATTTTTGACCCGTTCGCAAAAGCGTCCATTTCAAACACGCCCATTGGACCATTCCATACGGCAAGCCTGGATTGCAAAATGACATCGCGATACTTGGCTCCTGTTTTTGGACCGATATCAAGCGCTTGCCATCCATCTGGAATGTCACGAATCGAAACCGCTTTTGTCGACGCATCATTCGAAAAGGCATCGGCAGCAATGACATCTTCAGGCAAATAAAAATTTACATTTTTGCTTTTCGCTTTTTCCAGTAAATCCGCTGCAAGATGAACTTTATCTTCTTCATACAGCGAATTACCGATCGAATATCCTTGCGCCTTAAAGAAGGTGTTGGCCAAGCCGCCGCCGATCATCAAATTGTCCACGATATCAAGCAGATGATCGATCACATTGATTTTATCTTTCACTTTCGCCCCGCCGATAATCGCAGTAAATGGCCGTTCTGGATTCGTGAGTGCTTTGCTGAGCGCCTCGATTTCTTTTTCCATTAAAAAACCTGCGATGGCAGGAAGCTTTTCAGCGACTCCGGAAGTGGTCGCATGAGCGCGGTGGGCAACTCCGAATGCATCGTTGACATAAATGTCTGCCATTTTGGCAAACTGCGCTGCGAGTTCTGGCGAATTCTGTTCTTCGCCCGGATCGAAGCGAACATTTTCAAGCATGACCATCTCGCCTTCAGCAAGATTGCCGATCGCTTGATTTGCTTCATCGCCGTACACTTCGTTCACTTTGACAACGTTCCGTCCGGTTAGCTCGGCAACCCTTTTTGCAACCGCATCAAGGCGCAGCTCTTCCACCACTTTCCCTTTCGGGCGCCCAAGGTGGCTTGCCAAAATCAGCTTCGCGCCTTGCTCGCATAAATATGTAATCGTCGGCAAGGATGCTGTAATCCGCGTGTCATCCGTGATTTCGCCATTTTCCATTGGCACATTGAAATCGACGCGGCAAAAGACTGTTTTTCCTTTCCAATTCACATCTTGCAGCGTTTTCTTATTCAAAAAAACGTACCCCCTCTATTTGCAAAAAGACAACATTTTCTTTTTATGCATCACTGGACGCAAAACGACATTTTTCATCGTTGCACTGCTTCTTATTATACGTTTATTAAATTCTATTTCGCAACTGTAAAATCGGTGAGTTTTCAGCATGAAAATTCCATGTTTAACGGTGAAATTGAAAAAAGCTTGCCGCAAGAAGCAAGCTCCCTTATTGCTTATTTATCGCTTATTTTTTTAAAACCCTCAGCAAGTTCCGCTTCGGAAACGATGCCTTCTGCAATTACATGACCGTTCGCTTTGATTATAGGAATCCGCAGCTGGTAGCGTTCCAGCAAATCATCGTCGTCATAAATGTTTACTTTTTCGACATGAAGCGCCCACTTATGTTTGAGCGCATCCAGCGCTTTTTCGGCGTCATCGCACAACGGGCAATTTTCTTTCATATACAAGGACACGTATATCATCTTTCCAATCCTCCTATTGAAATCGCTTACGTTTTGCTGATGATGGAATGTTCATTTCTTCCCGATATTTCGCGACCGTTCTGCGCGATATCGCAATCCCCTTCCGCTCTTTTAAAAGATCGGCAATTTTTTGATCGGATAAAGGCTTTTGCTTGTTTTCAGAATCAATGAATTGCTGGATCGCAAGTTTCACCGCCGTAGAAGATGCGCCGCTGCCATCACGCGATTGCACTTTCGATGTAAACAAATCTTTTAATTCAAACAGCCCAATCGGCGTTTGAATAACTTTCTGCCTCACAGCGCGGCTTACAGTCGACTCGTGGATGCCAATATGATCAGCCACTTCTTTCAGCGTCAGCGGTTTTAAATGCGCCAAGCCTTTCTCAAGAAAATCGGGCTGCTTTTCAACGATGGCTTCAGCAAGCCTTTGAAGCGTCATCCTCCGCTGCTCAATGCTGCGAATGAGCCAAAGCACTTTATTGTATTTTTCATGCATATATTTTTTTGCTTCATCTTTCCCTGCTTGCGACAGCATGTATTCATACTGGCGATTCAGATGAATGGAAGGCAGCATGTAATCATTGACTGTAACGACATAACTCCCTTCCACTTTTTCCACCGTAATGTCAGGGTGCAAATACTTGATGGTTTCATCGCTGAATGCCGCTCCCGGCTTCGGATTAAGCAAGCGGATCAAATCAGCGGACGCTTGAATATCAGCTAGCGTTACGTCATACTTTTTTGCCAGTTCAGCCCATTTCTTCTCTGCCAGCTGCTCCAAATCATGTGCAACAATCTGTTCCGTCAATGGGCTTCGCTCTTCTAAACGTTCAAGCTGCCATAATAGGCATTCTTTCAGCGAACGCGCGCCAACACCCAATGGTTCAAACTGTTTAAATCGCTGAAAAGCCCGATTCACTGCATCCTCACTTTCATCCAACATCTGTGCGGCATCAGCCAATTCTATCATTAAATAGCCGGCATCATTCAAATTTTCAATTAAATACACTAAAATGGAGCGCTCCCGCTCAGAAAAAGAAAAGTCTTGCAGCTGCCCCAATAAATATTCACTTAAACTTTCTTCTTTTCTATGAAAATAATCGACGGGATGATCGTTTTCATTGTCATCATCTGGATCATAAAGGCTCGAAGCGCTTGCATACGCCCGGCTGAACATCGGTTCGCCATCTTCGAATGATCTGTCTTCTTTCAATTCAAGCAATGGATTTTCCAGCGCTTCTTCTTTTAAAAAGTCGAGCAATTCCGTATTCGAATATTGCAAAATGGTGATTGCCTGTCGGAGTTCAGTCGTCATCACGAGTTTTGTTGTTTGTTTTTGCAGCAAGCCAATTTCCAACTTCATCACCCCTCCTCCCTATTATATTACTATACACAAACCTGCAACAGTTCGACATTTTTCGCAAATGCCAATGGCATCTTTTGACATTGCAAAACCGAAAGATTTTAAGTATAATGAAGAATGCAGTTTGCTTTTGCGCTCGTAGCTCAGTTGGATAGAGCGGTGGTTTCCGGGGCCACGTCATGCGGGGGTTCGAGTCCTCCCGAGCGCGTTTGTTTGATATTTATGGAACGATCTCCCCATTCATGCCAATCGTCATCCGGTACAAACAAAAAACTTTCCGACACGCAACAACGCTCAAACTCGCCAATTTCGGCGAGTTTTCTTTATATAAAAAGGGGATAGCCATGGAAAAAAAGCGCAGATTTATCGGCTTTCTATACGTACTGTTTAGTGCAGTATTTTGGGGGATTGGCGGAACCGTTTCCCAATATTTATTTCAAAACGAAAACCTTTCGGTTGAATGGCTCGTATCTTTTCGCCTTCTCGTTTCAGGCGCAATTTTATTGCTCATCGCAAAAATAAAAAATCCAAAGTTTCATCTAACCCGCATTTTTTATCACAAGCCGGACGCCCTTTCATTGGTGATTTTCAGTTTATTCGGCATGCTCTCTGTGCAATATACCTATATGGCATCCATTGACTTAGGCAATGCGGCGGTAGCAACATTGCTTCAATATTTGTCGCCTGTCTACGTCATCATCTATCTCGTCTTACGAAAATCAAGCAAACAGCAAATCAGCCACGGTTTGGCCGTGCTGCTGGCATTGACAGGGACCTTTCTGCTGTTAACAAATGGTTCGCTCAAACAGTTGTCCGTTCCTGCTTCAGCAATCATTTGGGGCATCTTGTCGGGCATCGCCCTTGCATTTTACACCCTTTATCCAAGAGAACTGTTGAAAAAATGGGGAGCGTTGGCGGTGGTTGGCTGGGGAATGCTAATCGCTGGCACGGCCCTCGCCTGTTTTTATCCTCCCTGGCATATCGATATGAGCAGCTGGACGATTGCAACGGGTTGGTTTTTATTTTTCGTTGTCATCTTCGGAACGATGCTTGCATTTTGGTTTTATCTCGAAAGCCTTGCCTATTTGCGGCCTCAAGAAACAAGCGTATTGGGAACCGTTGAACCATTGGCGGCGATTCTGGCATCCGTGCTCTGGCTGCAAATCCCGTTTGGCCTATGGCAAATGCTCGGTTCCTGCTTGATCTTAGCCATGGTCATTTTATTGGCATTTTCCAAACCTTGAAAGCGAATGGGCTTTTTACGTTTGAAAAAAGCGCGAATCGGGAATGATCGTAGACGGAACCTGTTTAGCGCATCATGCGGCTTCATGCCGGCTTGTTTTTTTCGCAGCATCCACTTCATTCCAATTCATCCAAAAAAAGAGATTTTTTATTTGACCTATCTTGACCTTTTCGTTATGATTGAAATACACCATCTACTTACGATTAAAAAGGAGGATGCAAGCAAATGCATTTAATACCGACGGTAATTGAACAGACCAGCAGAGGGGAACGCGCTTATGACATTTACTCCCGCCTGTTGAAAGACCGCATTATCATGCTTGGAAGCCCGATTGACGATACAGTTGCAAACTCGATCGTTGCGCAGCTCTTATTTCTGGCGGCGGAAGATCCAGAAAAAGATATTTCGCTTTACATCAACAGCCCAGGCGGTTCAATTACGGCTGGAATGGCGATTTATGACACGATGCAGCATATCAAGCCGGACGTATCAACGATATGCATCGGATTGGCGGCGTCGATGGGGTCCTTCCTGTTAATGGCCGGCGCCAAAGGAAAGCGGTTTGCCTTGCCAAACAGCGAAGTGATGATTCACCAGCCGCTCGGAGGAACGCGGGGGCAGGCAGCGGACATTGAAATTCATGCAAGACGCATCATACAATTGCGGGAAAAGCTAAACAAAATATACGCGGAACGGACCGGCCAGCCGCTTGAAGTGATTGAACGCGATACCGACCGCGACAAGTTTTTATCCGCAGAAGAAGCAAAAGAATACGGATTAATTGACGAAGTTCTCTATGAAACAAACTAAAAAATGAGCAAACAAAAAAATGCTTCACCGCAAGCAGATCACTCGTGCGCTTATGGTGAAGCATTTTCATTTGAATGAACCGTTTGCCCTTCATGAAATTCCAAATCATAGTTCGGTGTGATTAACACTTCCACACGCCGGTTTTTGGCGCGGTTTTCTTCTGTGTCATTATCGGCAATCGGCCGATACTCGCCATATCCTTTTGCACTTAAATAGTCCGGTTCAAGCGCCTCATTTTCTAAAAGCACTTCCATAAAGTTTATCGCGCGCATCACGCTCAAATGCCAGTTGGAGCTGTAATGTGCATTATGAATAGGCACATTGTCCGTATGGCCGCTGATCGTTACGTGGCGAGGCGGGTCCGATACGATAAAATTTGAAATTTCAACGCCTAATTCATACGCTTCTTCTTTCACTTCAGCGCTTCCTGAATCAAACAAAGCATCATCCAATATCGTGATGTTCAACCCTTCGCCGCTTAATTTGGTCGTCAATCGGTTTGTTAAATCATGGCTTTCAATATATTCATCGATCCGCTGCTGCAATGCAACTAAATCCTGCAGTTCATGCATTGCCGCCGCATCCTTCAGTTCACTCGTCAAATCTTCCAGATTGATCGGTTCGTTAGGACTCGGGTATTCCATTATTCCTGTGCCAGACGTAAATACATTGCTTAATGATTGGGCAAGATCGCGGAATTTTGCAGCATCGAGCGAACTCATGGCAAATAATACGATAAACAAAGCAAGCAGCAAAGTGAGCATGTCCGCATAAGGAAGCAGCCATGACTCGCTCATTTTTCCTGTTTCTTTATGACGCTTTCTGTTTCTTGCCATCTTCCTCCCCCTCATCGAGCAAACTTACACTTTCATGCAAAGGAAGATAGCTCGCCAGCTTTTCTCGAATCGCTCTTGGAGACTGGCCGTTTTGAATCGACAGAATCCCTTCGATCATTATTTCGCGAATTCGAATTTCCTCTTGCGACTTTCTTCTCAATTTATTCGCAAACGGATGCCAAAGCACATAGCCGGAAAATATTCCGAGCAATGTAGCAACAAACGCGGCCGCAATCGCTTCGCCAAGCACATCAAAATTGGCGATGTTCCCTAAAGCCGCAATCAATCCGACAACCGCTCCCAGCACACCGAGCGTCGGCGCATAGGTGCCCGCTTGCGAAAAAATTTGCGCTCCCGCTTCATGGCGCTCTTCAAGCGCATTCAATTGCTCGTTCATCACATCGCGGATAAATTCTGGCGATTGGCCATCAATGACAAGCTTCATCCCGTTGCGCAAAAACGGATCTTCAACTTCATCCACGCGGCTTTCCAAAAACAAAATGCCTTCTCTGCGCGCCAAATTCGCCCACTCCGTAAACAATGGAATCAAATCTTTAATCTGCGGGATTTCTTGTTCACTGAAAATGATTTTTAGCAGTTTCGGAATTTTTTTTATATCTTTCGCCGGAAATCCAATAGTTACAGAAGCAATCGTTCCCAAAAAGATGATGATCAGCGCTGCTGGATTTAAAATGACGAGCGGGCTGATCCCTTTCAATGCCATTCCTGCTCCGACAGCGATGACTCCAAAAAGAATTCCGAGTAGCGATGTTCTATCCATAATAAACTCTCCTAACGTTCCAATGAAGGTGTTGTATCATTTCTTCTTCACTCCATTTATCGGCTCGCATTTTAATTTCTTTAGGCTTTCATAAGAATTTGCCCAAAAAGAGCCACAAAAACAGCAGCACCCTCCACGGAACGTTCCTGCAGCCATCGCGTCAAAAATAAAGCAAAATAAAAACAGCAATTCATGAAATTGAATTGCCGTCGCCATCAGCTATAAAGACTCTCTGCTTATAAATTCGGTCAAGGCATCAAGCGCTTCCTGCTCGTCATTCCCATCCGCTTCCAGCACCACTTCTGAGCCGGATGCAAGCGCCAAGCTCATAATGCCCATGATGCTTTTCGCATTCACTTTCTTTCCATCTTTCGTTAGGAAAATTTCACTTTGATATTTGTTGGCTTCCTGCACAAATTGCGCCGCTGGCCTTGCCTGAAGTCCTGATTTTAATTTGATTGTAACGGTTCGTTCAACCATTATGACATTCCTCCTTAGATTTTAATGGATTCCCCTTTGCGTATTTTATCGGCAATTTCATCAATTTTGCGCAGCCGGTGATTCACGCCGGATTTGCTAATCGGTTTTCCTTCAATGGCTTCGCCGAGTTCCTTTAACGTCATATCCTGATGCTTGACTCGCAGTTCAGCGACTTCTCTTAGCTTGCTTGGCAATGCATCCAATCCGACTTCCCGTTCAATCAAACGGATGTTTTCGACTTGCCGCATCGCGGCGCCAACCGTTTTATTTAAATTCGCAGTGTCGCAATTCACAAGGCGATTGACAGAATTGCGCATGTCTTTCATGATGCGGACGTCTTCAAAAAAGAGCAAAGCCCGGTGAGCGCCGGCCAAATTTAAAAAATCGGTAATTTTTTCGGCTTCTTTTAAATAAACAATGTACCCTTTTTTTCGCTTCAACATTTTCGCATTCAATGAAAACGAGTTCATCAGCTCGCGCAGCGACTCGGTATGCGCTTTGTACAGCGAAGCGATCTCAAGATGGTACGATGTCTCAGGATGATTCACCGAGCCGCCGGCAAGAAAAGCGCCGCGCAAATAAGCGCGCTTGCAGCATTTACGTTTGAGAATCCCACGATTCATTGAACGATTCAAGACGAACCCTTCACCTAAAATATCCAGCTGTTCAAGCAGCATGAGCGTGTTTTGCTTCACGCGGACAATGTAGACGTTATTTTTTTTCAAGCGCATTTTTTTGCGGACAAGAAGCTCGGCATGATAGCGGAATGCATGTTTAATAAGCTTAAAAATTCGGCGTGCAATCGCTGCATTTTCCGTTGGGATGTCAAGGCTGTACTCACGATTGCTGACAGAAAGCGAGCCATTCATGCAGATCAATGCAGTGAGCTCTGCACGCGCACAACAATCTTTCGGGTCAAGCTGCGTCAGTTCATTTTTCGTTTCAGAAGCAAATGACACAACATTCCCCCCCTTACGGCGAAATCAAAGACAATAAAACATTCGCCACCTTTTTCATATCGTGGCGGATTAATTTGTTGCTGTATTGAATAAATGTACCATTTATTATGTCATAACCGAGCGATTTCAATCGATCCAAATCGCAGATTACCGGTTTTGCCCCTTCAAGTGCATACAATGCCGCAATTTCTTCAGGTATCGAAGCATCATTTACAATAACCGTATCAATTAATGTACGCCCGCAATGGTCCGCCAGCGCTTGAACATGATCGCTTGCACAGTAGTCATCCGTCTCCCCGCGCTGGGTCATCATATTGCAAATGTACACTTTTTTCGCTTGCGCTTTTTTGATTTCATCGGCGATTCCCGGCACGAGCAAATTTGGAAGAATGCTCGTATACAAACTGCCTGGGCCGAGAACGATCAAATCCGACTGTGCAATCGCTTTTAACGTTTCCGGCAGCGGTTTGATCTGTTTCGGGGTTAAAAATACCCGTTTTATTTTTTTGTTCGAGAGCGGAATTTTGGATTCGCCGGATACAACCGTTCCATCGGTCATCACTGCATTCAATATGATGCTTTGATTGGATGCGGGCAAGACTTTGCCTTTCACATTCAGCACACGGCTGAATTCGGTGATCGCCTTAAAAAAATCACCTGTAATGTCCGTCATTGCGGCAATAATTAAATTCCCAAGCGCATGGCCCGACAAACCATTTCCATTTTTAAACCGATGCTGCATCAATGCGTTAAAAAGCGGTTCGGCTTCTGATAGCGCCAGCAGTACGTTGCGGACATCGCCTGGCGGAGGAATCTTCAGCTCATCGCGCAATCGCCCCGAACTTCCGCCATCATCCGCAACCGTCACAATCGCAGTAATATCGAGAGGAAGCGTCTTCAACCCTCTTAACAAAACGGATAAGCCCGTTCCTCCCCCAATTACGACGACTTTCGGCCTTTCGTCTGTATTCATTGAATATCAACCATTTCCTTTCTCAATATCACGGTGGGTGATCCGCGTATGGTAATCTTTTGCAAACACTTTTCCAAAATGCTCGGCGATTGCCACTGAGCGATGTTTTCCCCCCGTACAGCCTATTGCAACAATAAGCTGGCTTTTTCCTTCGCGTTTATAATAAGGCAGCATGAACGAAAGCAGATCAATCGTCTTATCAAGAAACTCTTTCGTCTCCGGCCATTTCAATACATAGGAAGACACGTCTTCTTCTAATCCTGTCCGCGGACGCAAAGACTCAATATAATGTGGGTTTGGAAGAAAACGAATGTCAAAGACAAGATCAGCATCAATGGGGATGCCATATTTAAATCCAAAAGAAAGGATATTCACCGTAAACGCATTGTCGGACTGCGGCATGAAATATTGGCGAATTCGCTCGCGAAGCTCCAATGGCTTTAAATTGGTGGTGTCAATAATTAAATTGGCATGCCCTTTTAACGTTTCAAGCATCCGCCGTTCTTTTTGAATCCCTGTCAATGGCGCCTGGCTCGGCGCAAGGGGATGAGAGCGGCGGGCTTCTTTATAGCGCTGGACAAGCGTTGTATCATTTGCTTCTAAAAATAAAATTTGCGCTTTCAGCCATTTATATCGGTTTAAATCGATAATGGCATCAACGAGCGAATCAAAAAAATCCCGGCCTCTTAAATCCATCACGAGTGCAATTTTATCCATTTTGCCCCGCGATTCCTCAATCAATTCAATAAATTTGGGCAGCAGCGCCGGAGGCAGGTTGTCAATGCAAAAATATCCCATATCTTCAAAAGAGCGCATCGCAACGGATTTCCCTGCTCCGCTCATTCCCGTGATAATGACGACGTGTATATCATCATGGCCTTCCATTTCATCCCACATCCTCAACACTGAGACTATTTAAATTATACTATGATTTACCAATGACAACAATTTTCATGCTAATCATTGGATTTCATGCGCATTCTTGAAAAATGGGCTTTTGAAAAAAGTAGCGCAGGAGAAAACCGCGGGCGTATGCAAACGGAAACGCAAAAAAATAGGCGCGGAATTTTCACCGCGCCACTCCACAGTGTATAACTATAAAAGGGGGTCAATTTCACATATTTATTATAACGAAAATATATGTCAGACGCGTTACAGCAACGTTAAAAAAATTTAATTCCGTAGCACATTTGCAGGAAAGCCCTTCGGCCTACGCATTTGCACGGAGCAAAAATGAAGCGCAGACAAATGATGAACAGGCATGCTCCGCAAAACGCAGATTGGCTAAACCCGCTGTTTTTCTTTCAGCGTCTCAATGTATTTGATGGCCGATTCCGCTGCAATGCTCCCATCACCGGTTGCTGTAACGATTTGGCGAAGCATTTTATCGCGAATGTCGCCAGCGGCAAAAATGCCGGGCACTGACGTTTCCATGTTTTCATTCGTGATGACATAGCCTTCTTCATTCGTGATGTTTAAATGTTTAAACGAATCATTCAATGGCACCATGCCAATGTAGACAAACACGCCATTTGTTTCAAATTCCCGCTCCTCGCCGGTTTTCTTGTTGACGAGAATTAGACTGCCCACTTTTCCATCTTTTTCTTTAATTTCTTTCACCGTATGGCTCCAAATAAATTCCACTTTGTCATTTTCAAACGCACGCTGCTGCAAAATTTTCTGGGCGCGCAATTCATCCCGGCGATGAACGATCGTCACTTTTGAAGCAAAACGGGTTAAATATACGCCTTCTTCAACTGCGGAATCCCCGCCGCCAATGACCGCGAGCTCCTGGTTTTTAAAAAATGCGCCATCGCAAACCGCGCAATAGGAAACGCCGCGGCCAGCGAGCTCTTCCTCTCCAGGAACCCCGAGTTTTTTGTATTCGGCTCCTGTTGCAATGATCACCGCTCGCGCTTTATACTCTTTGTCGCCGGCGATCACGGTTTTATACTCTTCGCCGTCGCGAATTTCTTTAATGTCGCCGTATTGATATTCGGCTCCGAATTTTTTCGCATGTTCGAACATTTTGTTCGATAAGTCTGGGCCTAATATGTGATCAAATCCCGGATAGTTTTCGACATCTTCCGTATTCGCCATTTGTCCGCCAGGCATCCCGCGTTCAATCATCAGCGTCGATAAATTGGCGCGCGACGTATAAACCGCAGCCGTCAATCCTGCTGGACCCGCACCTGCAATAATGACGTCATAGATTTTCTCTTCACTCATTTCCATTCACTCCCTCAGCGCGTCAACCGTATACTCTTATCGTAGTAAATGGTTTTTCACAAGTCTATTTATTTGCTCACAGCTGCTCTTCAACAATGCGTTTGATTTTTTTTACGTAATAACTGACCGTCGCCGGCGAGATGCGATATTTCTTCGCAATTGCTTTTTGCGAAGGGCGCTGCTCTTCATCGCTCGCCAAATACTCGAGAGCGGCAGCCCATCCCTTTTCATTGGCGAAGGCCAGCGCATGAGCATACGCATATTTAAAAATCGTTGGCCAAAAACGATAGATGATATCGTTCAGCAGACCGGATTTTACGGATCTCTGAAGCCTTTCAATGACACGAATTCCCGTCGAAACGGACTTCGGCAATTGGGCTTCGTCCGTATATATCATTTCCAATCCTTCATGTTTTATCATCACAGGGAGATGAGGAGCCTGTTTCAGCATGACGCAGGCAGCGAGTTCTTTTAAATGCAGCGCTTCTGACGATTCCTGGCAAAACTTTCGCAAGGCTTGATATCCTTTTTCAGAAAAATTTTTCCTTAAAATGTAAAGATGGAACATTTTAGCGCGTTCATCTTCTTTTAACCCTTTTGTCAACAGTTCATAATACGATTGTGAATTTGCCGGCACCCGATAATGATAATCGACTTCATCGCGCGTCAATGTGCCTTCTCCAAGTTTTTTTAAATAATAAGGCGCCACTTCGCCGTCCGGATCGATGCGTTCAACATGCTGCCAGGCGGATTTTGCAACGCGAATCCTGCCCGTTAAAAAAGCTGACACGGCAAGCCAATGATAGTAAGGAAGTTCTTCCGGCAGCCTTGTCCGATCAAGCGACGAAAGCCACATGTAGGCGAATTCGTGCTCGTGAAGAAGCGAAAACGTGCTGCCCAGCTTATAGCGGTGCTCTTCAAGAATCGGATAGACTTTTTTTAGCCGCTCAACGATATTTTGGCTTTGCTCTTTGAATCCGAGAAAGCGATAAAACAGCGCCAAATTGCACAGCGCATGCAAATTTCCCGGGTTTTTTGTTAAAACCAAATCCAAAGTGGACAGCGCTTTTTGTTTTTTATTCGCATAAAAATAAGCCAAAGCAAGATTATTGTATGCCGCCCAAAAATGCGGATGCTCGCGGATCATATCGGAAAACAGCCGAATCGCTTCACCAAATTGCCCTTCTTCCATTTTTTTCTTCGCTTCTGTATGCTGGCGGATAATTGCATTTTCCTGATAGTCTTTTGGAATTTCAGAACCGATAAAATATAATAGATCCTCAGCGTCTTCAGCAAAATCGCCTTCCGGATCGACTTCCAAATAATAAAGCGCTTCTTCCTCTGCTTTTTCAAATTCGCCAAGATGGGCATAATTGCTCGCTAAAAAGAAATAGCACTCCGTCAGCGAAGGATCCACTTCATTCAGCACATAGTGCAGCCACTTGTTGGAAGCTGCAAAATCGCCGAGTTCAGCCAATACAGCTGCAAGCTGGCAAATATAAACTGGTTCGCGATCGTCAATTTTAACCGCATGCAGCAGCAGCTTTTTCGCTTTATTTAATTTATTCTGATGATAGTAGACGAGTGCGCGCTGAAAGAAATATTCCGCATTCTGTCTAAAGGGGATTAAATGACCACGCTTTTTTCTCTCTTTATTCATGCTTTAAAAAGGCCTCCAAACTTCTAACTTAAATGAATCATTCGCTTAAGCCGGAAAAAACGGTTTCGAAGCATATCAAAACGGCAATGAACTGCCGATTTTTGCAATCAACCAAACGGTTCACACTGACACGTGGTCAAGTATAACATACTTCATTTAAGAAACATAACCGTATTTGCAACCATTTTTTAAAATAAAAGGCATCATTTTCGATGGCGCTCTTCTAGAACCGCCAGCACATCATCCAATGGAAGCTTTTGTTCCCTTAATAAAACAAGCAGATGATAGAGCAAGTCAGCCACTTCCCATTTCAATTCATCTGGATTGCGATTTTTTGCAGCGATCACCACTTCTGCCGCTTCCTCGCCAACTTTTTTTAAAATTTTATCAACGCCGTTTTCAAACAGATACGTTGTGTAAGACCCTTCGGGCATTTCGGATTCCCGCTTCGCAATGATGGATTCGAGCTCGTTTATAATTGCGAAGCGATCGGAGCGCTGGGCTTCCTGCGCACCAGACTCCGGACTTCGAAAACACGAGTACGAACCTTCATGGCAGGCAGGTCCATGCGGAGAAACGAGAATGAGCAGTGCATCTTTGTCGCAATCGTAGCGGATATCGATGATGTCCTGCTTGTTTCCGGAAGTCGCGCCTTTATGCCATAATTCAGCTCGCGAACGGCTGTAAAACCAGGTCTGTTTCGTTTCGAGCGACTTCCTGAGCGCTTCTTCATTCATATAGGCGACCATTAAAACTTCTTTGCTGGCAGCGTCTTGAACGACTGCAGGAATCAATCCGTTGCCGTCAAATTTTACATCGATCATAACAGCGGAACCCCTCTCTGCTTTAACGCTTGTTTCACAGCGGAAATCGACGTTTCTTTAAAATGAAAAATGGATGCTGCCAATGCGCCTGAGGCATTCGCAACCGTGAACGCTTCATAAAAATGTTCAACTTTTCCTGCGCCTCCCGAAGCGATCACTGGAACATCGACAGCGTCCGTTACCGCTTTTGTCATCTTTAAATCATATCCGTTTTTTTCACCGTCCCGATCCATGCTCGTCAGCAAAATTTCTCCTGCACCGAGTGCAGCAGCTTCTTTCGCCCAATCTACGACATCTTTATCGGTAAGTGTTTTTCCGCCATGCACCGCAACACGCCACGCATGTAATTCGGGCGCAAACTTGCCGTCTATGGCAACCACAATCCGTTCCGAACCGACTGCCGCAGCCGCATCGCGAATCAACTCGGGATTGGCGATGGCTGCAGAACCGATCGACACTTTATCAGCGCCTGCGCGAATCACCGCCCGGACCGCTTCAACCGAACGAATGCCGCCGCCGACAATAAACGGAATGGTGATTTGGCCCGCAATCTCGCGAACAGCGTCAAGCATCGTTTCACGCTTTTCATTCGTTGCCGCTATATCAAGAAATACGAGCTCGTCTGCCCCTTCGTTTTCATAATAAGCTGCAAGTTCAACTGGATCGCCGGCATCGCGCAAATTCGCAAACTGCACGCCTTTTACAACGCGCCCATCTTTTATATCCAAACAAGGGATGATTTTTTTCGCTGTTTTTGTCATGATGTAGCATTCACCTTTCTCAATGCGTCCCGCAATGTGAATTGGTTGGTATAAAGCGCTTTGCCAACGATGGCGCCTTCAATCCCTTTCTCTTTTTCGCTTAAAAGAGCATCGAAATCTTCAAGCCGGCTGATTCCGCCGGATGCAATGACCCGCTTGCCCGTAGCTTCCGCCATGTCAGCAATGGCTTTCACATTCGGCCCTGCCAGCGTGCCGTCTTTTGAAATATCGGTAAAAATAAAAATTTCAGCTCCGTGCTGAACAAGTTCGCAAGCCAGATCAATCGCTAGAACTTCCGATGTTTCAAGCCAGCCGTTCACAGCAGCATAGCCGTCGCGCGCATCGATCCCGATCGCAATCTTATCGCCGTGAAGGCTGAGCATTTTTTTCGTAAAATCTGGATTTTGGATGGCGCTGCTTCCTAAAATAATTCGCTTGACCCCATTTTCCAAATAATATTCAACATCTTCTTCTGTGCGAATTCCGCCGCCAACTTGCACATTGACATTGAGATTTTTTGCAATTTCAACGACATGGGCGTCATTGACTCGTTTTTTTTCTTTTGCTCCGTCAAGATCAACGAGGTGAACCCAAGTTGCACCTTCTGCTTTGAATTTTTCAGCCATTGCCAGCGGGGAATCGCCATAGACGGTTTCGCGGCTGTAATCGCCTTGATAAAGCCGCACACACTTCCCGCCGCGAATGTCAATGGCCGGATAAACGGTAAACGCCACATGCTCCACCTCTCATTTCGATTACAATTTTCCTTTTGTCGAAGGTACTCCTTTTACATTCGGATCAATCGTCACCGCTTCACGCAAAGCCCGTCCAAGCGCTTTAAAAATCGCTTCAATCATATGGTGCGTATTTCTTCCGTAATGTAGAATGACATGCAAATTCATCCGCGCCTCAAGAGCCAGTTTCCATAAAAATTCATGAACGAGCTCCGTATCAAACGAACCGACGCGTTCAGCCGGAAAACATCCGCGAAATTCAACGTGCGGACGATCGCTTAAATCAACAACGACTTGGGCAAGCGCATCGTCCATTGGAACAAATGCATTGCCAAACCGCTTAATTCCAACTTTGCTGCCTAATGCCTCATGCAGCGCTTTGCCAAGGCAGATGCCGAGATCTTCTGTCGTATGATGCGCGTCGATGTCGATGTCGCCTGCGGCATCGACCGTCAAATCAAATTGCCCGTGTTTGCGAAACGCATCGAGCATATGCGTCATAAAAGGAACCGGTGTCTTTAATTCGCCGCTGCCATCGCCATCCAAATGCAGCGTAAGCGTAATTTGCGTTTCTTTCGTTTCTCTTGCAATCGTTGCTTCACGACTCATTTTTTCCCCCCCAGTCTCGCTTCAACCGCTCGTGCATGGGCTTCCAAGCCCTCCATCCGTGCAAAAGCGGCGATTTTTTTCCCATGTTCATGAATGGCGCGTTTGCTGTAAGAAACAATGCTTGATTTTTTAACGAAGTCGTCGACGCTGAGCGGATTCGAAAAACGGGCGGTTCCATTCGTCGGCAGCACATGGTTCGTCCCGGCGAAATAATCGCCGACTGGCTCGGAGCTCTGTTCGCCAAGAAAAATCGCGCCTGCATGCCGAATGCTTGAAAGCAATGCCCACGGCTCTTCGACCATCACTTCCAAATGTTCCGGCGCAAGCTCATTTACGACATCAACCGCTTCTTCCATATCTTTGGCTACATAGACGGCGCCATAATCGCGGATGGCCGGCTGTGCAATTTCTTTTCTCGGCAGCGCTTCCAGCTGTTTCGCCACTTCTTTCCTCGTTTCTTCCGCTACGGACTCCGATGTGGTGACAAGTATTGCGGAAGAGCGCGGATCGTGCTCTGCCTGCGATAATAAATCACTGGCAATATAGCCCGGATTTGCATGTTCATCCGCCAATACGACGATTTCACTGGGCCCGGCAAGCATATCGATGCCGACGACGCCGAATACTTCCCGTTTTGCAAGCGCGACAAAAATATTGCCTGGCCCGACAATTTTATCAACCGGCTGAATCGTTTCTGTCCCATACGCAAGTGCAGCGATCGCTTGCGCCCCTCCCACTTTGTAAATCTCTTCAACTCCGCTCTCCTGTGCAGCAACGAGCACACCCGCGGGCAGAGAGCCGTCGGATTGCGGAGGAGACATGAGCACGATGCGATCAACTCCCGCCACTTTTGCGGGAAGGACCCCCATCAGGACCGACGACGGATACGCAGCAGTTCCGCCTGGAACGTAAACACCGACAGCATCAAGCGGGATGATTTTTTGCCCAAGCACCGTTCCATCTTCTTTTGTTACAAACCATGATTGCCGTTTTTGCTGTTCATGGTAATAGCGGATGTTTTCCGCAGCTTCCCGAATAATCGCAAGCATCTGTTCGTCGATTTGTTCATAAGCTTCACGCATTTCCCGCTCGCTGACTCTCAATTTTGTCAGCACGACGCGATCGAGTTTTTCCGTCAGTTCATACAGCGCCTGATCGCCAAACGTGCGCACTTGCTTAAGGATCGATTGGACGGTGGAAAGCTGCTCATCGGTTCCATGTTCAATCGAGCGCTGCATTTTTTTAAAATCTTCCCGCTTTTCAATTCGTCTCATATGATTTCCCCCCTTCAATGACCGCTGCCAATTGATTCACCATTTCATCAATCCGCTGATCTTTCAAGCGATAGCTCGCCGGGTTGACAATCAGTCTCGATGTGATCGGCATCATTTTTTCAAATTCGACCAAACCGTTTTCCCTCAGCGTCCGGCCGGTTGACACAATATCGACAATGCGATCCGCCAGCCCGATTAACGGAGCGAGTTCAATCGAGCCGTTTAATTTAACAATCTCCACTTGTTCGCCTTGTTCCCGAAAATAGTTGGAAGCAATCCGCGGGTATTTCGTCGCCACTTTCCGCGCCGTTCGTTTTTTCGCTTCAGGAAGCCCGGCAACCGCCAAATAGCATTCGCTGATTTTTAAATCAAGCACTTCATAAATGTCGCGGTTTTCTTCAAGCAGCACATCTTTCCCCGCAATCCCGACATCCGCGGCCCCGTGTTCAACATAAGTCGGAACATCGACAGGCTTCGCTAAAATAAAGCGCATCTTTTCCTGATCGATATCTAAAATCAATTTGCGCGAGTCATCGAATTCAGGCGGAAGAGCGTAGCCGGCTTTTTTAAGCAATTCGACGGCTTCTGCAAAAATTCGGCCCTTCGGCATGGCAATCGTCAATTTTTCGTGCATCATTCGTTCTCCTTCCCCATGCATTGAACCACTTCATCAAACCGTGCGGCCATCTCTTTTACATTCGCAACACCCGCAATGTTTTGCAGCACAACCTGTTTTCCTTCCGCTCTCATCTTTTGAGCCGTCTGAATCGCTTCGGCCTGGCGTTCTTTCGTAAACAGCACGCACGCAATCGGTGGTTCTGTCTCGATCTCGCCTAAAGCATTAAGCAAATAATCGAGCCGGATTCCAAATCCCGTCGCTTGGGCCGGACGGTTAAATTTTGCGAGCAGTTCATCGTAGCGCCCGCCTCCGCTCAACGGCATGCCAATCCCTTCCGCATACGCTTCAAACACGATGCCAGTATAATAATTCATATGCCGAACGAGCGTCAAATCAAAAGTTACATCCGATGCAACGCCGTAAACATCCAATGTTTGCTCAAGCGAAAAAAGTTCATCAAGAGCCTGGAGCGCTTCATCATCATTCGAAAGTTCGCGGGCTTTTGCAATCACATCATGCTTTCCGCGCAGCTGCAGCAGCGCAAGCAAACGCCGTTCGTCATCCGAAGGCAATTGCAGCTGCTTCACATATTCCCGATAGCCGACGTAATTTTTTTTAGTTAAAAATTTTCTCAGCGCGTCAGCGCGTTCTGCAGCGCCGACAACATCCAGGAAAAATGAATTCATAAACTTGACATGGCCGACCGCCACTTTAAATTCTGCAAGCCCCGCTTCTTTTAATACCGCAATCATCAAGGCGATGACTTCCGCATCGGCGCTGCGAGTTCCATCGCCGATAAGCTCGATTCCAATTTGTTCATATTCGGCTGGCCGATTGCCTTCGCGCTGCTGGGCCTGGAACAAATTCGAATCATAAGCAAGCCTGAGCGGATAAGGGACATTTTTTAAGCTCGAACCCGCTACCCGGGCAATCGGCGAAGTCATATCCGGCCGCAAAACAAGCGGGTTGCCAGCTTGATCCAACAATTTAAACAAATGCTTTTCCGGAATCGCCGAAACTGCGCCGACCGTATCATAGTACTCCAGCGTCGGTGTTTCGATAAATTGATAGCCCCATGATTGAATCAGGGCCGCCATTTTAGTCCGGATTCGCTTTTTCGTTTCATATTGCGCCGGCAGCGTATCGCGCATGCCAAGCGGCTTCTCAAACACTAACGGTTTCGCCATGTCGCCGTTCACGCTCCATCTCGTATCCTTTAGTTCGCTAATATGCTACCAAGATAAAGTATTTACTAGTAGTCTATCGGAAGGAATGGAAACCGTCAACTGCAGGCGAGGATAAAATGGCGGCTTTTCGGGCAAACGTAACGGTATGAATACATTTGGAGGGTTTGCAATGAATCGTCTTTTTTTTATAATGATTGCCATCGGTTTGCCGCTTTCCGTCATCGGAAGCCTGCTGAACTGGCCAAAAGTGCTCATGTTTATCGTTTACGCTTTAACCATCATTGCACTCGCGGCGTACATGGGGCGTGCAACCGAAAACATCGCAGCGCATATCGGACCGCGAATCGGCGGGCTGTTAAACGCGACATTTGGCAACGCCGTTGAATTGATCATTTCGATTTTCGCTTTAAAATCAGGGCTGATTGAAATCGTCCTCGCTTCTTTGACGGGTTCTGTCATCGGAAACCTGCTGCTTGTCGGCGGATTGTCCTTTTTTGTCGGCGGGCTGAAATATAAACGGCAAAAATTCAATTTTTATGACGCGCGCTACAACTCGGGCTTGCTTATTTTTTCCGTCGTTGTCGCTTTTGTCTTTCCGGAAATCTTCTCCCTGCGAATGTCAGAAGCCGACACGCTATCCCTGAGCATCTGGATTTCGAGCATTATGATTGGCTTATATCTCGCCGGCTTGCTCTTTCGGCTCGTAACGCATCGCGGCGTATACCGGCAGAAAACGGACGAAATGGAAACCGAACATCAAACCGAAGCCGAGTGGTCAAAAAAGAAAGCGATCCTTATACTCATCCTTTCCACGCTCGCAGTCGCATACGTATCGGAACGGCTTGTATCCACATTTGAAGCCGTCGGCGAAACGTTCGGATGGAGTGAATTGTTTATCGGCGTCATTATTGTCGCCATCGTCGGCAACGCTGCTGAACACGCAACAGCCATTATCATGGCCTACAAAAATAAAATGAACATTGCCGTCGAAATTGCGATCGGCTCCTCCGTTCAGATTGCCATGTTCGTTGCTCCATTGCTCGTTCTCCTGTCTTTATTCATGCCTGCTGCCATGCCGCTCATCTTTTCGCTTCCCGAACTCGTCGCAATGGTGCTCGCCGTCATTTTAACCGTTGCCATATGCAATGACGGAGACACGAATTGGTTCGAAGGCTTAACCATGCTTGCTGCTTATTTAATCATGGGCGTCGGCTTTTACTTATTATAAACTGCATTCCCTAACAAAAAACCCTTAAGAACCCTTGACTTATTGCAGATTCCAAAGTTTGATGCACACATTCGAATGCATACTTCCAAGGAAATATCGCATTGAAAAACCGTCAGAATATGAATCAGTTTTTCGCAACATCGAACTTAAACCGAAAAAATTAAAAGGGGATTGGACGCATCCAATCCTCTTAAATGTAAACCGAAGCATTACACCGCAATTAAGCATGAGCTCTATTATTCGCAAAGACGCAAATTTTAACGAAACCGGCAAGTTTTTCAATATCCGAACCCACTATGAAAATACCCGATATTTAATAAATTTTTTTATGTTTGCTTCCGCTTATGGAAATTCCATGCTTTGTGCGCAGTACACGCATAAGGCTGTTTATTGTTTTCCCTTTTTCCATTAAATTCCCCTTTATGTTTTTAATCAATATTAAAGCTTAAATGACAGAAATTTCAAACAAAGGTTGGCTTCTTTAAAAATGTAAAAAAACAATGACACAGCACAATGCATAAAAATACCATCTTTGAACAAGCTAAAAGTTGTCGACTTCCCGTGAAAGAGGTGAGGAATTTGTCTCGTTCAGAAGAAAAAAAAGATGCTGCAGCTTCTTATGATGAAAATTTAAAAGGGACTTTTTTTAGCACCCTCTTCATTGGTGCCTTTGTTTTAATCTCATGGTTTGCCATTTTCTACATTTACATTACGACCATTTAATGAGGAAGGAGATCACTCATGTTCGATATGCCGAAGCTCGAAAAGATATGGCTGGCCATTGGAGTCGGGTCACTTTTTATTTTTGTCCTCATTACAGGCATATTAACCGCATCAATGGGGCTCAATCCGCCGGATGGCATGAAAGGAACGATTGAACCCGAGCTCGTCGATACCGTTCCTCCTTTTAACAACCCTGGAATTGAAAAAATCGGCCCGAACGAATATGAAGTTACGATGCTTTCGTTTATGTTCGGCTTTGATCCAAACACAATTACCATCCCCAAGGGAGCAAAAGTCCATTTTAAAATGACAAGCAAAGATGTCATCCACGGACTGCATATCGCAGGCACGCCTTTGAACTTAATGCTCCAGCCCGGGCGTGTGACAGAATATACCCATACATTTAAAAAACCTGGGGAATATTTGTTTGTTTGTCACGAATATTGCGGAATAGGCCACCAAGTTATGTTCGGAAAAGTCATCGTAGAAGATTAGCAAAGAAGGAAGTGAAAAAAATGACGACAGATGCTGCTCAAGCTGGCAAAAGCCACAGCAATTTCCCAAAAGCAGTGTTCGCTGAAAAAGACTCTAACCTTGTAAAGGCGTATCTATATTTCTCATTTTTTGCCGTTTTTCTTGGCGGATTGGCAGGGCTGCTGCAATTGTCGCAGCGGGCGGGATGGATTACGCTCCCGGGATGGCTGACGTACTATCAGCTGCTAACCGCTCACGGCGTATTGCTCGCATTAGTCTTTACAACGTTTTTTATCGTTGGGTTTCTCTTTTCCGGGATGATAAAAACACTGGATGGAGAATTGACTGCGACAGAAAGAAAGCTCGGCTGGATTGGATTTTATTTGATGGCGATTGGAACGATTTTAGCGGCCATGCTGATTTTGTCAAATGACGGCACGGTGCTTTACACCTTTTACTCTCCGATGGCCGCATCACCGTGGTATTATGTTGGCCTGGCTTTGCTGATTGTCGGAAGCTGGCTCGCTTCCATCGGCATGATTTGCGCATACATACGCTGGCGAAAAAAACATAAAGGCGAATCCTCGCCGCTGTTTGCATACATGACAATTGCCACCATCATCTTATGGCTCCATGCAAGCGCCATGGTCGCTATTGAAGTGGTCGGCCTGCTCATTCCATGGTCGTTCGGCTGGATTGAACGTGTTGATACAACCTTAACCCGAACGATGTTTTGGTACTTCGGACATGCTCTCGTCTATTTTTGGCTTTTGCCGGCATACATTTACTGGTATGTCAACATTCCGCAGATCATCGGCGGCAAAATTTTCAGCAGTTCATTGCCGCGGCTTACCTTTATTTTACTAATTTTATTTTCAGTGCCTGTTGGGCTGCACCATCAGCTGACCGACCCAGGCATCGATTCATTTTGGAAATTTCTTCAAGTTATATTGACGATGCTCGTTGTCGTGCCGTCACTCATCACTGCATTCTCGATTATCGCAACATTTGAACTCGCAGGGCGTTCGCGCGGAGGCGCCGGATTATTCGGATGGGTGAAAAAATTGCCATGGAAAGACGCGCGCTTTTTTACAACTGTAATGGGCATGCTCATGTTTATTCCCGGCGGCGCTACCGGCATCATCAATTCAAGCTTTCAGCTGAATCAAATCGTGCATAATACGTGGTGGGTGACAGGGCATTTCCATCTTACCTTTGCCACTTCCGTAGTGCTGACGTTTTTTGCCATCACCTATTGGCTAATTCCCGTCCTGACCGGACGAACATTTACACAGCATTTAAACAGACTTGCAATTATCCAAAGCATTCTGTGGATTATTGGCATGTTTCTCATGGGAATCGTCATGCACTTTGCAGGTTTGCTGGGGTCGCCAAGGCGGACGAGTTTTAGCGACTATGGCGGACATGAATTGGGTTTAAAATGGATGTCCTACAACCAAGTCATTGCGGTTGGCGGCGTGATTTTATTTATTGCCATCTGCCTTGTGCTCTACATTTGGATAAAATTGATCTTTTTCTCGCCAAAATCGGAAGAATCAATCGAATATCCGATTGGCGTCATTAATGAGAAAGCAGCAGAGCCGCCAAAAATTTTGGAAAAATGGTCGGTGTGGATTGCCGTCTCAATCATCCTTTCCATCATCGCTTACGCCGTTCCGTTTTATCAGATCCTGATCAATGATGCACCTGGCTCTTTGCCGATCCGCAGCTGGTAATTTAAACGCAAAGCTTGTAGAAAAAGAACGATGATCGATTTGCAAATATGCCGGCATGCTTAAATTCCCGCCTTCTAAAAACAAGCCGAATGAAAAAAAAGGTGCATGCAAACTCACCTAAACTTAAACGCTTGAGTCCATTTTCCGCGATTCAAGCGTTTTTTTCATTTCCAAGCTGGAGCAGCCATTCCCGAAGCTTCGCTTTCGGATAATACGCCTTTCCGTTAATGACGACTTGCGGAGCGTTTGGATGCTCTTGAAGCAATGCTTTAGCATCCGCTTTCGCAATCCCGATGTAATAATGGACATCTTTCTCATGAATCAATTCATGTTCATCGTCCTCTTCCAAAAAATCAATGACGCTTTTTCCAGCTGGGTTTTTAAAATTTTTCAGCCCTTCGCCGATAAAATAGCCAGCCGCAGCGATGCCTAACGCAATTATCAATGAATCTATGTCCATGATCCGTTCTCCTTTTCCTGTTCTTTTTTCCGCTTTTCCATTTGTTCTTTCGTATAAATGATTTTCATCGGGTTGCCGCCTGCGAACGCACCGGGAGGCACATCGCGATGGACGAGCGTCGCTGCGGAAACGACCGCTCCGTCGCCGATCGTCACTCCTGGCAGAATGGTGCTGTTAGCGCCAATCATGACATGATCGCCGATGATGACATCGCCAATGCGATATTCGCCGACTAAATATTCATGGGATAAAATCGTGGAATTGTATCCGATAATCGTGTTTTTTCCAATCTTGATGCGCTCAGGAAATAATATGTCCATCACAACTTTGTAAGCAACCGCCGTCTGCTCGCCGACTTCCATGCGAAGAAACGTCCGATACAGCCAATTTTTCACTGGCATAAATGGCGTATATCGAGCCAGTTCAACGACAAAAACATTTTTCACCACTTTCCAAAACGAAACCGTTTTATAAAGCTGCCAGAGCGAATTCGCTCCCTTTACGCGATAACGCTCTGTTTTTCTCATGGCGCTTTGACTCCTACAATATCGAGCAGCTCGGACATATGCTCAATGACAAAGTCAGGCTCCAGCTGTTCAATAAACGCTTTTCCTTTTAACGACCAGGCGACGCCGGCCGTATAGGTTCCCGCTTTATCGCCCGCTTCAATATCAAATTGGCTGTCTCCGACCATAATGGCGTTTTCCGGCTCAGCATCAAGCTGATCAAGCGCTTTTTCAATAGGCTCAGCAGCCGGCTTTGCCCGCTGCACATCATCAAACGTCACAACCACATCAAAAAATTGATCGAGCCGGGTAAGCTCAAGCCCTTTTAACGCCGCATCGCGAACTTTGTTTGTAACAACAGCAAGCTTCATGTCGAGCTGTTTTAACGTTTGAACGGTTTCAAATACGCCATCGTATTCTTTAATGAGCCGATCGTGATTTTCTGCATTGTGCACACGGTACATCTCAACCATGTCCGCTGCCCGCTCGCTGTCTAAACGGCGAAACGTATCCACTAGCGGTTCGCCGATGTATGGAACGATGTCAAATTCAATATTTTCATCCGGAAAAAAATGCGCGAGCGTGTGTTCAAACGACGCGATAATCAGATCATTTGTATCAATCAATGTTCCATCCAAATCAAAGAGCACCGTGTCAATTTTCATAATGAACTTCCTTTCTATCTGATTTGCCTGCTCGATTCCACAGGGAAGCAGCAGCCATCGTCAAACCGATTGCCGCCGCCAAACGAATGACAAGCAGCGGCCAGACGGGAATTCCGAGCGGGATAAAAATCAGCGTATCTTCGACAACAGCGTGGCACGTGACAAGGAAAATAAACACCAAATATAAGTCCCTTTTCTCTACTCCGTCTTCTTTAATCGCTTGCAGCATCACCCCTGCCCCGAACGAAATCCCGAACAAAATTCCGGAAGCCAATGTTGTCGACGTATTTGCGTTCAAACCCAACATTCTCGTAAACGGAGACATCCAACGTGAAAAAACTGCCAGCCATTGCTTTTCTTTTAACCATTGTATCCCGATCATTAGCGGAATAACAATGAGCGCCAATTGAAAAATCCCGAATGCTGCCTGTTCAACCGCATTTGCGAGGATGAATGCCCAACCGGAAATGTCTTCGTTTGTTTGCTGAATGAATCCATATTTCGCCTGATCCTCTCCGCCGGTCCACACCATATGAACGAGCCATCCAGAACATGCAGCCAGCAGCATGCGAATCGCGGCAACAATCCAAATGTTCACGCCAACACGGACAGCAATGCTCGACTCCACGAACAGCGAATGAGAAAACGACAACATGAGCGCAAGAATAAATACTTGTTTTACTGTCAAGTCCAACGTTAAAATGGCGCCGATCGCCGCATACAGATTCAGCACGTTCCCTAACACGAGCGGGATTGCGGCTTCACCATTCAATCCGAAAAACGCCATGAGCGGTTTTACAAGCTGAATGAGCCATTTTAACACAACGGTATGCTGCAAAATCCCAACGAATAAAGTGACCGGAAAAATAATTTTGCCGAGGTCCCACGCCGTTTCCAATCCGACTTTCAAACCCCGTTTCAGCACGCCAGATGCATTCACGCTCTCACATCCTAAAGATTAAATGCATGTCCGGAAACAATCCTTGCAAAGATACAAAAAAAGCCTGCCATAACGACAAGGCGCATTCATTTTTAATGGTTCCAGGACTCCTAAAAGATTATAATCTCTCATTTCATCATTCTGAGCTTTTTTACGGCTTATTCGTTTTATCGGCATAACGTTTTTTTGCATAGCCGCGCTGTCTTCTTATGATGATAAGGAGCACCGCAATGGCAATGGCGGCGATCGAAACAACTTGGGCCATGCGAATGGATGT
>CALKAO010000130.1 GCA_937983115.1 uncultured Caryophanales bacterium
ATATTATAATTGCAAATAATTTACATTGGCGTGCGCATATCCGGCACATCCTTCAATCTTCGAATGATAAGCCTTTCTTGAAAAATATTTTTCAGCGTATACAGAAGGCCTGTCAAATCACTGTCAACATACAGATGCACTTCTTTCGGAGCAAAAGTTAATAGCGGCTGAAGCAATGTCGATTCGATGACGGACTGTTGCAAGAAATAGCCCGTATTGCTGATGGCTTTTGCGATTTTCTCCTCATCGATTAATTGAAAGCGTTCATCGAAAAAAGTTGGTTTATTTGTGTACACAATGTGCAAAATGTCAATCATCGGTTTTTTTCTATGTAAAAAAGAACGAAGATTTTCAATGAAGCTCTGATAATCCTGTTCCAATTTGTATTCGTCAATCGCCATTTCCAAATAGGCCGCAATGCATTCGCGGTACGCTTTGATTCGAAATTTTAAAAAAGAATCGAAACTAAATGACAGCTCTTTTCTAAAGCTATCTTCGAGCAATGAGCGGACCGCGTCTTCAATGAGCGCTTCGCGTGACGGAATCGTTTTCACATTGGGCAGTTCCGCATGTTTTCCCTCCATAATAAAATAAAAAAGCGAAATGATGTCATGGATTTCATTTTTATCTTCATAATAAAAATGATTCGTTAACATGTCGTGCAGCCATTTCGGTTCAAAAGTCGCAATAATATATTCAGCAAACACCCGGGACAACATCGGCTGCAAAACATATTGAAAGGTCGCTTCCTTCTTGTCAAACGCAATGTACAGCAGTTTTTTTCCAACTTTTTTTGCCGAAACGCCAAATGCGGCATCATAATTCCCTTTTGCAATATGTTCGCTTATTCTGTGAAAAATTTCTTCACAATCTCGGCGATTGGAAAAATCAACTTTAATCAAAACATCCCCTCCTTCTGCGTCATGCCTTGTACAAATATATGGCGCAGAAGGAAAAAAATGAGTTATTTTTGAATAAAATGCGCTCTTCGGTTTTCCCCTCCAATATACTGCGGTATCGTATAATGGCGAATTCGCTCCATAATGCGTTTCGCTTTCAGCAGCTCAGTGCCTGCTTTTTCTGAATAAGCCAAATGATCTTCCAATTCATCGTAATCATAGTTTGAACTGTAAAGCGTTGGCAGCCCTTCCATCATGCGGTATTGCAAAATGGAGCCGAGCACTTCATCGCGAATCCAGCCAGAAATCGTTTCAGAACCGATATCGTCTAAAATCAGAAGAGGAACCGTTTTAATATAATTCAATTTGTCATGAAACGCCTCTTTTCCAATTGCGTTTTTCAATTCGCGGAAAAAATCTGGCGTATAGACAATGAGCGACTTCACATTTTTCCGCAATGCGAGTTCATTTGCAATCGCACACAATAAAAATGTTTTTCCAACGCCAAATTTTCCATAATAATAAAGCCCGTGCCGCGTTTTCCCTTCTTCAAATTCTACGACATACCGATCCGCCAGCTGGATCGCTTCAAACCTTTCAAGATCTTTGTCAAGATCAGAAAAACGGGCGTTTACCACTTCTTTCGGAACATATAAACTTTCAAAAAGCCTTTGCTGGCGCTGCTCTTCGACATGTTTTACCTTTAAAGGGCAGCGTTCATAGTTGACATCGATCGCGCCATGGGCTGTGATGAGCTGCGGACGATAGCCTTGAATCACATTTGGGCATTTTTCAAGCCCTGGGCACGCTTGGCAGTTTTTTTGCTGATTATGAAATTCATATAGTTTTACAAAGCTTTTTTCAACCATTTCAGCTGGAATTGACTGTTTTATTATAAACTGCTGAACATCAGGATTCGCAAAGACCGTTCTTTTAATCTTTGAAAAAGCGGATTCCATTTTGCTGCTGGGAAACATTTCAGTTAATGCATCTTTTATCGATTCCATTTTGTCACCTTCTGACTATCCGTACTCTCTTTATTTATATTTTCGCAAAAGCGCCTCCAGCTGCTTTTTCTTCTCTTCCGCATCTTCCGGCTGCAGCTTTGGCTTTTCAGGCTCATCCGCCATCCATTTTGGAAGCGTGTCTTTCCTTTCATTTCTCTTGTAGGCCGTTGTTTTTTGGCGTTTTTTCTCATTCGACCAATCTTGATACTTTTGATGTTCTGCACGTGCAAGCGCCATCGCTTCTTTCACCGTTTTCACATTTTTTCTTGCCCAATGCGCAGCAATTTTTTCCACATAAGCCTTTGGCAATTTCATATCGTTCGTGCGCATCACATATTCAATCAGCACATTGACAACGCCAGGAAGCAATTTTTGATCAAACATGATCGATTCGACAAGCTTAATGTCGCTTGCTGCTGGTTTGGCGCCGCCTGCCATTCTTTCAAGCTGTTCATACGGACTAATCGACTCAAATAATTGCGCCGCTTTCTCTTCTTCTGTTTCTGGCTTGTTCCTGTTATGCTCTCGATACATTGGCGGCTGAATGCGCACACTTAAATGAGGCAGCTGATTATCGTGTTGGCGGGCGTACCATTCGTGCGTTCCTTTGCGAAGGGTTTCAACTGTTAACCGATCATATTTGACGTAAGTGGATTCGATGATGTGCTTCATTTGCAAAGGTTCAAGTTTATAAATATAAGCCAGTTTTTTAATTGCTTCGATCACCGTTTCAGTAAAAACTTCGTCCGGAACAATAAATTCAGAAATGCTTTTCGTCAGCCAATCCATATCAAAATCACGGGAAATGCGAATCGATGACCCGTCGGAATCCTCAATGAATCGCTCGCTCCCATCCCATCCAACCCGCTGTTCCAATTCGGAAGCTTTTTTTACCGCCAGCTCTGAAGGATGCACCGATTCAAACACTTCGTTAAAAGCAGCGGTCACTTGCCGGCAATTATCCTCATCTTTCAATTCGGGCATCACAAACTGTTTTTTTATTTGCTGAAAATGATAAGGCCCCAAACGGTTGTATAAAAAAACATTTAAAGCGCCATCGTTAAAAAATTGATGAGGAGAAAGCGGCGCCTCCAACACATAAAAATAATGGCGGGGTTCGCTGTCTTCATCGACATAAGTCTTCAGCAGCCCGATGCCCTCCAACTTTTTTCTTGCTAGCAGAATTTGTTTTAAATCGAGTTGGACCACGTTCATCAAACTGCGATGGGTTGAAGGCTTGCTCCACTCTTTTTCAGATTCAAGCTGGCCCCAAAATGTCATATACAGACTGTACGCAATCGCCCCGACTAACGGCTGATAAAGCGACGTTACGACTTTCCGATAATAATCATGCATCATTCCGTTTGCCCGAACTTGGTATCGATCGACCGGCAACAACTCTTTCCAATGATTGTTCATTGCTTTTCCCAGCCTTTTCACCTGCTTTATCCGTTTAAAAAAAGAACATAAAGATGCTGCACAAACTTTAAGCTCTTATCTGAATGAAAACCGTTATTTATCGACTCGTTTGATCAATTCTTTAAGCTCTTCAACAAAAACATTAATATCTTTAAATTGGCGGTAGACGGAAGCAAACCGCACATAGGCAACTTCATCGATATCCGCCAAATGTTCCATGACGCGCTCGCCGACATCTTCACTGCTCACTTCCAGCGAACCTTTATTCCGCAAATCTTTTTCAATATTGTTTACAGCGTCTTCAAGAACTTCTAAAGGAACTGGCCGTTTTTCGCACGCTTTAATCATGCCTCTCAACACTTTGTCCCGGCTGAATTCTTCTCTTGCTCCTCCTTTTTTCACAACGATCAGCGGGGTTTCTTCAACGGTTTCAAAGGTTGTAAAGCGGAAATGGCACGATTCGCATTCTCTTCTTCGCCGAATCGAACGGGCGTCATGAACCGGTCTCGAATCCAACACTCTCGTACCATTATGCTGACAGCTTGGGCAGCGCACATCAATCACTCCACACCAATATGCATTAATTAGTTTAAGAATAGCAGGATTTTCGACATTTTACAATAAATGAAAAA
>CALKAO010000131.1 GCA_937983115.1 uncultured Caryophanales bacterium
TGAAACCATCGGCTTATTTCACATCCCTTCTCGCAAAATCAAACATGCCGGCAAAATACAGCATGCTGCCCAGTCCAATCCCTAACAGAGCGTTCCACAGCGGTTCGTTCCAATCATTCATTAATGATGGCCATTTCCAAATCATCCAATCAGGCAAATAATACGCCATATATGCGAATACAACGCCAAAAATGCCAGCCGTCACCGGTATCCCTTGATTTTTGCTCACCATTGCCAGCCAAAGCTGCAAAGCCAAGATCGGCAAGGCAGCAAAATACGGAAAGAAGCTGTATTGAATGACATCTAAATAAGGAATGGCTTCATCGAAATCTAAATAAATGCCATGAGCCAATGTAAACAGCATGAGTAAAAAAGATGCCACAAACAGCAGCCATGCCAGCGCGGCAAATTTTGATAAATAGACGCTCATTTTCGAAACCGGCAAAGCGAATAGCTGTTTCCATGCATTCGTTTCATTTTCGACGCTCGCCATCAATGAAGTTAAAATCACAATTCCCAATACGAGAGCCAGCGGCGTAAATGAACTGACATTCAAAAGATAATATTCCCAGTCGTTGTCGCTTTGCTGAAGCAAATACTCTTTTCTGAGCCCATAATTGACCATCTGCAAAGCGACAACACCGAAAGGGCCTAAAACAGTCAGCAGCCAAAACCCTTTTCGTTTCATTTTTAAAAAGTCTGAGCGCAGCAGCTGAGAAATCATGCATCTCCCTCCTTCGTCATTTGAAGAAAGATGTCTTCAAGCGAACTTTTTTCTTCTTCGACGCGATAAATGGAAAAGCCTTTTTCAACGAGAATGCGAACAGCATCCGCCACCGTTTCGTCTGATGCATTTGCCAAGGAAACAAAGCCGTCTTTAAAGTCAGCTTTCATGCCTTTTGACAATAACGTGCGCCATGCTCGTTCACTGTCGCTTGCTTTCAATAAAATCCGCTGTTGAGCCATTTTGCGCAGCACTTCGATCGAATCTTGAAAAATCAGTTTTCCTTTCGAAATAATGCCGACCGTTGTTGCGATTTGTTCAATTTCTGACAATAGATGGCTCGATATGAAAATCGTCATGCCATATTCGGCTGGCAAACGTTTGATCAGTTCGCGGATTTCAATGATTCCCGATGGATCCAGCCCGTTTGTCGGCTCATCCAAGATTAACAGGTCCGGATGATGCAATAAAGAAGCGGCGATGCCCAAACGCTGTTTCATGCCCAATGAAAAATTTTTCACTTTTTTGTTCGCGGCATCAGCTAAACGAACAATGTCCAATACTTCCTCGATTCTTGCTTCCGGAACCCCTAAAATTTTTCGAATCGCTTCTAAATTTTCATAAGCCGTTAAATGAGGATAATACGACGGGTTCTCAACGAGCGAACCAACCTTTTTTAAAATATTTAATCGCCCGCTTTTTAAATCCTGATGAAAGATTTGAACCATTCCCGCACTCGGTTTCATCAAGCCTAACAGCATGCGTATCGTTGTTGATTTTCCAGCGCCGTTTGGGCCTAAAAAACCATACACTTCACCTTTTGGCACCCGCATATTGAGCTCATTGACAACGACTTCTTTTCCAAAGCGTTTCGTCAGCCTTTCTGTTTTTATCACATGTTCCATTCTCTTCATCACCTCTGCCATCCATTTTAGCTGCTGAAAGTTAAAACGAAGGTTGCACAATGTTTAAATTTTGTTTAAAAACTTTCTAATCGGCAAAGCTTGCACGAATCCTGCCGCCAAATCAAGAAAAACCGTGCATTTCCCAACATGCACGGTTTATTTCGGTTTCATAATTTTTACAGTTGTTCCATTCTCGCTTGACTGGATGTCCCATTCCAATTCCATGCCTTTTACCATCATATCAACAATCGATAAGCCTATTCCCGCCCCTTTTTCATTGGAGCCGGCCTTCATCCCTTTTCCGCGATCGATAATAACAAACGCGTCGTAATGCGCCGTCGACTCGGTTTTCACTTTTAAATAGCGGCCGCTTTTCGCATGGCGCAAAACATTTTGAAAAAGGTTGTCAAGAATGCGCCCAAACCAATCAGTGTCAACCTGCCAATGTTGAGTCTCAAACGAATCCAGCTCGGCTTCAATGGCAAATTTCTCTTTTTCAAAAACGGGATACCATGAAGCCAAACTTTCACGCACAAAACGAACGGCATCCACTGCTTTTCGCTCTAACTTATATTTGCTCGCCATCAACAGCGTATAAGACATCAGGTTTTCAATGAGCCGGTCGATATCCCGAATCGACGTTTCCATCGCTTGAATGGCCCGTCTCGCTTCTTCAGAAACTTTTTCTTTTGATAAAGCATAAATTTGCGCATTGATTTTCGTTAACGGAGTCCGCAGATCATGCGACAAATTGGCAATCAGTTCGCGTCTCAATTGTTCTTCTTCTTGTTCGCGATGTTTGCTTTCTCTCAACTCTTTTACCATTTGGTTAAACGTCTGTTCAAGCTGTCCGACTTCATCTTGCTTTTTCACTGCTGCCGGAACAGGCAGTCCATCCTCATCTCTTGTCGTCATCGACTGCTGCAAATGCAGAAGTCTTTTTCGAATGCTTCTGAAAAACAGATAAGAAATGGCGATAAAAATAAAGATGATGGCGAGCATGCCAAGAAGCAAATAATTCCCGAATTGTTCATTAACAATTTGAATCGGCGGCTTAAACATTTTTCGGGGAATCTCCAAAACAAGAAAACCGTTCGTTTCATCTTGGCCGATAAATGCGATAACCGTAAACGGATCGCCTCCATAACGCTCTTTAATAAACTTCGCTGTATACGCCGGCGTCCATTCTTCTGGAAGCGATTTTTCGACGCCGATGTGCGCGGCAAATCGCCCCTGTCCATCGACCCAAAACATCGAAGCTTCTGGATATTCTTCTTTCCATTTGGCAAAAAGTCTGTTGATTTCATCATTCGATCCCGTTTGCAATGCATTCGCGTCTTCATGCCACTTTTTTTCGATGGCATCGGGATGAGTTTCTCCAGACGGGGTTTCAATGGTTTCGGCAATTTCAGCAACGATGGCTGCAATCGCTAAAAACGAAATTTGAACAAGAGAGATCGCAATTAAAATAATCAACATATATTTTGCCTGCAGCGATCTGAATAATTTCCTCATGCCTTCACCCGGTATCCAATCCCGCGAATCGTTTCAATGATTTTCGGATCCGCCGGATCTTCTTCAATTTTTTCACGCAAATACCGAATATGGACCATCAGCGTTTTGTCCCCTTCGATGTACGGCTCTCCCCAAACTCCTTCGTATAGCTGCTCTTTCGTTAAAATTTGATTTAAATGGCGTATAAAAAACTGAAATAAATGAAATTGTTTTCCTGTGAGCAAGATTTCTTCGCCTGTCTTTTTATTGACAATTCTCATCTCTTTAGGAAAAATTTTCAAATGCTGAATTTCCAGCTGCTCATCCTGTTTTTGAAATCTTCTTAGTAACACTTCGATGCGCGCGGCAAGTTCATCCGGATGAAAGGGCTTTGTCAAATAATCATCCGCAAAGCTCAACCCTTCGACCTTATCTTCAACAGCGGTTCGTGCAGACAGCATCAAAATCGGCAACTCTTTTTTCGCTTTTTTTATTCGCTTTCCGATCGAAAATCCATCTAATCCAGGCAGCATCACATCTAAAATCACAAGATCCGCCGATTCCAGATGCTCTTCAATTTTTTCTCCAGACTGCAGCCAGATGACCTGATAGCCTTTGTCCGTTAAATCTTCGGCAACCCACTTGCCAATTTCAACGTCATCTTCGATATACAATATTCGAACCATGATATTTCCCCCGTATGGTCAAAATATAAAACATAAGCGCAACATAAAATGTGAATCCTTCTAATTGTTGGCTGCTCCATCAATCAGCGATGCAGCTTGCCCAGCCGGAATCATTCATTCCAGGAACGAGCATGCCAGCATGCTTCTTGCAGCTGGAAAACTATATGCATGCAATGCAAGATTGAAACCTCACGCATTAAAAATGATGCCCCGCCTTCAAACTGCAGAATGCGGTTAGGCAAAAATATAATCCTGGATGTGCCCTTGCAATCTTTTCAAGATTAATAATTTTTCATTTAAATTAAAAATAAAGCATAAGCCTGCCATTTGACAAGCTTATGCTTTCATTCGCAATCCATATGATGATGGAGACGGTGGGAGTCGAACCCACGTCCAGAGGCATCGCCACTTGAATGTCTACGAGCGTAGTCAGCATATTATGTTTCGCAAACTATTCAGCCTGCTGACAGGCTTCCTAGCCGCTAGTCTGATTGGTCTCTTCCTTCGGCCTCAGACGGCGGCCTCCGGCGTAGCCCACTGCGAATGAGTCCCTTACCCTGCCACATGGGCGATGGAGGGAGGAACCGCTTTAGCGAAAATTAAGCAGCTAAAGCGAGATCGTTGTTTTCTTTGCCAGTTATTGTTGGCGTTGGAGGGATTAACGAGTTCTCCAGCTCGGCTCGCAATCCAAGCTCGACCTGCCCCTGTCGAATCCAAAACGTCCCCAAAACAAGCTGATAAACATCCGCACGTCTGAAGCGTGCATTGTTTAGTATAACATGAATTCAAAGGGATGCCAAAAGAAAAGTTTTCATGCCTTTACATCTTTTGGCGTTCGCGAAATGCCCGTTCAATTTCGCGCTGAGCGGCTTTTCTTTTGAGTTCTTCCCGCTTGTCGTATTTCTTCTTCCCTTTTCCGACACCGAGCAAAATTTTTGCAAAGCCATTTTTAATGTATAATTTCAACGGAACGAGCGTAAAACCTTCTTCTTTCGTTCTTCCGATTAATTTATCGATTTCTTTTCGATGCAGCAGCAGCTTCCGCGTGCGCAGCGGATCATGATTGTAGCGGTTTCCTTGTTCATAAGGGCTAATGTGCATGTTGAGAAGCTCGACTTCGCCATTGTGAATTCTGGCATAAGAATCTTTTAAGTTGACGCGGCGGGCGCGAATCGATTTTATTTCCGTTCCTTTCAAGACAATTCCTGCTTCATAAGTTTCTTCAATAAAATAATCATGCCTCGCCTTTTTGTTTTGAGCGATAACTTGGCTTTCTGATCCTTTTGACATGACATTCTCCCCTCCCTTTTTCCAAGGCACCCAACATTATACCATGTTTTCCAATGAACGATTAACGTTTCCGATTTTTCTTTTTGGCAACATTGTAATAAAAGGGCTTTGAATTTTTTTTGCCTTTTTTTCCATTTTGAATGACAGTCGGCGCTTGTTTCGCTTTTCTTCGTTTTGGCTTCATCCCAACAATTTCAAAATCAATCGAGTGTTCCTCAATATTGACTTGCAAAACGCGGACGCGGATGTGGTCGCCAATGCGAAAAACATTTCCCGTGCGTTCGCCAATCATGGCATAATGGCGTTCGTCATAACGGTAATAATCATCAGTTAAATAACTGACATGCACGAGCCCTTCAATCGTATTCTCCAGTTCAACAAATATTCCAAAATTCGTTACGCCGCTAATAATCCCGTCAAATTCTTCGCCAATTTTATCTTGCATAAACTGCGCTTTCTTCAATTCTTCCGTTTCGCGTTCCGCATCTGCCGCGAGGCGTTCCCGTTCCGATGCATGCCTTGCAATGTCAGGAAGCTTTTCATTCCAATGCTCTTGGATTTTTGAATCCATATGATTTTCGAATAAATACGTCCGAATCAGGCGATGAACAATTAAGTCCGGGTATCGGCGAATCGGCGCCGTAAAGTGTGTATAAAACGAAGTCGATAAGCCAAAATGGCCAAGACTTTCCGGATCGTATTTCGCCTGCTTCATCGAACGGAGCATCACCGTGCTGATGACGGCTTCTTCCGGTTCATTTTTCACGTCTTCAAGAAGCTGCTGCAAAGCTCTAGGATGAACATCGCTGCCAGCCCCTTTGACGGTGTAGCCAAAATTTGTAATAAACTCAAAAAATTGAGCGAGTTTTTCTTCATTCGGCTCTTCATGAATGCGATAAAGGAAAGGAAGATTCAGCCAGTGAAAATGCTCGGCAATCGTTTCATTCGCCGCCAGCATAAATTCTTCAATTAAACGTTCAGCCAAAGAGCGTTCCCGAAGCACGACATCAACGGGATTGCCTTCATCATCAACAATGATTTGCGCCTCGTTAAAATTAAAATCAATCGCTCCCCGCTTCATTCTTTTCGCGCGAAGAATTTCCGCGAGCTCGCCCATCGTTTCAATCAAAGGAACAAGCGCTTCATATTTTTTTAAAACAGCGTCATCTTCCTTAAGCAGAATTTTTCGCACATCCGTATAGGTCATTCGTTCGGTCGAGCGAATGACACTTGGAAAAATATCATGCCGAACGAATTCACCGTCTTTCGATATTTCCATTTCGCAGGAAATGGCCAGCCGATCGGCTTGAGGATTTAAACTGCAAATGCCGTTGGACAGCCGATGCGGAATCATTGGAATCACTCGATCGACCAAGTAAACGCTCGTTCCGCGCTCATACGCTTCTTTATCGATGGGCGACCCTTCAGGCACATAATAGGAAACATCAGAAATATGGACGCCAAGCAAATAATTGCCGTTTTCCAATTTCTTTACATTTACAGCATCGTCTAAATCTTTGGCGTCTTCCCCGTCAATCGTAATGATTGTCTCTTCGCGCAAATCCCGCCGCCCGGCGATTTCCTCCTCGCGGATTTCATCCGGCACAGCATTCGCCTGTTCCATCACCTCATCCGGAAACTCGCGCGCGAGCCCATATTTATAAATGATGGATAAAATGTCAACACCCGGATCATTTTTGTGCCCCAAAATCTCGATGACTTCACCTTCCGCGCTCATTCTGCCTTCCGGATATTTCGTGATTTTCACAAGCACTTTGTGGCCGTCAACAGCGCCTTTTGCCGCTTCTTTTGGGATAAAAATGTCATTTGGAATCCGCTTGTCATCCGCAACGACAAACCCAAAATATTTACTGTCGGAATAAGTGCCGACAACCTCTTTGACCCCGCGTTCCACGATCCGAATAACAACGCCTTCCGGGTGGGAGCCGGATGTTTTCGGATTTAATCGGACGATGACGGCGTCTCCATTCATCGCCCCATTTAAATCCGGCTCCGTCACGTAAACGTCCTGCATGCCGTCTTCTTCGGGAATAATAAACGCATACCCTTTCGGATGGCGCTGCACAGTCCCTTTCATCAAATTCATCCGTTCGGGCACGCCATAGCGATTGGAGCGCGTCCGCACGATCAAGCCGTTGTCTTCCAAATAATTTAACGTTCGCACAAAATCTTTAAATTCACTTGAATCTTTGAGTCCAAAAACTTGTTCCAATTCATGGACAGTCAGCGGCTTATATGCTTCTTCGCGCATAAATGCCAAAATTTGCTCCGCTTTTTCGTGATTCACGTTTTCCCTCCTTCTCGCATCCATCAAAACGAAACAAGCTCCTATTCAACCGTCCAATCCAGACGATCGAGAAACTCGCACACATCTTCGTGCAGCTGATCTTTTTCTTTTCCGTGGGTAATAACGTGCGTCGAGTGTTCATACCATTTCAACTTTTTCTTTTCAGACTGAATCGTTTGATAGATCTCATTTGCGCTTTCAATCGGGATCAATTCATCAAGCCGCGCTTGAACAACGAATGTCGGAGCCGTAATGCGGCTTAAATTTTCCCGCACTTCCAAATTCAAGCCTTGAAGTTGATCCAGCGTGTTCCATGGCGTTTCTTTAAACGCTTCGATTTCTTGCTCAACGGCGTCTTTCGGCTTTCCTTCCAATTGCTTATATTCCTTTGCATAGCTGACCAATCGTTTAAACATCACTTCTTTGCTTTTAAATGTCGTCGGTGCGCACATGGGAATCACGCCGATCACTTCTTCGGTATAAGCAAGCTTTAGCGAAAATACGCCTCCAAGCGACAAACCGCAGACGGCAATTTCATCATGCCCTTCATCTTTTAAAAACCGGTACGCGTCCAAAACATCCTGCCACCAATCCTTTGGCCCTGTTTTGACAAGCTCTTCAGGCGGAACGCCATGCCCTTTATATAATGGCGCATGACACGTGTACCCTTGTTTTTGCAAATAGCGCCCCAACATTCTCACATCTGCAGTATTCCCTGTAAACGCATGCAATAAAAGCACGGCTCGCTTTCCTGCTTTAAATGTAAACGGCTTTGGCGGTATAATTCGCAACAGTCTCTCTCCTCCCAATCCTTTCCTTCATTAATTTCCCCAAAAATTCGCATAAAAAACAGCAGGATAAAAAAGCCTGCTGTTCGTAAGCGCCCGATTTATCATACAAAATATGCAACCGCTAATGCGAATAAAAAAAACAAAACAGCAAGAATAATCGTCAAACGATGCAAAACAGCATCAAGGCCGCGCGCTTTTTGTTTTCCAAAAAGCTGTTCTGCTCCTCCGCTAATCGCTCCTGACAAGCCTGCGCTTCTTCCTTGCTGCAATAAAACGACGGCAATTAAACAAATCGCCACGATAATGAGCAAAATTGTAAATAGCGTTCCCACGTCTCTCTTCCCTCCAAAAGGACTCTTTCCTTTCACTCTAGCAAAAAAGCGCGAAGCAAACAAGTCATATTTTAATTGAGCTTTTTGCGATGTACTTTTTTCAACCTATTTTACTCGAAAGAATCCTACT
>CALKAO010000132.1 GCA_937983115.1 uncultured Caryophanales bacterium
AGATTGATTTCATGATAAAAAAGCAACCCCTCCGCTCCGAGCCAAAGATCGTGAGGCTGCTGCTTTTTAAGTAAATATCGCGTTGCTTATACGATTATTGCCTATTCATCGATACAAAGTTTGGTTTCAGCTTTACTTCATGATTGTTTTATATTAAACCGTCCTCTGCCTGCAGCAATAACAGACTGTTGTTCATTTGCAACCGTCACATCAATTGCCCTCACAGTGCGGTCTAATTTAATCGTTTTAGCCGCAATATATAAATCTTTCTTTCTGGCAGCTCGTAAGCAGTCAATTGTCAAATGGATCGCAGGAGCTGGCGTTGATACATGCTTTTGAACTTCAAAGCAAGCCTTAATATCAATGATGGCTGCAATCATACCGCCATGCATGCTCCCGCCTGCTACAAAGAGCTCTTTTAAAGGCAATTTGATTTTCAAATATTCTTCTGTCACATCCACTAATTGAATATCTAAAATCGATGTAATTCAGAGCTTAACAACTTTTCTTTTAATTGGTTATAATTAACTTTTGCCCCCATTTCGGCCGACTCACTTTCACCTTCGTTTTTTTTTACATCATGCAAATATGATAAAGCGCATCGTCCAGCTTCCTGCCATCAGCCTTTTGTCTTCTGTTGAAAATATATACAACTTTAGGAAAGCTATTTTGCTCATCATAATATTAAGCCGCTCTTCTTTTACAATTGAGCTTTTACTGTCTTACAGCTTCTTCAGCAAATTCGCAATTAACGGCGGTTTTCCTTCACCTTGAGGGACTTCGATGTTTTGGAATTTCGCGTAGTTCACTTCCACTCCGTCATCAAGATCGATGTTAATCTGCTGATTGGCAAGATGCGCCATCACTTGATCGTATTCCCGGCATTCATTCCATTGTTTTTGCACTTTTTCTTTTTGGCGGACTGCAGCCCGCTTTTCGGCTTTTGAAACATCTGATTCAATGATGCCGTCCAACCGCTGCATTTCCGACTCATATTTTCGCTGCATCATATGAAGATATTCCGTCCGAACGCGAGCGACAAGACTCGGTTCATAACGATGCATGTAGATGAGCGCTTTAAATCCATTTTGGCGCCCGCTGTCAAACTGCCAATAAATCGGGCGTTTCTGATACGTGCGCACGTGATCCGCATAAAACTCATTCAAAAAATAGCGGCGTATCCGCTGACGCGCTGTTTCATTGCCACGTTTTGACAAGGCTTCCGCAATAAAGTCAAGATTTTCTTCCAAGCTTTCATCGCCGTAGACCGTGCGAACAAATTCAACAAAGCGAGCGGCGATGTCATCGTCAAAATAATCTTCATCCGTGATCGGAATGACGTTGTCTGCATCCGCTGGAAATGACAAATACTTTGACGGATCAAATGCGCCGCCCGCATAGACCAGGCCTTCTTCATCAAGCGAATAACGCCCAAACATGCAGCCAACAGCATAAGAAATGAATGATTGAATCAGCTCGATTTTACTCGGCAATCTCACAGACAAATCAACTTGCTCTTCATGAAAAGCGTTCGGCACTTGGAAGATTTCACAATAGCGTTTATTTAACTCCCATTCGTTTTCTTTTAGCTTGTCATAGTTTTCCCGCATCATTTGCCGCACTTTTTCATAGCGGCTGGCTAATGAAGAATCCGATGCCGCAAGAACGTGTGATTGAAAATGGTAAGATCGCTCCTGAAGATCCCAAAACCATCGGCTCAATCGGATATTTTCTTGAACCAGCGCATGGATTCGATTCAGCGCTTCCGAATCATCACACAGCACGATCGGAACTTTTGCGACATGGCCGACTTCAGTCTTAAACCCCGTGTTTACGATCTTCAATAAGTCATTAAACAAACGTGTATTCATAAACCCGATAACATAGTAAAAATATTTTTCATCTTTGACAAATCCGCTCGGACTTACATCGTCAAAAACAAAACCAACTTCCGAAATCCGTGCAGCGAAATTCGCATTTGAACCCACTCGATTCCAGTTCAAGCCTTTTTTAAAGTAGTAATCTTCATTGCGCAGCATCGAGTTTTTTTCACTGCGCATTTCTTTTGCGTTTTTATAAAAATTGACGACTTCAAGATGGCTGCCGTACCATTTGCACCGATCGCCGCCGTGATTGAGGGGAAACCATTTGTGTTCGCCCGTTTCAGTCTCGTTTGTGCTCTTATAGCCAAAGCCGATTTTCGGAAACTCCACCTCTGTCCAAAAACGATAATACACTGCATTTTTTCCAGCAATTAAACCGGTTTTAAATTCCGCAATGTCACCGAGAAACTGCTTCGCTTTAAATAATTTCAAAAAATCTTCCGACAGATTGTACGCAATCGGCGAACCCGGTATTTCATTAAATTCAGCTTGATCAAAAAGATAATAATAGTTTGGGTTTTTTGTTTTTATCGCTTCCAATGCGATCTTTTTCTTTTCCAACGCCGTGCTGATCTCCACGAGGCGGATGTATGGCGAACGAAAGTGCGCCGCTGCTTGCTTGCGCAATATAAATGCGGTTGACTGCACAACTTCTCCAGCAATTTCTTCAAATGCCCGCGGTCCTAAATGCAGCATTGATAAAATGAGGGAACCCTGCAAAACTTTCTTTCGCAATTTTTCATAAGCGGATAAAAACATCCAGGACTGCTGATTAATCATACTGGCAAATTTGCCTTCTTTCGCCAGTCGAAGACACACATCCATGAATACGGCGAATAAGTCCGATTTGGAAACTTTATAGTGCTTATCCAGAAATTTAGTTAATTTTGGATTCATGCCACCTCGTCCCATATAAGGCGGATTTGTGATGGTGACATCGTATTTCTTACTCATGATTTTTGCTTGATGAATAAGATCTGGAAGCACTTCTAGAATCTGCTCTTTGTCATGTTCGACAAACATGTCGTTAAAGTGTTCATTCTTTAACGTTTCAAGCCAGTTTTCGACTAGTTCGTAATCATTCTCTTCTACATTTAAGATCGAGCCGTATTCTTTCGCATCGTGAAAAACGTCGATAAGCGGCTCAAGCACCGCTTGAAGCTTCTCTTTATCGCCGTCATATTGGCTTTGGCTCAACACGTTTTCAAGCTGTTCTTTTGTGATGGTGTTGCTCTCCTGGATGGCGCGAACGTGCAGCTGGATCGGCTCGTCCAAAATCCGCCGATTGTAGCTGCACGCTTTCATAAGCAAGGCAAAATAAGCGAGCTGCGCAGCGCGATCGTCAATGTCCAGTCCATACAAATTGTTTTCTAAAATGAGTTTCGGAATGTCTCGTTTCGCATAGCCGGCTGTTTCATAGATTTGATGCAAAACATCAAACGCATAGACGAGAATGTGCCCAGAGCCCACGGCTGGGTCGAGGATCGTTATTTCTTCAGGTTTTAAATTTGGATTTTTTAACTTATCCAATTCTGCCTGCACTTCAGGTTCCTGTTCGGCTTCTTCGATGTAATAGTCCCAGCTTGCCTGCAGCTGCTCGTTTGGATGGGATTCCAGCCATAATCGGCCCAATGAGTTTTCAACCATATATTGCACGATCCACTTTGGCGTGAAAAGCTGCGTCGCCGCCGGGATGTTTTCTTTCGTAATCTTTTTGCGCTTTCTTAACCCTTCAAACACTTCATCTTTTTTCTCGGAAATGTAATACTGGTACAGCCAGCCGATGATTTCCACTTCTTCTTTCCAGTCCGACTCATTGATCCCATCCACCATGTCGCGAATGACAGAGCCTTCGGCTAAGAGCTGATCCGGCAAAAGCAATTCAGTGTAGTCCGCTATCCGTTCAAACACGACGGGCATGATTTCGCCTAGCTTGTTGCATTGTTTGACGAGGATGTATTTAAACAGCTCTTCCGTATCATGGCTGTCTTGAAGGCGATAAACGAGTTCCATGTCCAGTTCCAACTCTTCTGCGATCATTTCAACTTCCGTCACTGCATCGGGTTCGGTTTTTCCTTCAATGATCGATGAAAAGAGCCGCACCCCTGTCGGCAAATAGTTGTTCACTTCCATGAACCGAATCGCGATAAAGCGGTTAAACCACGTATAGGCGACTTCTTCCATGACTTGTCCGAAGCCTTTATCTTCGATTTGCTTCAATAATTTTTCTCGCTGTTTGATCTCGTATTTTTTATAAAACTGCTGGTTGATGCGAAAGCCGTCTTGGTATATTTCTGGCTCTTTGATTTCAGATTCGGTGATGCCGAGCTGATAAGCTTTCTGTTTCACGTCATCGATCAATTTCTTCCTTGCGCTGACTGCAAAATTGCGAATCGCTGTTTTGTTCATGCCGTGATGTTCACCTTTCTAGTCAAGACTTATATTTTTTTTAAGAGATTTGCTTTTAATGGAGGTTTCCCTTCTCCTTGCGGAACTTCGATATTTTGGAATTTTGCATAGTTGACTTTCACACCGTCATCCAAATCTATTTCAATGCGCTGATTGGCAAGATGCGCCATCACTTGATCGTATTCCCGGCATTCATTCCATTGTTTTTGCACTTTTTCTTTTTGGCGGACTGCAGCCCGCTTTTCGGCTTTTGAAACATCTGATTCAATGATGCCGTCCAACCGCTGCATTTCCGACTCATATTTTCGCTGCATCATATGAAGATATTCCGTCCGAACGCGAGCGACAAGACTCGGTTCATAACGATGCATGTAGATGAGCGCTTTAAATCCATTTTGGCGCCCGCTGTCAAACTGCCAATAAATCGGGCGTTTCTGATACGTGCGCACGTGATCCGCATAAAACTCATTCAAAAAATAGCGGCGTATCCGCTGACGCGCTGTTTCATTGCCACGTTTTGACAAGGCTTCCGCAATAAAGTCAAGATTTTCTTCCAAGCTTTCATCGCCGTAGACCGTGCGAACAAATTCAACAAAGCGAGCGGCGATGTCATCGTCAAAATAATCTTCATCCGTGATCGGAATGACGTTGTCTGCATCCGCTGGAAATGACAAATACTTTGACGGATCAAATGCGCCGCCCGCATAGACCAGGCCTTCTTCATCAAGCGAATAACGCCCAAACATGCAGCCAACAGCATAAGAAATGAATGATTGAATCAGCTCGATTTTACTCGGCAATCTCACAGACAAATCAACTTGCTCTTCATGAAAAGCGTTCGGCACTTGGAAGATTTCACAATAGCGTTTATTTAACTCCCATTCGTTTTCTTTTAGCTTGTCATAGTTTTCCCGCATCATTTGCCGCACTTTTTCATAGCGGCTGGCTAATGAAGAATCCGATGCCGCAAGAACGTGTGATTGAAAATGGTAAGATCGCTCCTGAAGATCCCAAAACCATCGGCTCAATCGGATATTTTCTTGAACCAGCGCATGGATTCGATTCAGCGCTTCCGAATCATCACACAGCACGATCGGAACTTTTGCGACATGGCCGACTTCAGTCTTAAACCCCGTGTTTACGATCTTCAATAAGTCATTAAACAAACGTGTATTCATAAACCCGATAACATAGTAAAAATATTTTTCATCTTTGACAAATCCGCTCGGACTTACATCGTCAAAAACAAAACCAACTTCCGAAATCCGTGCAGCGAAATTCGCATTTGAACCCACTCGATTCCAGTTCAAGCCTTTTTTAAAGTAGTAATCTTCATTGCGCAGCATCGAGTTTTTTTCACTGCGCATTTCTTTTGCGTTTTTATAAAAATTGACGACTTCAAGATGGCTGCCGTACCATTTGCACCGATCGCCGCCGTGATTGAGGGGAAACCATTTGTGTTCGCCCGTTTCAGTCTCGTTTGTGCTCTTATAGCCAAAGCCGATTTTCGGAAACTCCACCTCTGTCCAAAAACGATAATACACTGCATTTTTTCCAGCAATTAAACCGGTTTTAAATTCCGCAATGTCACCGAGAAACTGCTTCGCTTTAAATAATTTCAAAAAATCTTCCGACAGATTGTACGCAATCGGCGAACCCGGTATTTCATTAAATTCAGCTTGATCAAAAAGATAATAATAGTTTGGGTTTTTTGTTTTTATCGCTTCCAATGCGATCTTTTTCTTTTCCAACGCCGTGCTGATCTCCACGAGGCGGATGTATGGCGAACGAAAGTGCGCCGCTGCTTGCTTGCGCAATATAAATGCGGTTGACTGCACAACTTCTCCAGCAATTTCTTCAAATGCCCGCGGTCCTAAATGCAGCATTGATAAAATGAGGGAACCCTGCAAAACTTTCTTTCGCAATTTTTCATAAGCGGATAAAAACATCCAGGACTGCTGATTAATCATACTGGCAAATTTGCCTTCTTTCGCCAGTCGAAGACACACATCCATGAATACGGCGAATAAGTCCGATTTGGAAACTTTATAGTGCTTATCCAGAAATTTAGTTAATTTTGGATTCATGCCACCTCGTCCCATATAAGGCGGATTTGTGATGGTGACATCGTATTTCTTACTCATGATTTTTGCTTGATGAATAAGATCTGGAAGCACTTCTAGAATCTGCTCTTTGTCATGTTCGACAAACATGTCGTTAAAGTGTTCATTCTTTAACGTTTCAAGCCAGTTTTCGACTAGTTCGTAATCATTCTCTTCTACATTTAAGATCGAGCCGTATTCTTTCGCATCGTGAAAAACGTCGATAAGCGGCTCAAGCACCGCTTGAAGCTTCTCTTTATCGCCGTCATATTGGCTTTGGCTCAACACGTTTTCAAGCTGTTCTTTTGTGATGGTGTTGCTCTCCTGGATGGCGCGAACGTGCAGCTGGATCGGCTCGTCCAAAATCCGCCGATTGTAGCTGCACGCTTTCATAAGCAAGGCAAAATAAGCGAGCTGCGCAGCGCGATCGTCAATGTCCAGTCCATACAAATTGTTTTCTAAAATGAGTTTCGGAATGTCTCGTTTCGCATAGCCGGCTGTTTCATAGATTTGATGCAAAACATCAAACGCATAGACGAGAATGTGCCCAGAGCCCACGGCTGGGTCGAGGATCGTTATTTCTTCAGGTTTTAAATTTGGATTTTTTAACTTATCCAATTCTGCCTGCACTTCAGGTTCCTGTTCGGCTTCTTCGATGTAATAGTCCCAGCTTGCCTGCAGCTGCTCGTTTGGATGGGATTCCAGCCATAATCGGCCCAATGAGTTTTCAACCATATATTGCACGATCCACTTTGGCGTGAAAAGCTGCGTCGCCGCCGGGATGTTTTCTTTCGTAATCTTTTTGCGCTTTCTTAACCCTTCAAACACTTCATCTTTTTTCTCGGAAATGTAATACTGGTACAGCCAGCCGATGATTTCCACTTCTTCTTTCCAGTCCGACTCATTGATCCCATCCACCATGTCGCGAATGACAGAGCCTTCGGCTAAGAGCTGATCCGGCAAAAGCAATTCAGTGTAGTCCGCTATCCGTTCAAACACGACGGGCATGATTTCGCCTAGCTTGTTGCATTGTTTGACGAGGATGTATTTAAACAGCTCTTCCGTATCATGGCTGTCTTGAAGGCGATAAACGAGTTCCATGTCCAGTTCCAACTCTTCTGCGATCATTTCAACTTCCGTCACTGCATCGGGTTCGGTTTTTCCTTCAATGATCGATGAAAAGAGCCGCACCCCTGTCGGCAAATAGTTGTTCACTTCCATGAACCGAATCGCGATAAAGCGGTTAAACCACGTATAGGCGACTTCTTCCATGACTTGTCCGAAGCCTTTATCTTCGATTTGCTTCAATAATTTTTCTCGCTGTTTGATCTCGTATTTTTTATAAAACTGCTGGTTGATGCGAAAGCCGTCTTGGTATATTTCTGGCTCTTTGATTTCAGATTCGGTGATGCCGAGCTGATAAGCTTTCTGTTTCACGTCATCGATCAATTTCTTCCTTGCGCTGACTGCAAAATTGCGAATCGCTGTTTTGTTCATGCCGTAAATCCCCCTTCGATTGAGAAAAGCCCGCACATGCGGGCTATGATTCTATCAATGCGCTTTCCGCTAGACAAGCGTTATAATCGTATTTTCATCAAGTTCTGATTCTAATTTTTTTCGCAGGTCTTCCAAGAAGCGTTCAATGTCTTCTTTTGATTCAATTCTCGTCGTTCCTCGAATCACCTGGGTTTTGCTTAACGTTTTCATCTGTTTTTGCGGTTTTGGTTTGATTTGTTCAGCAGTCATTTCTTGTTTCGAAGCAGCCGCCATTGCTTTTTCGTGCTCAAGTTGAACGACTTTTTGCTGTATCTCATGAATGAGGCGAACTTTCAAGCGATCGCTTTCCGTTTGCATCGCAATCGCTTCATAAAAATTATTCACGCGATCAAGCCGCTCTTTTAATGACATAAATTGATCCAATACGCGCTGTAAAAACAGATCTTTCACTTCTGGATGTTTGTTTAATTCTGCCAGAACGGCTTGCTGATCTTCTTCAATCATTTTTCTTACAGGCTCGCACTCTTCTGACAGCAAATCGATGAATCGATCATCAAACGTTTGATAGAGTTCCGGCAGCTCTTGAATTCGTGAATACGGCTCCGAATGATAAACGATATTTTCAATTTGGCTGACGGTTTCCAACATTTGCTGATCGTGCACATACGAACGATTGCTGTCAAAGATGTCGAGTTTTTTCATCGCGCGATCGTAAATTTCCCACTGATTTGTGGCAAAGAAATCTTTCACAGGCTCGACATCTTGTGCATATTGCAGCAAATCGCGGCGCAATTCACGCACACGGGTATAAAAGGTCTTCGCATCATCAAGCATTAAAAGCTGCTGAATAAGCGACATTCCTTCCTCAAGAACATTTTTGCCAGGATAAGACTGATAATTATATTTTTGCAGCAGTTCGTTGATTTGCTCTTTTTCCCTGCTTAACAATTCTTGAAAACGTTCCATCAGCCCGTCTTCATCCTCTGGCAAAACCGTAATATTGAACAGGTCGCGGCTTAAATCTTTTACATTTTTCATGAGCAGCGGAGAAATTTGTTCCCGCTTTTCAACGATGACGCGATCGATGTAATTGCGTTTCGTTAGATACGCCAATAATTCTTTATTTTCAGGTTTGACATAGGCGCTGTTCAGCAAAAAGCGAATTTCCTGCCGCTTAAACAACGAAATTAATACAGCCTGCGTATCGCGTTCATTCCATCCGTACGGCTGTTTTGAAAAATGAACAAGAAGCCCTTTTACAGTTGGCGGCTGATTTCGTTTGCTCAAACGCTCAATATACCGATTCACTTCATTCATCGCCAATTCATTCATACCGGTGCCATCAAGCTTCTGCTGTTCAGCGAGCGGCTCTTCCGCGAGCTGCTCAAGAGTTTCTTCACTTGCATATGTCTCGATATAATGAAGCTTATCATACAAATTGTGAATAAGCGCTCTGAAGCCTTCGTTTATGCGTTCAACGGGCTTTTTTGATTGAATGTCGAGTTTTTGCCCATTTACATAGATGTCGGCCTGCTGCAAAGCGTCAATTAAATAAGCGGTTACACGCTGTTTGCGTTCTTCAACTTCCTTTGCTTTTCTCATTTTGATTTCTTCGAGCGCATCAGAGAGCTCGACACCGCTTTTTCGGCGAATATAGGCTTGAATCTTTAAAATTTCAACCATTTCCTCTATATAAGCCGTATGCTGTTCAGGCAAATGAACGATCACATTCGGTTCGCGCAGCGACATGGCTCTCAGTTCGTTATGGCTCAACTCATGAATCGCGTCATAATCCGGCGTAATGACACGAACGCCAATGTCATGGACTTGCGTTCCGATCGGGCGATCGTCAATCATCGCATTAAAATCAAAGTTGTGTTGAGGCGAATAGCGATATTTCGCATCCACATAAATATTGCGAAAAATTTCTTCGCCAATTTTCGTTATGACTTCGGCATGATCGATTTGCATGTTTCGAATTTCTCGATTGACATCTTGTTCATCGTTCGTAAGAAAATCGTATTCGTCGCCGTTTTTTTGAATCAGTGTTTCGTTGAGCAGACTTGACAGCGAGCTTTGAATTTGTTTTTTGATTTCAATTTTATCCGCATGTATATGAGAGACCATCAACGTTGCTAAATTTTCTACCGTTGCCGGCATTTCTTTGACGTGTTTAATGAGAAAAAGCAGCTTCAAAATCTCAACATCATATTCGGTAAGCCGGGAGTTTTTCGACGCTTGAATAATGACAAGATGTACGCTTGTGTCGAGAAAAGCGACCATCGGGCCATAAAATGCCGAAAATGGTATGAGCACGCCGGTTTCTTTGTTTGCATACTGCAAAGCTGCTTCGCGAAAGGCGCTTAGCATGGAACGTTCCCCGCGTGATTGGTGTTTTGTCGAACTGGAATGATGGGCAATTTCTGTAATCGCGCGCTGCAGCAAATGAAATTGATAAGGAATGAACGGATACACGTCGACAAATTCCTGTTCGCTCGCATATCGCTTCATTTCCGCCATATCTTCAGGAAAACTGATCAAATTGTTGATGCTCGAATGCTCTTCATGAAAAATGAGAGACAATTCATCTTGGGCGGGTTCATTTTTCAGCAAAAGGCGTTTCGTAATCACTTCATCGACATAGGCGCTTGATAAACTTAGCTTTGTATCAAAACGTCCTTGAATTTTTGAAAAATCATGGCCTTTCACTTGCATGAACGAATCATAATCTTCTTGGCTTGTAACGATTACCCATGCTTTCCCTTTGCATTTCAACCCGAGTTCATGCACGATCGTCTGCAAATTTAACATGAGCCGGGAATCTTCGCCGATGTACTGCCCGATTTCATCGATAAAAAACAGCACGTGATGCTCATGGCCTTTTCCTTCTATGTATTCTCGAACCCGCTCTGCAAACCGTTCAATGCTGATCGAATACTCTTGCTCCGCACGTTCAAACCAGTTGCGGGCAGCTTCTTCGCTCATCTTCGTTGCTTTCGTCAGCGCTTCAATAATCGCATCTTCTTCGTAATAGAAGTCTTCTCTTGAATCCACCCACTCATTTCCGGAAATTTCTTTAAACGTTTGTTTAAATGCTTCGTACTCGCCTTTTTTTACGAGCGTGCGTTCCATGTCCGCAATCCAGGGTATCGAACCGCAAAAACCTTGCATTTCATTAAATGCTTTATTCATCACTTTTACGATCGCGTCTTTATCATTTTTGGCATCCGCTTCGCTTTTGGCGTCAATGTCAAACAAAATGACGTCTTTTTCAATGCTTCCGGCTAATTTGATATTTTCAATAATCGTTGGATCTGCCAGCTTGTCGGTAAAATAATCAACAACCTGCTTGCCGTTGACGACATCATTTTTTACTAAATACGATAAAATTTTAAGAAAATGCGATTTTCCGGATCCAAAAAACCCGGAAATCCAGACGCCGACTTGATCTGTCGGACCCAAGACGGCTTTTTTATATGCTTCAAAAAACGCTTTCATATGCCGCTCGATTTCATCCGTAACGACATATTCATCCAATTCTTGATGAATATTCTCATCTTCATTGCCGATTTTTATTACGCCCGGTATATCCCGTTCAATCGGTTTGCGAAACATTTTTGTAATCTGCATTGTTTGAACCCCCTCTATTGATAGCCAACCAATGGGAACGCGCGGTAATAGTTGTCATCTTTTAATTCGTTAAACAGCATGAGGGACTGGCCGTTATATTTTCCTGGAAAAAACATGACGACCGGAAGCCGGCCAACCGCTCGATGAATATTGTTCAAAATCGTATGCGAGCGAATAAATGGAAAGACTCGTCCAACTCCTGTAATAAACACGATGTCATTCGGCTGAACGCGCTCTTTCATATATTGGATGACAAGATCATGATTCAGCGTCAACCGCAGCGTTTTTTGCGTTGCATTTAGCACAAATGCGCTCCCCCGCCGCTTTTCCATTTCAAAATTTTTTTGCAAATAGCCTTTTTCTTCCAGGATTGCAATCACGATCTCATACAGATCAAACTCGCGAATGTAAAGATCCGAGCCTTCTTTATTTACGCGGTCCTTGATAAACGCAATATGATCGCGAACGATCATTTCATGCTCGGGATCATAGTCAAAAATATAATAGCCCACTTCATTGCTCATCCCTTTATTTTCACGAAAAGAGGGATCTGTAATTTTTGGCAAGATTTCTGCAAGCCGTTCCTGAATGGTTTTCATACCCGTTCACCCGTTAAAATTTCGATGCAAACATCTTCCGCTTTCGCAAGCAGATGCTCTTTCACGGTGTAGTTCAACATGCCTGTTTGCAATTCCCGCGGTTCTTTTTGCGATTTTAAAAGCCCCGCTTCATACAAAATGCGGAGATAAACTTGCTGCAGCTTATAGAAAGTATAATCTTTCCACGACGCCACTTTATCGCTTTGCTGGCGTTTCGCTTCAAAAAAATTAAAAAAGTCGCGGTTCGTTAGACTCATATCAAGCAAACGAATTTTTTCTTTGTACACTTCATTCATGAACTCATAAAACAATCGATCCGTTTTTAAAATGCTGTAAAGCACGAGCAGCTTGCTCGTTTCGGTATCCCCGTGAACAACATGGTGAACCAGCACATCGTCTAACTGTTCCAATCGTTTCATTATGGTTGAAAACACTTCGCGTTTTCGGCGGTCGGTTTGAAATTGCAATATGTTTTCAACCATCACTTTCTCAAGCAAATCTTCTTTATGCAAACCTTGCAGCCGATAATGGGCAAGTTTTCGCGTTTCCAAATAAAAATAAGGCCGTGTTTTTATCGTTGAACTGTACGGCAGCTCTTTTTTCAATGGCACCCAATCCTTCAGACCATTTTTACCTCTATTATAGCAAAACCCTTTGCGTGTTAAAGGGATTCATTTGATTTGGGTAGACAGCCTATTTATGTGAACACTGCTAAACTTGTAATAATCTCTGATTATTTTATCAAAAAAAGGATATACATTTGAAAACTAGTATAATTAAATAAAACAATGTATTCATATGGCTTGACATTGAAATTTCTTAAAACTGTTGAAGCTGCTTGTCGATTTGAATCCGTGAGAATGTAGAAAGGAGAATGGCGATGACAAACAAAAAGGAACTGTCTCAGGAAGCCTGTGAACAATTGCTGCATACGTTGAAATCCCGCTTTGAAAAAAATATGGAGCGTCACAAAGGGCTTGACTGGGCAAAAATTGAAACCAAGCTCAATTCCAATATGGAGAAGTTATGGTCCCTTCACGAAATGGAAAGAACTGGCGGAGAACCAGATGTTGTTGATTATGATGCAGACAAAGACGAATACATTTTTTTTGATTGCGTAAAAGAATCTCCAAAAGGACGCAGAAGTGTTTGTTACGACCGAGAAGCGTTGGAATCAAGAAAAAAACATAAACCAGCAAATAACGCAATCGATATGGCAACAGCAATGGGCATTGAACTTTTAACTGAAGAGCAATATCGTAAATTGCAAACACTTGGAGCCTTCGATACGAAAACGTCAAGTTGGATTAAAACGCCATCTGATATTCGTAAACTTGGCGGCGCTCTTTTTTGTGATTATCGCTATGGACATGTCTTCGTTTACCATAATGGCGCTTCTTCCTACTACAGCTCCAGAGGTTTTCGTGGATCCTTAAGGGTGTAATAAATAGCCGGTGTCTAGTTATTAAGATGCTACAGATAAAAAAACATTCAGCTTCGTTTTACATATTGAGGTAAAGTGAATGTTTCAAAATATTACCAGACGCCCGTTTTAAAGATGGCGTCTTTATCTTGAAATACTGAGTTTTTCTTTTAAATGATGTTCCAAATAATCGTGCAAAATTCACACCATTCTTTTCATATTTCCCCTATGGACTTTGCTGTGATTCATTACGCGTATAAAATGTTCATGAAACACTTTTTTCAAAATTAACGTTTTGCAACTCGAAAATGTGTTTGTTTTCTCTTCTCTTTTGAGGCCATTATGCTTCATCTTTTCGTATTCACTTTCTATTCTTTAAGTCCAAAAAATTTTGCAGCCTTTCTCCAGTTGTTTTGGAGATTCGCTGAAAATCTCTTTTTCATTAAAGCCAATGTACTTCATAGCAAATTAAAATAAAAAAATCTTCTCGCGAAATGACGAATTTGTCGATATGGTGTATAATGATCAGCGGATTTTCACGCCAATTTATATCGCAATTCCCGTCTGGAGAAAAAGCTAAAATTTGTTTGCAGTTAATGATCTTTATGAATGAATCGGAAAATTGATCGCTTGAATTTATGTATAATTTTTATTGTGAAGCGTAAGATAAAAAAGACCGCCTGATGATGGCGCATCAAAGCGGTAAAAAGTGACAAAAAACAGTCACGCCACTGAATAATCCACCGAATACCCGCATAAAAGGTGGATTATTTTTTATAATTAAATGAGAGAATTGTGACAACAAGACTGGCAAACGTAACGGCAAAGAGCAAGCTTTCAAATACAGTCATGCGGTTCGCCCCCTTTCCGCGCAAAGTTGCTAACATGTCCAATTCATACATTCCGGCCGTCGTTTTGCTTTTTATCATGCTGTCACATCTCTATATATAAAAATTATATGATTGAAATTCATAATATAGTACATCCATTCATATATTGTTGTTTAACATTTCTAATCTTTTTTTAATTAAAAATACATTATATTTTAAAAATACATGTTATGGATATATTCCTTTTTTAACCAAAAAAGAAACACAAACTTTTCGTTGTGTTTCTTTTTTTTGACATGTTATATAAACCGGTAGCCAATGATTAAAACCGCAGCTAATGAAAAGATGAACTGCATCCAAAATCCGACCGCTGATTCTCCTTTTCGCTCTCTGACAAGAATGAGTTCCATCGAAGCAATCAGCCAAATGCCGACGAGCATTTTAAGAATGGAGATCAGCATAAATTTATAAGCAATGACGAGCGCCAGGCCTGTTAAAAACATGACAATAAACAGCAGCCGCAAAATCATATGCGTAATTTTTTGCGCTTTGCTTTTATTTGCTTTAAGCAATATGTAGCTGATGATAAATAATAAAATCGTGACAATCCATGTTTCCGCATGCGTATGATACAATGCATGTATTGACAATGTTATTCCTCCACATCTCAATAAATTGGCACAGCGTCAGAGCGTTTTACATTGCTTTCACAAGTCCGCCATCAACGAGAATCGCTTGCCCAGTTACATAAGTATTCGCTTCAGAACATAAAAACACCAATATGTTTGCAAATTCTTCCGGCGTTCCATAGCGTCCGAGCGGAATGGCTTCTTGGGAGCGGCGCGTCAATTCTTCAAATGATACGCCTTTCTTTTCAGCCATTTTCCGGTCGAGTTCTTTCAGCCTGTCCGTCGCAATCCGGCCTGGTCCGATTGTGTTGATTAGTATGTTATCTTTGGCAAGCTCCTGCGACAAGCTTTTGGATAGCCCCATAATTCCGGTGCGAAAGGTATTGGACAGCGTTAAATTTTCCAGCGGCTGTTTGAAAGAAGACGATGCGATGTTGACAATGCGTCCGCTTTGCTGTTTGCGCATATAAGGCAATACCGCTCGAATGGTGCGGATGACGCTCAGCAAGGTTAATTCAAAGGCGTTGATCCAGTCCTTATCTGAAAAATCATCAAAATTTCCAGCTGGCGGCCCTCCTGCGTTATTGACCAAAACATCAATGGTTTTGAACTTGTTTGCTGTGGCATGGACGAGTTCAATAATTTGTTCATTGTCCATCACATTGCACACTTGATAGCTGACGTTTGCACCCGTCTGCCCGCTGATTTCTTCAGCGGCTTTTTTCAGCTCATCTTCATTTCGGCTCGAAATCATGACGTTCGCCCCTTCTTCAGCAAATTTCATAGCTGCCGCTTTGCCCAGCCCTTTGCTCGACGCAAGCACAAGAGCCGTTTTTCCTTTGAGGCCAAGATCCATAAACAAACTCCTCCTTAATCATTAATTACAAGCCGATCGCTATGTATTTTGTTTCGACATAAGCTTCAATGCCTTCAATGCCGCCTTCTCGGCCGATTCCGCTCTGCTTCATGCCGCCAAATGGAGCTTGGGCAGCGGATGGCACAGCGTCGTTCCAGCCCACAATTCCATAATTCAATTGTTCGGCAATGCGGATCCCTTTCGCATAGTTTTCGGTATATACATACGCAGCAAGGCCATACGGCGTTTGGTTGGCTAATTGAATCGCTTCATCAACATCCTCAATTTTTTGAATCGGCGCAACTGGGCCAAACGTTTCTTCATTCATAATGATCATGTCAGGCGTAACATTCGTTAAAACCGTCGGGTTGTAAAAATACGTGTCGCCGTTCACCGCGCCATTTCCGCCCAATACACAAGATGCCCCATGCTGCAGAGCATTTTGAACATGACGTTCGATTTTTTCATAGCCCTGGCGGTTGATGACCGGCCCAATATCGACTCCGTCTTCTAAACCGTTTCCAACTTTTAATTTTGATGCTGCATCTGCAAATCGCTCAACGAATTCGTCATGAATCCCGGCTTGGACATAAATTCGATTCCCGCAAATGCACGTTTGCCCGCCGTTGCGAAATTTAGACAGTACGGAACCGGCAACCGCTTTGTCCAAATCAGCGTCGTCCAATACAAGAATGGGAGCGTGGCCGCCAAGTTCCATCGACATTTTTTTCACTTGATCGGCGCCCTGTTTAAGCAAAAGTTTTCCAACTTCTGTCGATCCAGTAAATGTAACTTTATGAACGTGTGGATTTGTCAATAATTCTTCGCCAATCTGGGCTGCTTCTCCTGTTACAACATTCACAACCCCTTTTGGAATTCCGACTTCTTCGCAAAGTTCAGCGATGAAAAGCGCGGTTAGCGGAGTTTCATCCGCAGGTTTTACAATGAATGTGCATCCCGCTGCAAGAGCAGGCGCAAGTTTGCGCGTAATCATCGCAGCTGGAAAATTCCATGGTGTGATTGCACCGACAACTCCAACAGGCTGTTTGATTACGAGCATTCGTTTGCTGTCAACGTGGGATGGAATCGTGCGTCCATAAAGGCGCTTGCTTTCTTCTGCAAACCATTTTAAAAACGTTGCTGCGTATTGCACTTCCCCTTTTGCCTCTTGCAGCGGCTTTCCCATCTCCAATGTCATTACTTTAGCCAATTCATCTGCAGCGTTGAGCATTTTTTCATAAAGTTTTTCTAAATAATCCGCTCGATCATATGCCGTCAGTTTTGACCATTCTGAAAATGCCTGATGGGCTGCGTCAATGGCCTCGCGCGTTTCTTTGCGGCCACCTTTTGGCACGGTTCCGACCAATTCTCCTGTCGCTGGATTTTTCACTTCAATTTTTGATAGAGAACTTCCAGTCCAAGCCCCATTAATATACATAAGTTTTTCCATGCTGCCACCTCCACACTACATGACTGTATTTGTTAATGTCCCGATTTTTTCAATCGTAATTTCAATTTTATCGCCTGATTTAAGAAGCTTGGGCGGTTGATACCCCAAACCAACTCCTGCAGGTGTGCCTGTTGCAATAATATCGCCAGGTTCCAGCGTCATCCCTTGTGATAAAACGGCAATCAATTCAGGTATAGAAAAAATCAATTGTTCAGTTGACGCTTTTTGTCTGATTTCACCGTTTACTTTTGTTTCAATGCTCAGTTTGTGAGGATCTTCAATCGCCGATTTATGTACAATATAAGGACCCATTGGACATGAGCCGTCAAGACTTTTGCCCAGCAAAAATTGTTGATGCCGCTTTTGCAGGTCGCGTGCGGTGATATCATTGATAATCGTATAGCCAAACACATAATCGAATGCTTTTTCCTGTGCAATTGCAAATCCTTTTTTACCGATTATAACAGCCAGCTCACCTTCATAATCCAATGCATCTGTCACGTTTTCATGCCTTGGAATGCGAGCGTCTGGACCAATGACTGTCGTCGGAGTTTTTGAAAAAAAGATCGGCGCTGCCGGAATGTCTTCTTCACTTCCGAGTTCAACCGCATGAGCGGCGTAGTTTTTTCCAACGCAAAAAATGTTTTTTGCCGGGCGCGGAATCGGAGCCATAAGCGCAGCAGATTCAAGCGGAAACGCTGCGTCATTGAGATCTTGTTCTAATAATTGCTTCACTGTATGTATAAATTCATCGCCGCGTTGAATCGCTTCTATCATAGAGCTCGGCAAAGCAAAATCTGATGCTTTTGTTAAATCAATGACTTGTGAATTTTGAATAAGCCCCAATGTTTCTTTTCCGTTCACTTTGATCGTGGCAAACTTCATGCGATTCCCTCCTTTGCAATCGTTTCTTTCATTGTAACGAAAAAGAAGCGGCATTGTAAGTAAAATTACACCGCTTCTCAAATTCTTGCAACGCTCGAAGCCGCAAACCAGCTGCGCATCAGCATTCGCGCGGCGAATCTCTTATTCTGCTTTTTCCGTTGATTCTAAAAGATTTCAGTGCCAGCTTTTCCGCTGCAAGGATCTGCGCTTTTCCGCGCACATTTGCCGCCTTTCCAAAAAAAAAACTTCCTGTCTTTCCGACAAGAAGTTTTAACCTGCAACCATTTCTTCAAACTTGGCATGCAGATCTTTAAAAGCTGCGATCAATGCATTCGTCGCCTTTCCTTTGTAATGCTCTTCTATCAATTTTACAGGATAGTCGATCCCATCGCGCAAACTGATTCCCCGCAGCAAATCGCCGATAAAATCCCGGCCATGTTCTGTCGCGAGCGTGCACGATGCTTCAATAATAACGCCGTATTTTTTATCAATTTCCGCTGTTATGGTTAACGTATCAAACACACTTTTCGCAGCCATTCCTTGCGGCAGCCTGGAATGTCCAGCAACAAAATACGTATGATGCATCACTTTCCACCGTCCTATGATAATCTCTTTCTATCTAACATATACCATAGGGCGGCGGGAGATGCTAGACTTCTTTTAATTGCCTTTCCAAGCCGGAAGGGTTTTGCGGAGCGGTTTGTCTTTGCGATAGCCAAGCACATAATCCGCTTGCATAAGTGTATGAATTTCACGAGTTCCTTCATAAATAACCGGCGCTTTTGAATTGCGCAAATGGCGTTCGACTGGATATTCATTTGAATAGCCGTATGCTCCATGAATTTGCACAGCGTCGTTTGCTGCTTCATTAGCAAAATTGCAGGCCTGCCATTTCGCAAGCGATGTTTCTCTTGTATTGCGTTTTCCCTGATTTTTCAATTCGCCTGCGCGATAAACAAGAAGCCGGCTCATCACAAGTTTTGCTTCCATATTCGCAATCATTTGCTTAACGAGCTGATGCTGTCCGATTTCAGTGCCAAATGTTTTTCGTTCTTTGCAATATTTCACGCTTGCTTCCAAACATGCGGAAATAATGCCGCATGCACCGGCCGCAACCGTAAAACGTCCATTGTCGAGAGCCGACATCGCAATTTTAAAGCCTTCGCCTTCTTCGCCAAGCAAATTTTCTTTCGGCACTTTGACGTTATCAAAGAAAAGTTCTCCGGTATTTCCAGCGCGGATGCCTAATTTGCCTTTAATTGCTTTTGACGAAAAGCCTTCCCAAGTGCGCTCAACAATAAATGCTGAAATTCCGCGATGCTTTTTGCTTTTATCTGTGTAGGCGAAAACGAGAAAATGATCGGCGACATCACAAAGCGAAATCCATGTTTTTTGCCCATTTAAAATGTAGTAGTCGCCTTCTTTCACCGCCGTCGTGTTCATGGCAGCAACGTCCGAACCCGCATTTGGCTCTGTCAAGCCAAACGCACCGATTTTTTCCCCTTTTGCCTGCGGAACGAGGTATTTTTGTTTCTGTTCCTCTGTTCCCCATTGCAGCAATGTCATGCTGTTCAGGCCGGTATGGACGGAGACTGCAGTGCGGAAAGCCGTATCGCCGCGCTCAAGTTCCTCACAAACGATGGCAAGCGAGTTGTAATCCATCCCCGAACCGCCATATTCCTCTGGAATGCAGACGCCCATTAAATCCAGTTCGCCCAGGCGTTTTAAAACATTCATGTTGAATTCGCCTTTTTCATCCCATTCTTTGATGTATGGGATAATTTCTTTGTCAACAAAACTGCGAACCATGTCGCGAAGCATTTTTTGTTCTTTTGATAATTCGAAATCCATAATCCATTCCTCCTCAAATGTTTTAAATGATTTATTTTTAATTGGAACAAAAGATTGTTCCAGCTTTAAACGCTATCAAATGATGCCATTCTCCATATAGTGAGCGATTTCCTCATTCGTAAAACCTAAATCATGAAGCACCTCTTCATTATGTTCTCCAGCTTGCGGCGGATGTTTTCGAATGGTTGTCGGCGTTCGCGAAAACTTTAGCGGACTTCCAACGAGCGGAACGCTGCCAGCCGCAGGATGATCAACATGAACGAGCATGTTTCTCGCTTTAATTTGCTTTTCTTCAAACAAAGATTTCATGTCATTGATCGGGCCGCACGGTATGCCCGCTTCATTCAAGATTTGCTGCCATTCAGCAGCCGTTTTTTGCTTGAAAATTTCCGTTAATATTGCAGTCAGCGCCTCACGGTTTTCCAGCCGTTTTTTGTTTGTGCGGTAGCGTTCATCTTCAGCGAGCGAAGGTTCGTTTAAAATTTTGCATAACCGCTGAAACTGGCTGTCGTTTCCGACGGCGATGACGAGGTCGCGATCTTTCGCAGCAAACGTTTGATACGGTGCGATGTTCGGATGTTCATTTCCTAATCGTTTTGGAATATCGCCTGAAATCAAATAATTGCTGGCCACATTGACGAGCGCAGCGACTTGAGAGTCAAACAGTGAAAGATCGATGCTTTGCCCCAATCCCGACTGCTGCCGTTCGTTCAAAGCCGCTAAAATGCTAATGGCCGCATTCAACCCTGTCAATACATCGGATATCGCAACGCCAACTTTGACAGGACCCGATTCTCCTGTTCCCGTAATGCTCATCAATCCGCTCATCGCTTGAATGACAAAATCGTAGCCCGATAAATCCTGATAAGGGCCCGAATTGCCAAAGCCAGTGATGCTGCAATAGATTAATTGTTCATTCCATGCTTTAACACGTTCATAATCAAGTTCAAGCTTTTCAATCGTCTTGCGTTTAAAATTATGAATGAGCACATCCGATTGCTGGATGAGGCGTTTGATGATTTCTTTGCCTTGTTCAGTTTTTAAATTCACAGTGATGGAACGTTTATTTCGGTTTGTACACAAATAGTAGGCGCTGACACCGTTTTGAAACGGCGGCCCCCATTCGCGCGTATCATCGCTCCCGCCCGGCATTTCTACTTTTATCACTTCCGCGCCCAGATCGCCAAGCGTCATCGTACAATAAGGGCCTGCGAGCACACGGCTTAAATCAAGAACTTGAATTCCTTTCAGCGGACCGGACACATCCTTCACCCTCCTTTCATTTAGCAAATAGGCAAAAACAAAAGCCAGCAACTAGCATGCACGGCAAAACGCGCGGTGCATACCCGTCACTGGCTTTAAAAAGTTTGAGGAACAATTCGGGCGTTGAATTGTGATCAAACTTAGGCAGTTGAATTTGCTATGCAATTTTAATTTCATTTTAATCGAGACGCTGTTGCTTGTCAATCTGTATTTTAAAGAGCG
>CALKAO010000133.1 GCA_937983115.1 uncultured Caryophanales bacterium
CATGCGTTCGACAAAGCCAAACAGCGCCAGGAAATTGTGTTGGAAGCCATGGCAAACAGCGGCTACATCTCCAATGAAGAAAAAACGGAAGCCGAATCGGAAAACCTTTCCATTAAACAGAGGAAAGACCGAGAGAAAGCGATGGCCCCCTATTTTCTCGATGCCGTCGAAGAAGCTTTGATTGAAGAAGCGGGGCTCAGCAAAGACATGGTGGAAGCTGGCGGCCTGAACGTTTATACAACGTTAAATCCGGAGATGCAGAAAAAAGCGGAAGAATGGATTGAAAACACGATTAAAGACAACGACGAGCTGCAAACCGCGCTTGTCTCGATTGAACCGAAAACGGGAGCGGTCAGAGCGCTCGTCGGCGGCCGAAATTACGAAGAAAGCAGTTTTAACCGCGCCATCAAAGCGAAGCGGGCCCCTGGAAGCACGTTTAAGCCGCTGCTCTATTATGCGGCATTGGAACACGGGTTTACACCGTCAACGCCGCTGCTCAGCGAAAAAACTACCTTTGCGTTTAATAACGGAGCTGATGCGTACGCTCCGAGAAACTACGGCGATCGGTATGCAGACGACTTTATTACGCTGGCGCAAGCCATCGCTGTATCTGACAACACGTACGCAGTTAAAACCCATTTGCTGATCGGATTGGACAAGCTCGTGGAAATTGCAAAAAAGGTTGGAATTTCAAAAGACTTGCCTGAATATCCTTCTCTCGCCCTTGGAACCGAACCTGTCACTGTCATGGAGATGGCCCATGCCTATGCCATTTTGGCCAATGGAGGCAAAGAAGCAAAACCATATTTTATTGAAAAAGTGACCGACCGGGAAGGCAGCGTCATTTATGAGCATAAAGAAAAAACAAAGGACATACTCGATGAAGATCTGGCTTTTATTGCGACGAACTTAATGACAGGCATGTTTGATGACAGCTTAAACGGCTATACAACCGTTACAGGAGCATCCATTCGGCACATACTTTCAAGGCCCGCAGCCGGAAAATCGGGAACTACCGCGACAGACAGCTGGATGATCGGCTACACGCCTCAGCTCGTCACAGCGGTATGGACAGGCTATGATAAAGGAAAAACGCTTCACGGTGTAAATGACACCGGCTATGCAAGGCGCATTTGGGCCCATTATATGGAAGATGCCCTGAAATCAGAGCCTGTTGTTGAATTTGAACCGACGAAAAATGTCACCGGCGTTGAAGTCGATCCGTTGACAGGGCAGCTGGCGACAGAGAATTGTCAAAAAACAAAAACGCTGTACTACAGGAAAGGAACGGAACCGACTGAATATTGCCAGCTTCACGGACCGGAAGAAGAACAGCAGAAGCCCGCTGAAAAAGAAGAACAAAAATGGTGGGAAATCTTACTGAAGCCGTTCATTAAAACCGAATAAAAATGCCCGGGGATTGAACCTCGGGCATTTTTGCGTCCTAGCAACATGTGTTTCATTTCGGCAGACGGAACCGAAGCCTGCCAGCTCGTTTACACATGTAACATCTATTTTAAAGGTTTGCCTTTGGAACGACAAGCACTTTGAACATTTTTCATAAAAGATTCACAGTCTCGCTTGCTTTAAACCGATAGATCATTTTTTAGCTTTTCGCTCGAATTTTCCCACATTTCTTCATTAAAGTTTTGTAAAAAATCTTTTAAAATCCGTTTCGATTTATCATCCATATGGTCGACGATAATGTGGCCTTTGCGCGATTTATCCATTTTGTTCACATGATCAGGAAAGTTTTTATAGCCGCGTTTCGCCTCTTTGTTCACGGTCATGTAGCAAGCCGCCACTCCCGCATAATACGGCCCTTTTTCCGAACGCTCCGTCGTCACCCAAACGAGCCAGTACGGTTTCGCCGGCTCGGGCACTTTCTCTTTTTCATGAATAAATTTCACTCGCTTCTCGACTTTGCTGCGCGCATGCATGGCGCCGAGATCGATAAACGCTTCATTGGCTTCAATATCCACGATGACGGGGGTCATGTTATTTAACGAAATAGTCCCAACGCCAAACCCGCCATGCCCGTCCGTCGAGTCGTTCGAAATGATCGTAAAATCCGAATTGTCTTTGAAAATGTCTTTCATGGCACATCCCTCCGAATATCTTTATCCAACAGTTTACCATATTAAGAAAGAAACCTTGTCTTGCATTTTTTCCAAAAAATGCATACGATCATAAAGTGTTTTTATGGCCGTTTTAAATCATATCAAGTAAGGAGAATCTCAAGTTGTTTAAATTGCGAGAGCATCACACCACAGCAAAAACAGAAATCATCGCCGGAATTACGACGTTTTTAACGATGGTTTACATCGTCGTCGTCAACCCAATGATTTTATCCAATGCCGGCGTCCCTTTTGATACAGTGTTTATTGCAACCATTATCGCATCGGTTATCGGAACGCTTTGGATGGCGCTTTTTGCCAATTACCCCATCGCCATCGCGCCTGCCATGGGCTTAAACGCATACTTTGCTTTTTCCGTTGTCGGGCAGGCCGGCATTCCGTATGAAGTCGCATTCGGGGCGGTTTTCGCTGCAGGCGTTTTATTCATTATTTTATCATTGACGCCGTTTCGCGAAAAATTAATCGAAGCCATTCCAACAAACTTAAAATATGGAATTTCTGCCGGCATCGGTTTGTTTATCGCGTTCATCGGACTGCGCATGGCCGGCATTATTGTGGATCATCGCGACAATCTTGTCGCATTGGGCGATTTGCATTCTCCTTCGGTTATCCTGGCTCTGATCGGCTTGGCGATAACCATCGTCCTGATGACAATGAATGTAAAAGGAGCGCTGTTTATCGGAATGATCTTAACCGGGGCGATTGCATCCTTCACCGGCCAGCTCACATTTTCAGACGGGTTTGTCGAAATGCCGGCAATGCCCGCATTTTTTATCTTTGGAAATCCGCTGCAAGCATTCATCGATGTCGTTCAATACGGATTGTATGCGGTCGTTTTTTCATTTTTGATTGTTACGCTGTTTGATACGACCGGCACGATGATCGGCGTCGCAGAACAAGCGGGATTAATGAAAAACGGCAGGCTTCCAAAAGCGCGCCATGCACTGCTGGCGGATTCGATCGCTGCAACAGCGGGAGCGGTTTTTGGAACGAGTCCAACGAGCGCCTACATCGAATCTTCGACGGGCGTCGCTGCCGGGGGAAGAACCGGTTTGACATCGCTTGTTGTCAGTATTTTATTCGTCATTGCGGCATTTTTTGGCCCGCTCGTCAGCGCGGTATCCAGTGTTTCTGCGATAACAGCGCCAGCCCTGATCATCGTTGGCGCTCTAATGGCAAGCCATTTAGGCAAGATCAATTGGACCGATTTTGATGAAGCTTTTCCAGCATTTCTCATTGTTATCAGCATGCCGCTCACATCAAGCATTGCAACTGGAATTGCTTTAGGATTTATCTCGTATCCATTGATGAAAATCGCATGCGGAAAATGGCGCAGCGTTCATCCGCTCCTGTATGGATTTGCCGTCTTGTTTTTATACCAGCTCATCTTTTTGCCGCATATCTAGCAAAAAACAATTTCAGCTTCTGTCAATGATGATGATGGCGGCGTCCTGAAGAATCAGGCTCCACCTGGCATAGCAAAGCATGGCTATGCGGATGTTCAGCCGTTTCTAATTGAATGGTCATATGATGTATATTTAGACGTTCAAGCGCGGATTCAAGTTGATGCAGCAGCCGTTCGCTTTCTGCAATCGACATGTGCGCATCGACAACGGCATGGCAGGACAGCGCATTTAATCCGCTCGTAATCGACCAAATGTGCAAATCGTGCAAACTTTGAATGCCGGATGATTGTTGAATCGTTTCAATAACCGCATTCACATCGACATCCTTTGGCGCGCCTTCCATCAAAATATGGATCGCTGATTTCGCGACCCTATAGCCGCTGCGCAAAACGAGCAGCGCAACCGCGGCACTGGCAAGCGGATCGGCCCAGCTCCAACCAAAGAACAGGATCAGCAATGCAGCAGCAATGGAACCGATCGATCCGAGGATGTCGCTGATGACATGCAGGTAAGCGCCGCGCAAATTCAAATTTTCTTTAACATCTCCGCCGCGCATCATCATCCAGGCAACAAAAAGATTTACCATTAAGCCAACAGACGCAATCGCCAGCATTCCTGCTGAAGCCACTTCTGGCGGATCCTGAAAACGTTTGATTGCTTCATATAAAATATAAATCGAAATGAGTATGAGCGCCGCTCCGTTTAACACCGCCGCCAAAATTTCAAGCCGCTTATACCCAAAGGTTTTGCTGTAATCGGCGACTTTTTCTCCAAAAACAAAAGCCAATAATGCGAATCCAAGTGACAGGGCATCGCTGAGCATATGCCCTGCATCCGCCAACAAAGCCAAACTGTTGGTCAGCATTCCTCCGATCGCTTCTACAACCATATAGGCCGCAATCATCAGGAAGCTGATCCATAAAACCCGTTTATTCGCTTCATGTGTTTCACGGTGCTTCTGTTCGTTTTCCATTTGGCATTCCCCTAGCTTTCTCCATGTTAAACATGCCGCGGTCCAGCGTTAGGCCTAAGCAGGCAAGATATTCAAAGTTTCTGCCTTCCCGCTTGACAGCATGCTCGCCAAAAGTTTGCAAATCGCTGAACAGCGCCTTTTGCCATCCAATTTTTTCAACAAAATTTGCATGTATGAGCATATATTCATATATAGAATATAAAAATTTCCACCGCATGTCAATGAAAAGCTTCTCAAAAACCGCTGGCCGCAAATGGAAAGACAAAAATTTCAAGCCTTGGCCTCCAAGTTCCGAACATCGAAGGCAAAAAACGCCGTAATATTTACAAGAACTCGGGTATATACATATACAAAACTCGGCTCAGAAAGGGTCTATAACTGCATGAAAACCATGCTTTTACGTCACGGCGCGTTATTTTTTGGAATTGGAACAGGGTTCAGTGCAAGTTTGGCGTTTATATTCTTTTTTTGGCTGGCAGGCGATTTTTCGCTGGCTTCCGCCATGGGCATCACGCTGTCTACATGCTGTTTCATCGCCGTTTATCAGGCATGGCTGGCGCATTGCCGCAAGCAGTCGGCTCATGTCCTCATCATCGCTGCTGCCATCGCATTTGAATGTGCCACTCTAGTTTTGCTGCTGCCATTTCCGAATAAACAGCTGCCGGATCTGCACCTTTTTTTAATTTCTTACGCTGCCATTTTTACAGCAACCTTTGGCATCATCCTCGCTGGCTATTTCGCTTTCTTCATCCTTCGCTGCGCCATTGCCCAAAAAGCCGCAGCGCGGCTCCGGATGGCCATCGAACGAAGCAAACAATCACTGGATGAAAGCTTGTAGGCGCTCGATAAATTGCAGCGCATCCTCGATCTCGCCATCAGTATACAGCTGCTTCTCTTTAACGACGGCCACTTTTTGCAGCATCTTCTCTTTTGGCAAATGTTCAAAATAAAGCATCGTTGCAACGAGCTCAAGAAAGCGCGAACTCTGTTGATTCAACAAATGCACACAGCTCGAAAGTTTTGGAAGCGCTACATTGTAGTTCGCTAAAAAACGATTGCCTTCTTCCGACAATGCATAGCGGTATTGCACGTAGCCTTTCACTTTTTCTTCCGTTTCGATAACGAGGCCTAAATTGGTCAGCTCTTCCATTTTTAATGTCACTTCTTCAGAATAAGGGCCGTAAAAATGAAAATCGTATTTTTCATGAAAAGGATAGTTTAACTTCTTTGCGATGTAAATCATTTTTTGCAATTTTTTTCTTCCGGCTATTTCACCCGCACTTTTCAAAACGGCCAATAATTTGGCATGCTCTTCCAGCATGTTACTTCTCCTCCCGCTTCAGCAGTTCAATAATCCTCCGTTTAGCCTTGCCGTTCGCCGACAGATCTTCAATGCGATCAATCGGAAAATACAATTTGTGATCCGTACGTTTTTTTCCCGATATGGCGTCAACGAGCTCGGATTCTCTTGAAAGTTCCCGAACTTCTCCGTTAGGCATCAGCAATTGAATGGGAATCCGTTCTTCCTCTTCGCCTGGACGATAAAAATCGTAGGGCAAATCAGAAGAAGAGTCAAGAATCAAATAATATTCCGGATCGATTTCCGCTTCTTGAAACGCTTCATACAGTTCATACCATTCTTTGACCTGCATCGGATTAAACTCAACGTATTTAAACAGCTTGCGGTTGACAAACCGCCGGCATAAATCCGCCAAAATCTCATCATCTTCGTATTGCCATTGCTGGAAAAAATACATGACAACCGATTCATCAAGCCGCAAATATTCCGACAAGTCGACTTTCTCCGTAAAAAACGATGAAAACGCTTCAGGCGGCTGTTGAAATCGATATCCTTCTGCCGTTAAATCTTTTACGCGGTGCAAAATTTTTCTTAAGATCACTTCAGCGCTTCTCGAAACCGGATGGAAATACACTTGCCAATACATTTGGTAGCGGCTCATAATATAATGCTCGACGGCATGCATGCCTGTCGACTTAATGACGACTTGTCCGTTATGGTAGCGCATTACGCGCAAAATCCGCTCGAGATCAAACTGGCCGTAACTGACGCCGGTAAAATACGCGTCGCGCAGCAGATAATCCATCCGATCGGCATCAATTTGGCTTGAGATCAGGCTGACAATCAATTGGTTTTCTGATGTTTTGGCAATGATATCGGCGACTTGCTGCGGAAAATCTTGATCCACTTTTGCCAAAACCGCATGGACTTCAGTATCGCCGAGAATAATCTCCTCAGTAAAGCTTTCATGATCGAGATGAAACACTTTTTCAAACGTATGTGAAAAAGGTCCATGGCCTATATCATGCAGCAGCGCCGCGGACAAAGCAAGCAGCCGCTCTTCTTCGCTCCATTTTGCAAACTGCTGCAAATTTTCAATGATCCGGCGCATGATCTCATAGACGCCGAGCGAATGGCTGAAGCGGCTGTGCTCCGCGCCATGAAAAGTAAAAAAAGTCGTTCCCAGCTGGCGAATCCGCCGGAGCCGCTGGAACTCTTTCGTCCCGATTAAGTCCCAAATGAGCTTGTCGCGCACGTGGACGTAGCGGTGAACCGGATCTTTAAACACTTTTTCTTCATGCAATTTTTCATTGCGAATCATAAAATCCCCTCTTTCAACTCCACCGATTGAACATGCTATAATAGCAAAAGGCACTTGAAACAAACCAAGGAAGTGGAACAAATGGATATATATTCTATCTTATCGCAACAAACGTGGAGATTCATTGAAAACTCCCAATTTGCGCCTCAACATGATGCGCTGGCGTCGTTTGCGCTCGATGACGCCCTTTGTGAAGCCGTCGGCCAAAAACGATCCCTTCCCATCGCCCGATCTTGGATTCACGATAAAACAATCGTTCTCGGGATTCAAGATGGACGGCTGCCCGAACTCAAAGAAGGCGTCGAGTTTTTAAAAAAAGACGGCTGGAACGTTATCGTACGCAATTCCGGCGGGCTGGCCGTCGTCCTCGATCAAGGCATCTACAACCTATCACTGATTTTGCATGAAAAAGACAACGGCCTTTCCATTGAAAAAGCGTTTGAAACCATGGCCGCTCTGCTGAAAATGCTGTTGGCGCCGTACGGCATTGACTTTCAAACCGGTGAAATTATCGGATCTTACTGTCCGGGAAAATACGATTTGAGCGTAAATGGAAAAAAGTTTGCAGGAATCTCCCAACGCCGCATTCGCGGCGGGGCAGCCGTGCAGGTCTATTTATGCACGAGCGGAAGCGGATCCGATCGAGCGCGCGTCATTGAACAGTTTTACGAGCGCGCAGCACGCTCTGCTCCGGATCGCCGGCCTCCCATTTATCCAGAAACGATGGCTTCTCTGGCTGAAATTTCACGGCAATCCATCTCTCACGCTGAATTAAATGAACGGCTCATCCAACTGCTGCAAAAAAACGGGCCCGTCATCCAAACCGACTTGGACTCGGAAGAAGCCGAAAGATTCCAATTCTATTATGAACGCGTCGCTGAACGGTCAAACAAAGTGCTCCTCCCGCTGAACGTCTAAAGCGAAGCTTGCTTTCAATGGCCTCTGCCGATTGCAGCAAGATGCATTTGCAAGCGCGCGGCGCGCCGGCGGACCCCGCCATGCTGCGGGGCGCCGAATGCATAAGCCACTGGGAATTGTTAGAAAGCGTTCACTTGTTCGTTTTCTTTCCATATTTCCGCTATGGTATAGTTGAAATAAATGAAAGAGCACATTGAATTGAGGAGGGTTCTGTAGTGAGTGAAGCACCGCAAACGTTAGACGGTTGGTATATTCTTCATGATTTTCGAAAAATGGACTGGGCCGCCTGGAAAACGCTGTCAGAAGACGAACGGGAAGCGGCCGTCAATGAATTTCTCAGCTTTTTAAATGAATGGGAGGAAGTCAAACAAAAACGCGAAGGCGAGCACACCCTTTACTCCATCGTCGGTCAAAAAGCGGATTTCATGATCATGATCCTTCGCCCGACGATGCAAGAATTAAACGAAATCGAAAATGCCTTTAACAAAACAACGTTTGCCGAATATACGATTCCTGTCTATTCTTACGTTTCCGTCACTGAGTTGGGCAACTATATGCCTCAAAAAGATGTCGACCCTGAAACGGATCCGTTTATCCAATCACGGCTTAAACCCGAGCTGCCGGAATGGAACCACATATGCTTTTACCCCATGGACAAGCGCCGCAACGTAAATCAAAACTGGTATACGCTGCCAATGGAAGAAAGACGCAAGCTGATGTACAGCCATGGGATGATTGGACGAAAATATGCGGGCAAAGTCAAGCAGATCATTGGCGGATCCATCGGCTTTGACGATTGGGAATGGTGCGTCACTTTGTTCGCGCATGACGTCCTTCAATTTAAAAAGATCGTTCATGAAATGCGCTTTGATGAAGCCAGTGCAAAATACGCCGAGTTTGGGCCATTTTTCGTTGGAAACTTGCTGAGGAAAGATAGCATTTCACAATTTTTGGCCGTGTAGCTCATCACTTCTGCATTCACTGCTGTGAGTGCGGAAGTTTTTTATTTTTCTGCTGCCATCCTCAATTTATCAGTTCCCCATTCTCTTCAGTCTCCGAGCTCATCCTTCGCATGCATAGGCTTTTTCCGGGATATCCAAGCTCTAAGATGCACTTTTTTCTTTTTTTTGCATAAGCTGTTTGGGCAAACACCTTGATCTTAAGATCATCGATTGTAAAAGAGGTGAGTGAATGGCAGTCATTCCCCACAATGAAAAAGAAGTTGAATTGCTTGCACGGCTCATGCGGGCGGAAGCGGAAAGCGACGGAGAACTCGGAATGCTCATGGTCGGCAACGTAGGGGTCAATCGCGTTCTCGCCGACTGTTTGGATTTTGTCAACATCCGAACGATCGAACAAATGGTTTTTCAGCGCCCCGGCGGCTTCGAAGCCACAATGAAAGGATACTTTTATCAACGGGCAAGAGAACAAGACAAACGGCTGGCAAGAAGAACCATCCAAGGCGAACGCTTTCATCCGGCAACCTACAGCCTTTGGTTTTTCAATCCCGGTCCCGGCGCCTGCCCTGCACAGTGGTATGGCCAGTGGAATTCGGGGCGCTTTAAAACCCATTGTTTTTATAGTCCGACGCAATCCGATTGCCCAAGTGTCTATTGACAAAAAGCCAAGCCGATGAACGGCCCGCTTTTAAAAATAATTGAAAATGAAAGGAATGATTTTTTTGGTTCAATACTACTATCGCCAACAATATCCGTATTATGGCCAATATCCAGCTCAATACTACCAAGCTCAGCAAATGCAGGGGCAGCAAACGCAGCCGATTCCGCAAACGCCTCAAGGCAATCAGCAGCAAGCGCCCAGCTCAATGACCGTTCCGGTTCCTTCCGGCATCGGGCCAGGACCTGGCGGCCAGCTGCCTGAAGAACAGTCGTATGTCGAAAATATATTGCGCTTAAACCGCGGCAAGATCGCAACCGTATACGCAACATTTGAAAATAATGAAAAGTGGAATGCGAAAGTCTTTCGAGGCGAGATTTTAGCTGCCGGCCGTGATCACGTCATTTTGCGCGACCCGCAATCCGATCGGCGATATCTTATTTTAATGGTGTACGTCGATTACGTGACCTTTGACGAACCGATTGAATATACGTATCCTTACACGCTGGAAACCTATCCTTCCAGATAAACGCCCGCCCAATGCATGACTCCCTATCGATAACTGGTGAAAACCAAAAATAACTCTGAATGACGCGCTATCACCTCATCGCACAAAAAAAATCGGCATCTTCAGCCGATTTTTTTACAGCGCTTTGGCAGCTGCAAAAGCGATAAGCAGCCACGCCGTTAAAAAAGCTGCGCCTCCAAACGGAGTAATGGCGCCAAGCGCGCCGATATTCGTCATGCTCAATGCATACAAGCTCCCGGAAAAAAGCACGATTCCAAGAAACATCAGCCAGCCGGCCCATTGAATCAAGCTCGAACCTGCCAGGCGATCTGCCAGCAGCGCGGCAAAGACAAGCCCCAGCGCATGCATCATATGGTATTGGACCGCTGTTTTATACGTGTCCATCAAGCGTTCTGAAAGTTTTCCCTCCAAGCCATGGGCGCCAAATGCCCCCAGTGCGACAGCCAGAAACGCATTCAGCGCACCAAGCGCTAAAAAAGCTTTCATGATTTGCCCTCCATTCCGTTTTGTTTCTTCTAACAAAATAATGATGCCGCAAATGATTGCATGCTTTTAAAATTGATGTATACTAAGAAATCATTACATCATTTTTACCAAATCGGGGGAATCGCAATTGACGATGCTGGATGAAATATTAAAATTCAATCAAACGTTTGTTGAAAAAAAACAATACGAACGATATCAAACGACAAAGTTTCCGAATAAAAAGCTCGTCGTTCTGTCATGCATGGATACGCGGCTTGTCGAGCTGCTGCCAAATGCGATGAACTTAAAAAACGGCGACGTTAAAATTATTAAAAATGGCGGAGCGATCGTGTCGCATCCATTCGGAAGCATTATGCGCAGCATTCTCGTTGCCGTTTATGAACTGAATGCAGAAGAAATTTGTGTCGTTGGACACCGCGATTGCGGAATGCAGCGCCTTGATTCAAAGACGATTCTTGCAAAAGCCGTTCAGCGCGGGGCTTCTGAAGAAACGCTGACAACGCTGAAGCATGCAGGCATCGATCTCGATTTATGGCTAAAAGGATTTGACACGGTTGAAGAAGGCGTCAAAACAAGTGTCAGCATCATTCAACACCATCCGCTTCTTCCAAAAGATGTTGCCGTTCATGGGCTTATCATCGATCCTGAAACGGGCAGACTCGAAAAAATTGTAGACGGCTATAACCATTAAAAATCAAAAATTGAATCGTCGTCATCATCCAATAAATTGCTGACCAATGTCTGCTTTGTCACGTTCGGCTTCGAAGGCTGCGCTTGAGGTTTCGTATCCCGTTCATAAGTTTTAATCAGCAAATCGCAATAAGCCCGGACGGCATAAAGCTGTTCGACAATCATCCGCGCAGACTTGCCGCTTTTTGCATGGTGAAGTTTATGAATCGCTTCATCGATAATCAGCGAAGTTGAAATTTCTTTCATGCTAAACTTCTCACCTTTCACAATTTTGCTATTAGTAAGCATACCACATTCAAGCATTGGGATGGATTCCGAACGAAAGGTAGCGCAATCCTGCATTCTTCTGCTACGATAATGTATGTGTAAGCATCATCTTTGAATCAGACAGAGTCAAATGGGAGGAATTAAAAGGATGAAAAACTTTAAAACGGCCGATCTATGTGACGAACATGCCAGTGAAGTGCAAGTTTGTGAACTGGAATTTAAATCGTATGGAAAACGCAAACGTTTTTATGGAAAAATTGAAACGGTCAGCGTTTTTGAAGACAATGTTCTTTTTTTAGAAGCGCTTGAAACCGTTCCTGAAGGCTCCGTTATCGTCGTAAATGGCGGAGGCTCAAAAAAATGCGCATTAATGGGAGACCGTCTTGCAGGCATCGCTGAATCAAGAGGCATTGCCGGCGTCATTATTAATGGATGCGTCCGCGATTCAGCGGATCTTGCCAACATCGATGTCGGAATTTTTGCGCTCGGCACCAATCCATTGAAAAGCAAAAAGAAAGGGGAAGGCGAACGCAACGGAACGTTTTCCTTCGGAAGCGTAAACTGGCGGCCTGGCGATTATGTTTATGCAGACGAAGACGGCGTCATCGTTTCTAAAAAGCCGCTGCTTTAATTTTTTAAAGCACGTTCCACTTTTTTCATTGACGCCAGCCAATTTTTCTTTTATAGTAGAGATGAAACAGCAATACATAACCCAAAGGGGAGTAGCTTTAACAGCAAAGTCGTCAATCCAGGAGCAATCCTCGGCTTTGTTGGCAACTTGCCAAGTTGTTAGCAAGACCTTTGCCGGTGATTCGGTGAAGGTTTTTTGTTTTTTAATGGCCTTTACCGAACAAGACCGTAAAGGTCATTTTTATCTTTCGAGGGGGATTTCTGGGATGGAAACAGCGATTGTTCTTGAATATTTATGGGTGCTTATCATATTGATCGGCCTTGAAGGCATACTCGCTGCGGACAACGCGCTCGTCATGGCGATCATGGTTAAACATTTGCCGGAAAAACAGCGAAGAAAAGCATTGTTTTACGGATTGGCCGGTGCGGTCATTTTACGCTTTGCCGCCCTGTTCATCATTTCGTTTCTCGTCAACATCTGGCAAATCCAGGCGATCGGTGCGGCTTATCTCTTGTTTTTAAGCATTAACCATCTCGTTCAAACGTATTTAGCCCACCGTGCGAACGGGAAAGAAAAAGAATTCAAGCCGAAAAAACAATCCGGCTTTTGGATGACAGTGCTCAAAGTGGAAATTGCCGACATCGCCTTTGCCATCGACTCGATTTTAGCCGCGTTTGCCTTAGCAATTGCATTGCCGGAAACATCATTGCCGGCAATCGGCGGCATGGACGGCGCTCAATTTCTTGTCATTTTCTTCGGCGGTTTAATCGGCGTGATTATTATGCGTTTTGCTGCCACGCTGTTTGTACAGCTGCTGCATAAACGCCCGGCATTGGAAACAGCTGCATTCGCAATCGTCGGCTGGGTCGGCGTCAAACTCGTTCTGATCACGCTTGCACATCCCGCGCTCGCTGTGATACCGGAACACGTTCCACAAAGTACAGAGTGGAAAGCCATTTTTTGGGGCGTCTTGGCGTTCATTGCCGTTTGCGGCTTTCTCGTTAAGCCAAAACAAGACGAAACAATTTCAAGCTAACTGTCCGGATGTGAAACTTTTTTTCCAACCGCTCAGTCTTTATAGCAAACACTGTCGATTGATGGAGGTAAGAAAAGATTGAGCGGTTTTTATTGTGAATTGCGAAACAATCAATTTCACGCGGACAAAAAAGAGAAGTTTTTCAGCCGCTATTCCGTTGTATTTGAAGGAGAAATTTACAACAAAGATGAATGTTTAAAAAAGTTTCGCCTTCCGCTTTCTGCTGATTGCGTGACCAATGAATGGGTGATCGCCTTTTTATATGACAAATATCGCAGTGCCTGCGCCAAGCACTTGCGGGGGAAATTCGCATTCGCAATCTGGGATGAAAAACAGCAAACGCTGCTTGCCGCCCGCGATCCGTTTGGCATTCAACCGCTATTTTATTTGCGAACAAATGCCGGTTTCAAATTTGCAACTGCAAAATCAAAACTGCAAGCGTGCATTCACCCATTCAAAATCAACCAAACCGCTTTGCAGCATTATTTTTCGTTTCAATACGTACCGGAATCGCATTCTCTGAGAGAAAACATGAAAAGTTTAGCATCCGTCCCGCCTGGCTGCACGCTCCATGTCCATTCCCAGGCGGCTGAAGCAAAACGTTACTTTAAGTTAACATTCCATCCCATGAACAAAGATGCGCGCTCTTTCACAGAAGCGGTAAAACAGCTTTTAACCCGTTCGATTAAATCCCACATTCAGGGCGCCGATCGCATTGGCGTTTTTTTGTCAGGCGGCATCGATTCCGCAAGCATCGCTGCTATCGCTAAACAATTCAATCCCGGCATCAAAACGTTTACCGTCGGATTTGCTGAATCCGGCTATTCGGAAATCGAATGGGCAAAAGACACAGCCGATCGGCTCAATGTAGAACATTACGCGAAAATGATCACGCCCGAAGAAGTCATCGAAATGCTTCCGCAAGTCATTCGCGCTTTTGAAGAACCGATCGCAGATCCGGCCGCCATCCCGTTATTTTTTGCTGCACGCGAAGCGCGCAAACACGCGCCAGTCGTTTTAACCGGAGAAGGAGCGGATGAACTGTTTGGCGGATACAAGATTTACCGCGAACCGTATGCCCGCTTTCTGTTTCGCTATTTGCCCGGCTGGCTGAACCGGGCGCTTCACAAATTGGCTCTTCGGCTTCCGGAAAGAATGAAAGGAAAAAATTATTTGTGGCGTGCAACGACTCCAATCGAAGCCCGCTACATTGGAAACGCAAATATTTTTAATGAATCAGAAAAACAGCAATTGCTGATTGGCTACGATGCTGCGATTTCGACTGCAGACGTAACGACAACGTTGTTTTCTGAAGCAAAAGCGTATGATGACAGCATGAAAATGCAGTACATCGACTTGCACACTTGGCTGAAAGACGACATTTTAGCAACGGCAAATCAAATCGCAGGCAGCCACAATCTTGAGCTGCGCTACCCTTTTTTGGACAAAGATTTGTTTAACCTTGCGAGACAAATTCCTACGAAAGCAAAATTGGCAAAACGAACGACGAAATACGTGCTGCGAATAGCGATGGAAGGACTCGTTCCCCAATCTGTACTGCAGCGAAAAAAGCTCGGGATTCCCGTGCCGATCAACCATTGGCTGCGCAACGAAATGTATGGCTTTGCAAAAGAAACGATCATCGCAAGCAGCCTGGATGGCATCATCGATAAACAAAAAGCGTTGGCTTTGCTGGATGAACACGCGCTAGCAGCGCACGATCACAGCCGAAAGCTATGGACCATTCTCATTTTTTTGCTTTGGCATCGCTATCATGTTGAAGAAAAAACCAAATTGCACGAAGGCTTCGCATAAAACATCCTCCGCATTTCCATGGGAGCGAAGACGAACAGTTGGAGCTAAAAACAGGCGGCCGCTAAACGACCGCCTGTTTTATATTTTATTCACTTTCTCCGAAAAAAGCTTCGTAAATCGACTTCACGGCTTTTTCGACATCTGACTCTTTTACGCCGAACATCATGCTCACTTCCGATGAACCTTGGTTAATCATCGCAATATTTACATTTGCATTTTGAATCGCAGTTACCGCTTTCGCAGCGACACCGATCGTTTGATTCATGCCTTCCCCGACGATCATGATCAAAGCGATGTTCCGTTCGAGCGACACTTTATCTGGTTGAAGCTCCGTTTCAATGCGGCTCAGCAAGCGCGCTTCTTTTTCCGCATCTAATTGATTCGCACGGAAGATAACGTTGATGCTGTCGATGCTTGAAGGCGTATGTTCGTACGATAAACCTTCTTCTTCAAAAATTTGCAGCAGCCTTCTGCCAAATCCGATTTCACGGTTCATTAAATACTTTTCCACGTATATATTGAGAAAACCGTTATCGTATGCAATTCCTACGACCGGATTGCCGTTATGTTTGCGCTCAGCGACGATCATCGTCCCCGGCGCTTGCGGATTGTTTGTATTTTTAACGCAGACCGGAATGCCGGCGCGAAACGCAGGAGCAAGCGCTTCTTCATGAAACACGCCAAAACCGGCATAGGCGAGCTCGCGCATTTCTTTATACGTCAGCTCCGTGATTTCCTTCGGGTTTTTGACGATGTTCGGATTCACGGCATAAACCGAGTCAACGTCCGTAAAGTTCTCATACAAATCCGCTTTTAAAGCAGCCGCCAAAATCGCTCCCGTAATGTCGGAGCCGCCGCGTGGAAACGTCACAATGCGCCCTTCTGGAGAGTATCCGAAAAAGCCTGGAAATACGATGATTTCTTGTTTATCCCGCAATTTATATAAATTGTCATACGACTCCGGAAGAACTTGCGCATTTCCAATTTCATCGCTGACGAGCAATCCGGCTTCTTTCGGATTGACGTAAACCGCATTTACCCCTTGGCTCTGAAAATAACGGGCAATCAATTTTGCATTGTTGTCTTCTCCGCCCGCTTTGATGCAATCGATAAAACGCTCCGGATCATCGCGCAATTTAAGCCGTTGGGCAAAATCCGCTTCGATTTCATGAATAATTTCATCGTCGAGTTCCAACTGCTCAGCAATTTCACGGTAACGCACAATCACCGCTTCCAGCTCAGCAGCTGCTTTGCCATCTTTCACATAGCGTTCTGCCAGCCCAATCAATAGATCGGTTGTCTTCACATCATCGGCAAAACGTTTTCCCGGCGCGGATACGACGATGACTTTCCGTTCAGGATCCGATTGAACAATATCGAAAACTTTGCGGATCTGCTCTCCGCTCGCAACGGATGAGCCTCCGAATTTTGAAACTTTCACTCTATTTCCTCCTGACTATAAGCCGTAAAAAAGATTGCTAGATGAGCCACAACATTTTATTTTAACATAAAATAACTATGCTGTAAGTGCATGTGCAATTCGAGCATCAGCAAAGAAGTCAAAAAGCCGGCAAAGGCAATGACAATCCCAAACAAATACGTCAAAACGGCATAATTCGCAAAAAACACCCAATTTTTATCCTGTTTAAGTGCAAGCAGTTCACCGTTAATCGCAGAAAACGTTGTGAATGCGCCGAGAAAGCCAACTGCAAACAGCAAATTTGCCGTCGACGTAATTTGAAAGCCAAGCATAATGCCGAGAAGGAATGAACCGAGTCCATTCACGAACAATGTCGCATGCGGGAACGTCCCCGTAAAATTTCTCGTCAGCGCGCGCGTCACGCTGTAGCGTGCTATCGCGCCAAAAAAACCGCCAATGGCAACGAGAAACATATTCATCATTGCGACGCTTCACTCCCTTCTCCTAAAGCTCGCTTTCCAACGGAAAAACCGAACAGCGCTGCAAAAAAGCCGCCGGCTGCGCTAATGAACACATTTAAAAACGCCAACAAATAAGCTTGATTCTGCAGCAATAAAACCGTTTCGCCGCTAAAAGCGGAAAACGTTGTAAATGATCCAAGCAGACCGATATAAATCATCGCCTCGAGCTTTTCAGAAAGCTGTCTTTTTCCTGAAAAGAGAGCGAGCAGATACGCAAGAATAAAGCTGCCGAGCAAATTTGCAAAAACGGTTGCAATCGGAAACGAATCCCCTGAAAACGGAAAAAGCAGACTGAGGCCATAACGTAGCATCGACCCGATTGCACCGGCAATTCCTACAAGCAAAAATACAGGCATTTTCCATTCCCCGATTCACACAAAATTTGGCAGGCAAAACGTTTGCCTACTCATTAACTGTACGCGATTTCGCGCCAATCTATCAACCTCATAAAAAGAATCTGTCCCAACAATGACAAAAACCCCACAAAACGCCGTGGAGTCTATGAAAACGCAGCCGCTGCGCTGGCTAAGCAAAAAGCAGCACCGCGATCCCGACGACAAAGCAATAGATGCTGAAGTAAATTAAATTCCCTTTGCGCATAATGCCCATAAACCATTTCAATGCAAAATAAGAAGCGATAAGCGAAGCAAGGAAAGCGAGCAAATATGGGATAAACAATGCCATTAAATCCGAATCCTGAATCATGTCGGCTGCGCTGAGAAGAGCGCCGCCTAAACTGACCGGGATATACAGCAAAAATGAAAATCGCAAAGCGGTGTCGGGTTTCATTCCAAGCCCCATCGCAGCGACGATCGTTGCACCTGAACGGCTGATCCCTGGGATGAGCGCAATCATTTGCGCCAGACCGACAATCACCGCATCACGAAGGCGCAAATCTTTGTCTTGTTTGCGGCCGCGAAGGTTGCGAATGAGAAACAGCGCAACTCCGGTAATCAGCAGCGTAATCGCAACACCGATGACGCCGCCTTTAATAATCGTTGAAATTTGCTCTTCAAAAAAAACGCCGGCAAGACCTGCTGGAATCGTTCCAATAATTAAATACACAATAAAACGAAAATCCGCTTTCGCCTCTTCATTGCGGGTCGCCAAGTAAGCCAGCCCATTTTTCAGCAAACGGGCGATATCATGCCGGTAAATAAGCAAAACAGCAATGAGCGAGCCTGTATTCACAAGGAGTTCAAACGTGAGCTTATCCGTCGATATCCCCATAAAATGCTGCGCCAAAACGAGGTGTCCGCTTGAAGAAATCGGAATCGGCTCCGTAACCCCCTGCAGCAGCCCTAAAAAAATATATTTTAGCAAAATGATGATGTTCTCTTCCATTGCCTTCTCCTTTTCTCCTCACGCCAGTTTCCAGCTTGTCTATTTTTCTATCGTTACGCGCACGCTCTTTTCGTCATATTTGCCAAACGCTGCATGATACGTCGGACCCACTCCGCGTTTAAAGCCAAACGAATGGCGAATCGCCGCTGTAATAAACTTTTTTGCTTTTTCTACTGCTGCGGGAACCGGCTTCCCTTTTGCAAGTTCTGCCGCAATGGCAGCGGAATACGTGCAGCCGGCGCCGTTCGTATGGATGGTGTCGATGCGGGGCGACTCCAATATATAATATTGTTCGCCATCATACAATATGTCCGTCGCTGGGCCTTCCAGCCGCCCGCCTTTCACGAGAACATATTGAGGACCAAATTCATGGAGCGCTTTTGCAGCAGCTTTTAAATCGTTCACTGTTGTCAGCTCATCCATATCAAGCAAACGAGCGGCTTCAGGCATATTCGGCGTAATCACTTTGGCGAGAGGAATTAACTTTTTTTTCATTGCATCAATCGCATCGTCTTTTAACAATGCGGAACCCATTTTTCCAATCATCACCGGATCGACGACGATGTTGTCCGTTTCCGCCGCCTTTAGCCAATCCGCGATGAAGGCGATCACTTCTTCCGTAAATAGCATCCCGGTTTTAAGCGCATCCACTCCAATATCGCTTAAAATCGTATACAGCTGCGCTTCAAGCGCTTCAAGCGGTTGCGGAAAAATTCCTTGTTTTGTTTCTGGATGAGTGGCAACGATTGCTGTTATCGCGCTCATTCCATAAACATCGAGTTCCTGAAACGTTTTTAAATCCGCTTGTATGCCAGCGCCGCCTCTAGCGGCAGCTCCTGCAATCGATAAAGCCCGATACATCCGCATTCCACCATTTCCTTTCCATCTGCATGATAAAAATTGGATTTGAAAAACACACTCGCTTAGCGAAGCGGCCATTTTAGAACATCTTCTGCACCAGCCAATGCCGTTTCAAAACGCGAATCGCATGTTCCAACGACTAAAAAACCTACATGCATAGCCATTAGAAAGAACGTCCATTGTATAAATGTAACGCAAAAAAAATCATTTCACAACTTGAATGTTTCATTTTCCGGTTGGAAAAAATAAATGCTGAATAAATGTAAGCAAAGGATGAAAGAAATTGCAAAATAAATGTTTCTATTGCGATGACGCCATTGAAGAACAGCACGTCCATTACATTTCCTTTTTTTACGAAGCGAAAGAACGAGAAGAAACGTTATGCGATGTTTGCTACTCGGAATGGCTGGAAGGGATCAAAGAATAAAGCCGGCATATTTCCGGCTTTAACTTTTTCGCTTTACTTTTGCCAAAATCACTTTGCTTTTTGGAATCGTCGGCATATCGACGAAGCGATAGCTTAAATCTTGCTCGGGCAATTCATATTCAATGCGATTGGCCAAATAATCGAGACTCACTTTCATCACTTCGATGGTCGCCTTTTCGCCAGGGCAGCGGTGGCCCGCTGCATAATCGCCTCCGCCTTGCGGAATGAACCGAAAATCGTTCTCCTCTTTTGCATTGAATCGATCTAGGATAAACAAATCGGGATCGGTCCACAAATGCGAATCATGATTCGTTCCGTACAAATCAAGCAGCGTTAGCGTTCCTTGTTTAAACGAAAACCCATTCCAAACAAAATCTTTTTTCACGCGCGCTGCGGCAAACGGAAAAAACGGATAATAGCGCCGGACTTCGTGGATAAACGGTTCGCATAATTGCTCAAAATGGGAAGCCAGCTTTTCTTTTGCATCCGGAAAATGTTCCAAAGCATGCACAATAAAGCAAATATAAACGGAAATCGCAACAATGGGCCTTAACAGATTGATCATTTCAACAGCGGCAGCTTCTGGAACAAGCAATTGGCCATTTGCGTCGCGATGCCAGGCAAACGCATGCAAAAAAGTCGTTTCTTTTGCTTTCAGCTCATTTTCCCTTACGGCTTTAACGATGCCAATCATCCACTTTTCACACACATTCCGGCCATAGCGTCCGCGCCAGTGGCCAGGTCCAAATTTCGCCGGGGATTCAAACAGACTGCTTAGCCCATCCGTTCGCTTTTGCACCTCGTCTGCTTTTAACGGCACACCAACCCACTCGCAAGCAAGCTGGCAAAGCATTTTCTTCGCTTCTTCATATAAAATCAATTCTTTTTTGCGCGCCCAGTTTTCGACTGTACGTTCCCAAGCTTTTTCTGTCAGGCTGCTCAGCTCATGCAAACGTTCGGCAGACAGCAAAGGCATAAACAGCTGTTTGCGATGCTGATGCGCCTCGCCGTCCAGCGTTTGGACGCCTTTTTCTCCAAATAACGTTTCTCTCACGCGGTTTGGCGCCGCGCCTTGTCTTTGAAATTTTTCCTCATCATAAAATAACGCGGCTGCTTCTTTGCCGCCCATGCAAATCGCTTGCTGCCCCATCAGCCTCGTCTCAAATACATCCGATTGAAAGCTTTGCCTTCGATTTAAAATGTAGCGATACCCTTCCCTTAATAAATTGATCGTTTGATCAAGCCCTTTTTCATGCGGATTTGCATCATTCATCTCTGTTCACCTCCATCTCTTAATGAAGCGGCCGTTCCCCGGCATATTTCCCTTTATCAGGCACTGCCATCAACTCAAAATTTTCTGCTAAAGTTTGCAATTGTTTGCGCAGCTCTTCGCCTTCCATTGGGATGCCGTGGCCTGTCAAGGCAACGTTCGGCTTTAATGCGGCTAATGCTTCAACCGATGCTTTTGCTGCTTCCCAATCTGTTGTCAAATAGCGCGGAGGGCCGCTGATTTCTTTTTTCTGAGTCACCACTTGATATAAATATTCTTGTTTAACCGTAACAAACGCATCTCCTGCAATCAGCGCCCGATCGCTATCGCGGAAAAGCGAAACGTGGCCCGGTGTATGCCCTGGCGTATGAAGCCAGCGAAACCCTGGCAGATGCGGCACGGAACCATCGGAAGGCAAACGATGCAAATGCTTTCCAATGTTTATCGGTTCTATTGGAAAAATCGGCGACATTTTTGCAACAAAGCCGCCAGCAGCCGCAGGATCCGGCTCGGGATAGCTTCGCTGCCCGGATAAATACGGCATTTCCAATTCATGGGCATAAACGGAAACCTTCCACTCTTTCACTAAATCAACGAGCGCGCCGACGTGATCGAAATGTCCATGCGTCAAAACAATCGCTTTCGGACGCCGATTTTTCCCAAAACGATCTTCAGCCATTGCGAAAATTTTTTCTGCAGACCGCGGCATTCCCGCATCCACCAATACGAAATCATCTTGGCTGGGACAGCCGACAAATGCGATATTCACTATTTGAATCGTGCAGCAATATATATCTGGCAGCAGCTCGATTCCGATGCCGCTCCCAATCGATGTCGCCGGGATATATTTGTAATCGCTTCCATAACTTAAGTCTTGTTCCATGTTTGAACCTCCTGATTCGTCTGCCGCCTATGTTTCGCCAAATTTTATAAACGTCTGTTCGTTTTCATTTAATCCGCAAACGGCGCATTGCAGCCTGCGCTCAGGACCATTGTAAAACTTATGAAACGGCCCGGCTTCTTCGCTTGACTGGTAGCGTTCCACCACTTTTCCGGTTTGCGGATCAAGTTTTACGGCATAAGCAACTTGTTCGATGATGTTAAAACGCGAACGATTGGTTTTACAGTTTGGACAACGGTAGCGAGCGCTCACATCAATCACTCCTTGATAAGAATGTTGGAAATCATTTTTTATTTTTCCCAACCTGATGGCAACTATGTTTTTGCAGCCCAACTTTTCGCCTGCAATGCCAGATGCGCATAAAAAAAGAACCTATTGCCACATAGGTTCTTAGCCTTCATTTTGTTTATCGATTTCCATTTCCTCTCGAATGACCGCTGCAATTTGATTTGCACAGTCGCTGCACTGTTCTTCGGTCGGCGCTTCAACCATAATGCGCACCAGCGGCTCGGTTCCGGATGGGCGAACGAGAACGCGCCCATTTGCGCCGAGGCTTTTTTCAACTTGCTCAATCATCTGCTGAATTCTTTCATTTTCAAGCACGCGATGCTTATCCGCTGCATTTACGTTGACGAGGCTTTGCGGGTACGTCTCCATTTCTCCAGCCAACTCAGACAATGGTTTGCCTGTTCGCTTCATAATGTTGACAAGCTGCAAAGCAGAAAGCATGCCGTCGCCTGTCGTCATATAATCTAAAAAGATAATATGCCCCGATTGTTCGCCGCCCAAATTATAGCCGCCCTCGCGCATCATTTCCATGACATACCGATCGCCAACAGCCGCCTGCCTGGACTGAATGCCATGCTTCTCAAGCGCTTTATAAAAGCCTAAATTGCTCATGACTGTAGAAACGACGGTGTCGTTTTTAAGCAATCCCTGTTCTTTTAAAAATTTCGCGCAAATAAACATAATCTTGTCTCCATCGACAATCGCGCCATTCTCATCAACGGCGATTAGGCGGTCGCCATCCCCATCAAAAGCCAAACCGACATCTGCCTGCGATTCTTTTACGAGTTCAATCAATGCTTCGGGCTGCGTGGAGCCTACGCCGTCATTGATGTTAACGCCGTTTGGATTCGTCCCGATCGTTGAAATTTCCGCATCCAAATCGGCAAATAAATAGGGAGCAAGGGACGACGTCGCACCATGCGCGCAGTCAAGCGCAATGGACAGCCCTGTAAAATCTTCATCCACTGTTTGCTTTAAATATTGCAAATATTTTTGGCTGCCTTCAAAGTAGTCGTTCACCACGCCAAGATCCGCCCCGACTGGACGTGGAAGATGATCCTGTTCTTGATTTAATAAAGATTCAATTTCCTCTTCTTGTTCGTCTAACAGTTTAAAACCGTCTGATCCAAAAAACTTGATTCCGTTATCCTGCATCGGATTGTGCGATGCCGAAATCATTACGCCTGCCTGCGCATTCAGCGCTTTTGTCAAATAAGCGACGCCTGGAGTAGAAATAATCCCGAGCCGCATCACTTCGGCGCCAATGGAAAGCAAACCGGCAATCAATGCGCCTTCGAGCATTTGCCCTGAAATGCGCGTGTCGCGGCCAATCAATACTTTTGGCTTGCCTTCACAATTTTTTGTTAATACATATCCGCCATATCTTCCAATTTTAAACGCTAATTCTGGGGTAAGTTCAAGATTTGCAACTCCACGGACACCGTCTGTGCCGAAATATTTCCCCATTGCATTCACTCCTCTTTTCAGTAACGGCCCGTTAATCAATTGTAAAACGGATGTCCCGCTCTTGCCAAGTTATATTTTGCGGGCCATTAAATTTTACTTTCACGCGATGCTCGCCTTTGCCTAAACCGGCAGCATCGACAATCGCATGAATGTCATCCGTCGTCACACGGTTCAAAATGGATGGAGCGCCGCTCATGACGACGTCCAGCCTGCCATCGATCGGATCAATAAATGAAAGAGTCAATCCTTCGCGCAATCCGTTCACTTGCAACGGCACGCCGCGAATCGTTTTTGATTCTTTTTTTCCTAATTCGATGGTTATTTCAATTTGTTGGGGTTCTACTTTTTCGACGCCTTTCGGTTTCGGAACATCTACTGTAAGCTTTACGGCATCATCATCCGGCAGTTTTGCCAAATCGATGTCTACTTCAAGATATTCAATGTTTTCAATCTCTCGATCCGAACCAAAAACAACGACCGTTTCAGGCTTTGTTCTAATCGATGCAACGCTGCGGCCCTTAGGCAAGCGGTTTTCCTGATTTATTTTTATCGGGACAAATTTATGCGGCCCGACAATCGGAATTTCAACATCGACTACATTTGGATTTAATGAAAAACCGGTTAATTCATTGCCGTCTGCATCGTACACATGAATCGGAACACTCTTCTCAAATGTGTCTTTTTCACCATCCAAGTCAACAACGCCTTTGACCGAAGCAATTTGCTGCAGTTGGCTTTTGCTTCCAAAAATAGTCACGGTCGTCGGTGTAACAATCGCTTCGCCTGCCCGATACCCGTCAGGCAACTGTTCTGCATTCGAATATTCGATTTCTACTGGAAAATCTCTGCTGATTTTTTCCTCAATCGTAACGGTAATCGTAGCGGGATAAATGACAGCTTCAATACTGTCAGAAAGTCCGCGATGCTGAAGGCGCACCGTATGCGTACCCACATCCAAATCATTCAAATCAACATACACTTCCAAACTTCTTTCCATCTTTGCCATAAACAATTGGGTTGGCGAACCCGACAAGGCAACATCAACCGTTTCGGGGATTCCAGAAACAACATATTTTTCTTCGTCGTAATAGGCTTGAACTTCAACATTTTCGATCTGCTCCTGGCCGACTTGGCTGCGGGTGTTCGAATCGGCATTTTGCATATTTTTCGGCACAGCTACCGTTGTATACAGCATAAGGGCCAGCAAAAAGGAGATAAGGACGACAAACCAATTGCTTTTTAATAATTTATCCATGGCTTTTTCCCCTCCATTGCCAGCGCGAACCCGCTGTTGAGCTTGGACGATGAAGTTCAGCCGTCAACAGCCGCGTCAACTGTTCTTCATTTAAGTTTCTGTGAAGATCTCCGTTTTTTGCCATTGAGATTAGTCCTGTTTCTTCCGAAACGACAAGCGTCAAACTGTCCGTCACTTCGCTAATCCCAATCGCCGCTCGATGCCTCGTTCCCAATTCTTTCGGAATGAATTGACTTTCAGACAACGGCAGATAGCATGCAGCGGCCAAAATATGATTTTTATTGACAATTACGGCGCCATCATGAAGAGGGGAGTTCGGAATAAAAATATTGATCAGCAGCTCAGGCGTTATCTTTGCCTGAACGGGAACGCCAGTTTCGACATACTCATTCATTCCCGTTTCGCGCTCAATCGTAATAAGCGCGCCGATGCGCCGCTTTGCCATATACGTCGATGCTTTAACCAGCGCATTGACGGTATCTTTGTATTCATCTTCCTCGGTGGCTGCTCGTGTAAAAAAACGCCCGCGGCCCAGCTGTTCCAGCGCTCGTCTTAATTCAGGCTGAAAAATAATGATAATTGCTAAAAAACCAAAATTAATCGCTTGTTCAACAAGCCATTTTAACGTTTGAAGCTGAAAAGCGCTGCTTAAAAACCAGACGGCGATGATGACTGATATGCCTTTTAACAGCTGAATGGCTTTCGTTCCACGGATGAGCATCGTCAATTTATAAATCACATAAGTGACAAGCAAAATATCAATAATGTCTCCAATGCCACTTATGAAATTGGAAAAATTCAATTCGCTAAGAGGCCACATTCGTCATCCTCCAGACCCTTCTTTATCGCTAAAAACCGTCCGGCAACTCCCAAAAGCATGAAAATCCAATCGTCGACCATCCATCTTATCTTGCTGATGATAGGCTGAAAGGAAAAAACGCTTTTTTTTGCTTGAACTTTCCATTAATAATCCGATAAAACTGATGCCGGTGACTGCATGATAGCCATTACATTATACCACAAAACCATGCGCCTATAGCAGTTTCTCCCCAAACAAGGAACCGATGAGGGCGACTGCCGTCTCCGCTGTTTTATTGCGTTCATCCAAAATGGGATTGACTTCGACGAATTCAGCAGATGTCACAATCTTTGATTCCGCCAGCATCTCCATTGCCAGATGGCTTTCGCGATAGGTCAGCCCGCCTAACACTGGCGTTCCAACTCCTGGAGCATCAACCGGATCAAGGCTGTCCAGATCAAAACTGACATGAACCCCATCCGTATGCTGCGAAAAATAGGCGATGGTTTCTTCCATAATCCTCGCCATCCCCATGCGATCGACTTCATGCATTGTATAAACTTTAATGCCAAGCTCGCGAATCAGCTGTTTTTCGCCTTCGTCGAGCGAACGAACGCCGATAATTGCAACATGTTCCGGTTTAATTTTCGGAGAATAATTTTCAATGTTTGTTAAGCTCGGCTCGCCAAAGCCTAAATTTACAGCTAGCGGCATGCCATGAATGTTGCCGGATGGAGATGTTTCCTTTGTATTTAAATCGCCGTGCGCGTCAAACCATATGACGCCAAAATTTTTATAAAATTTGGCAATGCCGGCGATCGATCCAATCGCAATGCTGTGATCTCCGCCAAACACGAGCGGAAAGCGTTCTTTTTCTACGATTTCCGAAACAAGCGACGCCAGCTTGCGATTGGCTGCAGCGACTTCTTTTTCATTTTTCAATAAATCATTTTTCGGCTCGCTGTGAAACCTTTCAATTTCTAAATCACCGAGATCTTCGATCGCATAGCCAAGTTTTTCAAGGCGCTCGATCGCCCCTGCATACCGAATCGCTGCCGGCCCCATATCAACGCCGCGTTTTGTCTGGCCTAAATCCATCGGAACGCCAATAATGGAAATCGGTTTGCGCATACAATCGTCTTCCTCTCCACATCATGTCAACATTTATGAGTACAATCATACCAAAAAATAAAAGAACCTTAAAACATCGTTTAAGGTTCTTGAATCACGATGGAGCCTAGCGGGATCGAACCGCTGACCTCCTGCGTGCAAGGCAGGCGCTCT
>CALKAO010000134.1 GCA_937983115.1 uncultured Caryophanales bacterium
TCAAGACGACGGCCACCAGCTTCAACACGGTGTCGCTCTCAAACCATTTATCCACTATAAAAATTCTCAATTAATTGCAAGTAAAAACTCATTAATCCTCAGCAAGCTTGTCACCAAAAACATGCTTTTCTAAATTAGACAAACGCTTTAAAATATCGTAGTTTGTATTGCCGGTTGATGCGTTGGTTCGTTTTTGCAGTTCCGTCAATTTATTCAATTCTCTTTTTAAGCGCGCATTTTCATTTTGCAGTTTTTCATATTCAATGTGAAAGCGTTCATAATCTTTTATAATGATATCAAGGAATTTATCCACTTCATCTTGTTTATAGCCGCGCATGCTGATTTTAAAATCTTTTTCTAAAACGTCTTTTGGGGTTAATTGGATGTTAAGACCGGGTTTCATCTGTCCACCTCACTTGTTCATTGCATTTAATTCTTATTTTTTCAGAAGCTCGTGTAATTGTCAATTTTTGTTTTCGAAAAGAAAAACGAACCTTTTCGACAGGTTCGTTTCTTGAGGTGCGAAATGAGGAGGTATTTACAATCGGGTGCGCGTTCGGGATATGAAAACATTTAAAAACGGCATCTTGGGCAGCTGCAGTTTATATTTTGATGAGAGACCGTTGTATGATGAGATTCGGTATGCGGACAATGGTGTTGGTATTGAATAATTTTGTGATGATTGTATTTTGTGTGTGTTGGGTGAATCACGGGAACAACATAAGGATGATAGATGTTTTTAACTGAGGTTCTCGTCGGTCTCACAATGGGCCGCAACATCGTTGGCCTTTGGTGTCTGGGGAAATAACCCATGGAATCTCTCCTCCCTTTGTTATTCGATACACTATTACATTATGTTTGCTTGGACTTATTTGTAATAGGACAGCCAACTATTTTAAGCGCCAACAATAGTTATGCGGGTTTTTTGCCTGTTATTCCACTGGATTTCGCAAGTTTATTTTGCTTTATTCGCTTCTTTTTCCATGATTGATGAGATTTGCCAGTTTGAATAATTCTTTTTCCAATTTCTGGATGGAAATAAATCTTGCTTTTCTAAGCATTTCTTTTCCGTTGACGAAAACAAGAACAGCTGGTGAAGTCAAAATGAAGTGTTCGCCTGCAATTTCTGGTGTTTTTTTCAAATCGGCATGCACTTTATGAACGGTTGGGGCGTTCAGCGCTTTTATTTTTGGCAATAAAGCTTGGCAAACCGAGCAGTTTGGCTGTGAAACATACAATAATGCAATTTTGTTTTTAGCAATGATTTGTTTGAGCTCTTTTAATGTTTGAACAGAATCCATCGTTTGCTGCACCTTTCATGATTTCAGTTTTTTCTTGTCAATTCATAGCAATTTTAGTAAAAAATTGATTGATAAAGCAAGTGAAAATTGTATGCTTGCTGCGCTCTATGAGATTTGCTCTGAATGCCATCGGTTCCCTTCGTTGAATGGCGTTCCTTAATCAGCGTGTTCCCGCCTGCAATAAGAAACGATAAAGATCAAAAAAGCGAATGCAGCCTGAGCCATGCATTCGCCTTTTTAAGCTTTAGTCAAGCAATGGATACACTCCATTTTCATCATGTATTTCTTGGCCTGTGAGCGGAGGGTTGAAAACACATATGAGCCTGAGGTCGGTTTTTGCACGCAAATAATGTTCATCATGTTCATTCAGGGCATACATAGTACCGTCTTTAATCGGATAAATTTTGCCATCGGCAACCGTTTCAATTTCTCCTTCGCCGCCGACGCAATAGACGGCTTCCAAGTGGTTTTTATACCAAATGTGCGTTTCTGTTCCGGCATAGATGGTTGTTTCATGAAACGAAAAACCCATGCCGTCTTTTTTTAATAAAAAACGGCGGCTTGCCCAGGTTTTCGTTTTCACATCGTTTTCAGTATTAATAATTTCATCTAACGTTTTTACGATCATGTTCTATTATCCCCTTTTATTGATTTAAAACTGCTTGAATGCTTTCTTCTACAATTGCGAAACCTTGTTTCAATCCTTTTTTATCAATGATTAAAGGAGGCAAAAATTTGAACACTTCATCTTTTGGACCTGACGTTTCCATCAGCAAGCCCCGTTTAAAAGCTTCTTCGCAAATTTTTGCCGAGAGGCCATCCTTGCCGCAGGCAACGCCTTGCATGAAACCCCTTCCCCGCTTTTCAGCATTCAACGCTTCATATTCATTGACAATACGCTCAATAAATTCATTCATTAATTGCGCTTTTTCTTTAATTTCGTTTGAAAAATCATCGGTTTCCCAATAAGTCAATGCTTCTGTCGCAGCGACAAACGCTAAATTATTTCCTCGGAATGTTCCGTTATGTTCTCCAGGCCCCCAAATGTCATATTCCTTTTTAAACAAGGTTAAAGCCATTGGAAGGCCGAAACCGCCAATCGATTTCGAGAGGCAAACGATATCTGGTTCAATTCCTGCAGATTCGAAACTAAAAAAGTTTCCGGTTCTTCCGCATCCGGCTTGGATGTCATCCACAATTAGCAATAATCCGAATTTACGGCATATTCTTTCGATTTCTTTCAGCCACCTAAAGCTTGCTGCATGGATGCCGCCTTCCCCTTGAATCGTTTCTAAAATGATTGCCGCCGGCAAATCGACGCCGCTTCCGCTGTCTTCGAGATATTGTTCGATATACGCAATGGAATCTCCGCTTTTTAAATAGTTGTCAAACGGCATTGCTATGCTGTTTGTCAGCGGAATTCCAGCCCCAGCGCGTTTCGACGAATTTCCAGTCACGGATAAAGAGCCAATCGTCATGCCGTGAAAAGCGTTTGTAAAACAGATTATTTTTTCACGTCCAGTTGCTTTTCGCGCTAATTTTAATGCACTTTCTACAGCATTCGTTCCGGTTGGGCCTGGAAACATCACTTTGTAATCAAGATTGCGGGGTTTCAGGATGACTTCGTTAAAACGCTTTAAAAATTTTCCTTTTGCTACTGTCGCCATATCTAAGCTGTGGGCAATATAGTCCTGTTCAATGTAATCGAGCAGCGCTTTTTTCATTTGGCCATGATTGTGTCCATAGTTGAGCGTTCCGGCGCCTGCAAAGAAGTCGATATATTCATTTCCGTCGACATCCCATACTTTGTAGCCTTTCGCTTTTTTAAAAACAGCTGGGAAACTGCGGATGTAGCTGCGGACTTCAGATTCATATTTCTCAAAAATATTGAGATCGACATCGCTTTTTTCTTTTACAATTGTCATAAAGTTTGCATCCCTCCATTAAAAATTAATCGGACCAATTCGATAAAGAAACTCGGGTTCATGGGCGGATTCAGGGAATTGGTCTGCTGAAAAACAGGTTTTTACTTCGCAATTTGTGTTCAATTTATCCGCCAACCCTGTAAACAAGTTTTTTGAAGGCGCATTTGAAGGTGTAACCGTCGCTTCCAAATAGCGAATCGGTACGTTTTCGAGCTGTTTTAAAAGTTGGATGAGCAAGTGTGTTGCGAGTCCCTTGCCTCGCTGCGATTTGTCTACGGCGATTTGCCATACGAATAATGTCTGAGGTTCATGGGGTTGAAGAAAGCCGGAGATAAAACCGATTAAATCCTCGTTTTTTACCGCAACGATCGATGTTTTATGAAAGTATTTTGCCCACATTAAATAGCTGTATGGCGAGTTTAAATCGAGGGCTTTCGTCTTTTTAACGAGCGCATACATTTTTGCGCCATCGTTTTCAGTCGGTTCTCTTAAGTGAATGCCTTTTTCGATGATAGGCAAATGGCTTTGAATTCGCGTAAGTTTCACCTCCCTGTCTCACAAGAGCAGCGTTATGTGTCAGCATAAAGGCAGCGATTAGAAAAAGCAAAGCGAATGGCAGCGGGTATATTGGCTTTATTGTGTATAGAATGGAACCTTTGCAAATCAGCCCTTGTTTCCTGCCAATAACTTTCATATGTTCGCAATAGCCATATGATAATACCGGATCACGTATGATAAATGAGGAATTTAAACTAAAGGGAAGCCAATCTTTCGATAGCGCGAATCATCCCGTTAAATGGATGGATATGCAGAATTATCATTTTTTTTTAAATAAAAAAAAACTGGGGCTTTATCCCAGTACCTGCATTTTATATTATTCATTTTAGGCGGGAAACGATGGCATTTAAAACATAATCAATTGATTTTATCATTTCGTGAAAGCGTTTCGGGCGTGTATCTTTTTGAAAAGCTTTAATGGAGACGATTAATAAATTTTCATACGCTGCTTCAATTTGCTGCGGATACAAATATTTGATGTTTTTCTTGCTGAGCCATTGAAGGGTGAGTTTTTTCCATTTTGATGCAATGTTTTGAACCTCATCGGCAAATGGCTTTACTTCGTTATAAAAATCGGCTGTATAATCCTTTTCAGACTTTGTTTTTGAAAATTGCTCAGCTGCCTGTTTATTGTATGCCAATAATTTATCGGTCAAGGATCGCAATGTGTGCAAGTCGCTTGTTTCCAATAAAAACACCCCCCAATGATACCAGTTTACCAAATTCAATTATGAAAGCATATTTAAAAAACTGGCAAACCAACTTCTTTGCGGCCTTTGTTTTGGCTGTTCAGATGCAGCCATGTCTTTTTTTTGCTGTTCTGTTTTTATCTCCTCGATCTCGCGTTTTAAATTTTCAACCAATTGATATAATTTTTCAAGTTCGCGGCGGTGCTGCAACAGCTGTATATTGACGACGTTTGTCGCTTTTTCTTCTAATTGATATTCGATTTTTTCTACTCGAGCGGCGAGCGTTTCAAATCGTTTGATTGCACTTTCGATGTTGCTGTCAACGGCCCGCTGGGGTTTGTGCTGCGCTTCGTCATTCAGATGTGTGATTTTTACTTGCGACATTGGCAATCCAAGGTTTAATTGGCTTTTTATTTCTTTTAACTGCAAAAGGTTTTTATCATCAAACAAGTAGTGTCCATGTTCATTTTTTTGGCAAGGAAGATTAAAATACTTGACCCATCTTTGGACCGTCGTCGGATTTACGCCCAGCACTTGCGACACTTCTTTTGTTTTTAACATCTTCTTCAATTTGGACTCCTCCCTTTATTGATCGTATTGGCTTGTATTCGATGCCGGAAGAGAAGTCCCTTCATACTTGACAAAACTAGAATCTGTTCGGCAAAGATAGTGCAATTTTGTCACATTTTTCATGTGAGGATGGTTGCTTTTTTGGAAATCAGCGGTAAGATCAATTCAAGAGAAAAGATGTTCTATTTTAAAAGCCTGCAAACGAAGGAGAACCAAGATGCTTCAATATCCAAACGGGAAAAAATTTTCCGGTTATCGCGCACATCGTGCAGAAAAAAATCCGAAAACGAATTTTGGAAATCGCGGAATGACGCTTGAAGAAGATATCAATGTCACCAATGAATATTATTTGCAAACCGGCCGAGCGGTGATCCATAAAAAGCCGACGCCGATTCAAGTCGTGAATGTCGACTATCCGAAACGAAGCGCTGCTGTAATTACTGAGGCCTATTTCAAACTTGCTTCGACTACGGATTACAATGGAGTCTACCGTGGAAAATACATTGATTTTGAGGCAAAAGAAACGAGAAACAAAACGTCATTTCCGCTGAATAATTTTCATTCACATCAAATTGAGCATATGAAAAAGGTTGTCAAGCAAGGTGGCATCTGTTTTGTCATTTTAAAATTCGTATCTGCTGACCAAGTGTATCTATTAGAAGCTGAACACTTTTTTCGTTTTTGGGACAACCATTTGATGGGCGGGCGCAAATCGATTCCATTGTCGTACATTCAAGAGCATGGAAAGGCTGTCTCGGTTCAATTTCAGCCGAGAATTGACTATCTATCTGTAATTGATAAAATTTATTTTGGCTAATTGATTTAAACGAAACTACCTTTTTGAAAGGCAGGAAATTTTTATGGGCGAGGAATATCGATCAAGAATGGAAAGGCGAAAAGCCATGCAAAAACAGCCGAAAAAAAGAAAAAAAGGTCTAGTTAAACGGATTTTCACTGTTTTTGCAATTTTATTTTTAGTGATGTTTATTGTTGGAACCGGCACGGTGTTAGCGATGCTTCGCGGCACCCCTGAATTGGATCCAGAACTTTTAAAAGATCCGGTTTCGTCCACCATTCTTGATAAAGATGATGAAGAAGTCGCAACGATGTTCGGAGTTGAAAACCGGGAAATCGTCTCAATACAGGAAATTCCCAAACTTGTTCAAGATGCAACGCTAGCGATAGAAGATGTGCGTTTTTATGATCATTTCGGCCTCGATATTCGCCGTATTTTCGGGGCTGTGCTTGCAAATGTTCGGGAAGGCTATGGCTCGGAAGGAGCAAGCACCATTAGTCAGCAAGTGATAAAGCGTTCGTTTCTAACTCCTGAAAAAACGATGAAGCGAAAAATACAAGAAGCTTATCTTGCATTGAAATTGGAGCAGCGCTATTCAAAAGAGCAGATCTTGGAAATGTATTTGAATAAAATTTACTACGGCAAAGGGGCCTACGGCATTAAAACAGCCGCAGAGACTTATTTTCAAAAGGAATTGGACGAGTTGACCGTATCAGAAGCTGCTCTGTTGGCGGGGCTGCCGCAGCGGCCGCATTACTTGGATCCGACGACAAACCCTGAAGCGGCTGAAAAAAGGCGGAATACCGTCATTGCGGCAATGTTGAAATATGGATTTATTAATGAGGCGGAAGCTGAAGAAGCGAAAGCGGTAAAAGTTGAAGACATGTTAAATGTAAAAGAAAAAGAAGAATCGAAATATGAAGCGTTTATTGATCAAGTTTTTAAAGAAGTCGAACAAATCGACGGCCTTTCCGCGACTGACATTTATGAAAGCGGGCTAACGATTTATACGACATTGGATGTAAACAGCCAAGAATATGTTGAAGAGATTTTAGCTGACGACAGCAATTTTCCCGATGAACAGTTTCAAGCAGGAATTGTTTTACTAGATACAGAAACGGGCGCCGTCCGCGCCATTGGCGGAGGACGCGAAGCAGATGAAGATGAAAAGGTTGAACGGGGCTGGAATTACGCGACGGATGCCAGAAGACAGCCAGGCTCCGCGATTAAGCCCATAATCGCCTATGGACCTGTTATCGAACATTTGAAATGGTCGACCGCTAAATTGATTAAAGACGAGAAATTAGTGATTAATGGAAGCGAAATTCGAAATTGGGATCGCTCGCACCGCGGCCAAGTGGCGATGCGCGATGCACTGGAGTGGTCGTACAACGTTCCTGCCGTCAATGCGTTTTTAGAAGTTGGCGCGGATAAAGCAAAAGAATTTGCTGAAGGATTGGGCATAGAATTTGCTGAAGATGAAATAGTCACACCAGCTTATGCGATTGGAGGATTCGAGCACGGCGTCTCCCCTTTGCAGCTGGCAGGTGCTTATGCTGCATTTGGAAATGAAGGGATTTACAATAAACCGCATTTAGTACGGAAAATTGTGTTTCCAGATGGTCGTGAAATTGATACGACGCCTGAGCCTGTGGCAGCAATGAGCGAATATACGGCTTATATGGTGACCGATATGCTTAAAACGGTTGTGCAAAGCGGTACAGGCACACGCGGCCGGGTTCCTTCACTTCCGATGGCAGGTAAAACAGGCACGACAAACTTGAAAAAAGGCATCGTCGGCAATGGAACGTCAGACGGCTGGTTCGCTGGCTATACAACGAGATTTACAGCCGCCGTATGGACGGGCTATAAAGAAACAACGCAAGAGACGTTCATTAGCAATGAAATTGGCAGCCGGGTCGCCCAAACGATTGTAAAAAATGTGTTAACGCATGCATCACAAGGAATAGAGACCCCTGATTTTAAAATGCCAAATACGGTCGTTGAAGTGCCGATTGAAGTTGGAACTGAAAAACGGCCAAGCGAATTCACGCCTAATGACAAAATTCGCTATGAATTGTTTGTGCGCGGAACAGAGCCGACTGAAATTTCGGAAGTGTATGATGAACTTGAACCGCCAACCAATTTGACGGCTGAATACGATGAGGAATCCGAGTCCATTTATTTGTCATGGGATCATTCTCAGCCTGATGAAGTGAGCTTTGAAATTCGCGTGTCCATTGACGGAGGAGAAATGAGCGCGCTGGCTCCAATTTCAGGTTTGTCCGCCACGGTGCAAAACATTGTGAAAGGCTCAACATATCAGTTTCAAGTGATTGCGGTGAAGGATGATACGGGGGCTGAAAGCGAGCCGGCATCCGCTGCGATTGAGATTCCTGATGAGATTGAAGAAGAGCCGCCGGAACCGCCGGAAGAGGATGAAGAGCCGGATGAACAAGATGATGGACAAAGACAGCTGCCAGAGGAAGACGAGGAAAACAGAGACGAGCGAAGAAGTGAAGAAGATCGGAGAAATTCCCCGCAAGGCATTCAGCAGGGTCGCTCAGGCATCCAAGGCCAATCCGCAAGAGCAAGCCAAGATGAATAAAAAACATGCATCGAAAATTTTCGATGCATGTTTTATTTTGCGTTTATTGCCCGCTGCAAGCGAAAAGACGGTGCAGCCTTCCGCCAAGCACTGGAGGGAGAATGTTCAACTTTCGTTTTTCACTTTAATGTTATGAGCCGCGTATTTTTTGTTTAACTCTTTAAACAGCTCTTTTAATTGGATGAATGAATGATATTTGGCCGGATGCTCGATAATAAATGCCAACCGATCAATCATGTTGAGCGGGCGAACGTCAAAATCGCGCACCGCGACGCGCCAATTGTAAATATCGATGGATTCAATTGATGCATCATTAGCAATATAAAGCGCATAAAAAAATGTGAGAATCCCTTTGCACATCGGATCAAACGCTTGCTCGGCATCTCGATTTTCAAAATGTTTTTCAAGCATTTTGGCCTGTTCTTTCCAACGGCCTAAAAGCGCTTTGAACGAGAGATTTCGTTCGCTTGTGGGGTGGCAGGCATGAAAAAATTGGATAAAATCATCTTTGTTTTTATTCACGTTCCCCTCTCCTTTTCATTCTTTTTTGGCCTTCTCGGCACAGTTCAAGGAGTGGGCACACGTCGCAGTTGGGAGATCTCGCTTTGCAATGGTAGCGGCCGAAAAATATGAGCTGATGATGGGCTTTTGACCATCGTTCTTTAGGGATTTTATTCATTAATGTTTCTTCTACTTGCAGGACAGAATCTTTCCACCTGCAAATTCCAAGCCGCTTGCTCACTCTTTCTACGTGTGTATCCACTGCGATTGCAGGAATGCCGAAAGCGACAGAAACGACGACATTGGCGGTTTTTCTCCCAACGCCAGGAAATTTTGTCAATTCGTCTCGATCGCGGGGGATGACTCCTCCATATTCATTAAGCAGCATGTGGCATAGTTTTTGAATGTTTTTGGCTTTATTGCGATAAAGTCCGATTTGGCGAATGTCTTGCTGCAGTTCTTCCAAAGGAACGGACAAATAATCTTCTGGCTTTTTGTATTTTTTAAAAAGATTTTTCGTGACTTTGTTGACGAGCGCATCGGTTGTCTGCGCGGACAGCAAAACAGCGATGAGCAGTTCAAATGCGTTAGAGTGATTTAATTCACACTGTGCATCAGGAAACATTTTGTCGATTTCATCAAGGACATATAACACTTGTTTTTTTGTAAGCATTCGTTTGATCTTTCCTCCAGTTTTTATTGCAACGAAGAAAGCGGACAAAGATGCCCGCTTTCAGTTAAAGCCAATTGTAAAAAGGATATTGTTCGCTTGACGTTGTGTCTTTTCTTAGATTTTGTTTTTGGGGCTGCCGTCGAAACCTTTCACTGTATGCATGGGCTTCTTGAACCGTTTTAATGCCATTTTTCTTCCATTCGAATAAGATGCGGTCGATGTAGCGAAAATTTAATTTTCCTGAAAGGACAGCTTCTTTTAAAGCGGCTTTGACAAGCTCTGAAGAATGTTTATCTTCATCCACCCACATGGCCAGTGTTTCGCATTCAATTGGCGAAAGCGGCCTGGCAAATTCATTTTCAAACAGCGTGTAAAGACTTTCTTCTTCATGTTTATTTGAATCAGCTTCTTTTTTGTTCGCTGCAACGAATTCGGCCAGTTTTTTCCAAAGCGGCGCCAATGAATACGACTCAGAATATATTTTTTTTAGCGGATCTTTATGTTCCTTGATGTGCAAAACGTTTTTATTGATTAATTTTCGAATGAATTGCATACAATCTTCATCGGAAATCGTCATGCGTTCAGCCAATTGATTCGGTGTGGGAAATGGAATCCCTTTGCTGTTAAAACTGTAAATTTGAATGAGCAGCATGCATTCCGTTTCATTAATGCCAATCTGTTTATAATATTGAAGAAGCAAATTGGGAATGGCTGTTGAACCTTCATTGAGCCATTTTTCTAAAAGATCCGTTTCCAATTGGTATGCCACCTCATTCATTTCAATTAAGGTGAGGCTGTAAGCTTACTTGATTCGATCCGTTACAAATTTTGCAATTCTTTCAACCGCTTCATCTAAAATTTCCGGTGAAGTTGCGTACGATAGCCGTACATTATCCGGCGCTCCAAAGCCTGAACCGGGCACGAGCGCTACATTGGCTTCTTCAAGCAGCGCTTTTGTAAACTCATCAACAGATGAAAATCCAGTCCGAGTTGCTGCTTCTTTTGCATTCGGAAACAAGTAAAATGCGCCTTGCGGTTTAATGCAAGTAAACCCTTCAATGGCAATCACTTTTTCGTATAAATTGTTCAGACGCTCTTCAAAGGCCTGCCGCATGATTTCAACGGGCTCTTGCGGGCCCTTATACGCTGCAATTGCTCCGTATTGGGAAACTGCTGCAGGGTTGGACGTACTATGGCTTGCATGATTTGTCATCGCTTTAATTAATTGAACATTGCCGGCAGCATATCCAATTCTCCATCCTGTCATCGAGTGTGATTTTGAAACGCCGTTAATAATGACCGTCTGCTTTTTCAAGTCTTCAGAAATCTCTGCAATGGATACATGCTGGGCGCCGTCATACGTTAATTTTTCATAAATTTCATCAGAAACAATAAGAAGGTTATGCTTTAAGCAAATTTCGCCAATTGCAGCGAGCTCTTCTTTTGAATAAATCATTCCTGTTGGATTGCTTGGCGAATTAATAATGAGCGCTTTTGTTTTGTTCGTAATGGCCGCTTCGATCTGTTCAGGTGTGACTTTAAACGAGTTTGCTTCTTTCCCTTCAATAAAAACAGGAACGCCTCCGGCAAGCTTCACTTGTTCAGGGTAACTGACCCAATAAGGCGTAGGGATAATGACCTCATCATTTTCGTTTAAATATGCTTGAAATAATGTGTAAAGCGCATGCTTTGCACCGGAGCAAACGATGATTTCATCTGTGCTGTATTCTAAATTTTGATCTTTGCGAAACTTTTCTGCGATGCATTCTTTGAGCTCTGGCAAGCCGCTGGAAGGTGTATATTTTGTTAACCCATCATTCAATGAAGCGTAAGCGGCTTCGATAATGTGTTCTGGTGTATTGAAATCCGGTTCTCCTGCTCCTAATCCAATCACATCATGCCCAGCAGCTTTCAATGCTTTTGCTTTTGCTGTGATTTCTAAAGTTGTTGATGGCGAGATGGATGATGCTCGTTTTGATAATTGCATATTCTTTCCCCCAATTTCTATTTTTTCTATTTTTATAAAGCTTTTAATCGATAATCTTCAATCCATGTTTGTCCGTTAAAATGCAAATAGTAAAAACTATACCGATCTTTTGAGTCGATAAACGTAATTTCCCAAACGGGAATGTTGTATTTCATTCCGAGCCGAATGGTTTGTAATTTTTTTATGTCAAATTTAGATTGTGCATATTCTTTTACTTGTTTTTCCGTCAAGCCGTTGCTGGCTTTTTCAATTATGAGGCTATTCGGTTTATTTTCTGAAACCCAAATGATGATTTCTTCATTGTGTTCATCCAATGCCTGCATCACCTGATAAGGTTCATCCCCGTTAAAATAATTCACGTCTAAAATCTTGTTGATGTTTGCATGTTCTTTGGCAATCTTGATCGCTTTCGCTTCAGCTTTTGACAAGGGTTTAGACGCGTTATGGTATAAATATGCAAATTGAACCATGATGAATAAAAGGATGAAAGCACTAAAGAAGGCCCATTTTTTCACCGCATCACCTTCTCGTCCAAACGATAAACTATTTCTATTTTCGACGATTGGAAGATTTTTTGCAAGCATAAAAAGAAGCAACAGCGTTGCTTCTTGAATGTTTTCTGTGTGGAAGATATAGAACGGGGCCAGTTGAACAGTTAAGAAATGATTGTTGCCTCAGGTTCTTGGCGAATCATTTCCACGATTTCATTTTTTTCATTTAAAATGGCAACTTTCGGTGAAAAATTTTTAATTTTATCTTCCGAAACGAGGGCGTAAGAGATAATGATGATGACATCGCCTTCTTGAACCAATCGGGCAGCCGCTCCGTTTATGCAGATGACTCCACTTCCTCTTTTGCCTGGAATAATGTAGGTCTCAAAGCGAGCACCGTTGTTGTTGTTGACGACTTGAACTTTTTCATTCGGAAGCATGTCCACGGCATCAAGCAAGTCTTCGTCGATCGTAATGCTGCCGACATAATTAAGATTTGCTTCCGTAATTCTTGCGCGGTGAAGTTTCGCTTTCATCATTGTACGGTACATTCGTTTTCCTCCTCCACAGACAAGATGATGTTATCAATCAGACGGACTTTTGAATATTTTACAGCGACTGCAAGAATCATTTTCCCTCGGATCGTGCTCGTTTTAGTTAAGTCAGGATATGTCAAGACCTCGACATAATCTATTTTTCCCGAAATGGAAGCGGATAATTTATGATATATCGCATTTCGCAATTTGTCTGCATCCCGTTCGCCGTTATCGACCATTGTTTTTGCTTCTTGAAGCAGTTTGTAAATGTTTGGGGCTTCTTTCCGCTCTTCTTTTGTAAGATTGACATTTCTTGAACTTTTTGCCAAGCCGTCAGGCTCTCTTACGGTCGGGCAGGCAACCAGGTTTATTGGGAAAAAGTAATCGTTGAGAAATCCTTCTATGACGGCGACCTGCTGCGCATCTTTCATTCCGAAATAGGCATTGTCAGGCAAAATGATATGAAATAGTTTAAAGAGCACGGTTGCAACTCCATCAAAATGGCCGGGCCGGGATTTTCCGCACAGGACATTGGTTCGTTTGAAGACATGAATGTTTGCTGTTAATTCCGTAGGATACATTTCTGAAACGGACGGATAAAAAAGAACGTCAACATCGTGTTCTTCAGCTAATTTGCAATCCCGCTCAAAATTGCGCGGATAGCTGTCAAAATCTTCATTTGGTCCAAATTGCGTCGGATTTACGAAGATGCTCAACACAACGATATCGTCATTTTTTTTGGCTTCTTCAACGAGCGACAGATGCCCTTCATGGAGATACCCCATCGTTGCCACATAGCCGATTGATTTATTTTGCGATTTGTATTTTTTTGACAATTGCTGCATTTCTTTAACAGTTTTGACAATGATCATTGCTGTGCGCCCCCGTAAAGATTCTTTAACTCTTCGCTATTGATTGAAAAGGTGTGGGCTTCACTCGGAAACGATTTTGTTCGAACATCTTGTGCGTAATTTTTCACAGCATCTTCAATGGTTTCTGAAATTTGGCAATATTGTTTCACAAATTTTGGAACGCGATGTTCGCCATATCCAATCAGATCGTGATAGACAAGCACTTGGCCGTCAGTATGCACCCCTGCGCCAATTCCAATGGTCGGTATTTTCAGCTCTTCCGTAACAATTGCGGCGACTTGCTCTGGAATCAGCTCGAGTACGAGAGCAAAAGCGCCCGCAGCTTCAATTTTTTTGGCGTCTTCGATTAATTTTCGCGCTGCTTTTGCATCTTTTCCTTGCACTTTGTATCCGCCTAGTACGCCGACTGATTGCGGTGTAAGTCCGAGGTGGCCGACTACAGGCACGCCGGCTTGCGTTAATCTGTAAATATGGTCAATGACTTCATCAGCGCCTTCAAGTTTCAGGGCATGCGCTCCGCCGGATTGCATGAGCCGTTTGGCGTTTTCGAGCGTTTCCGAGAAGGAGGCGTGATACGTCATAAACGGCATATCGGTAACGATAAAAGTATTGTTGGCGCCGCGTTTGACGGCTTTCGTATGAACGAGCATGTCTTCAAGCGTGACGTGAATCGTCGAATCATATCCCAGCACGACATTGCCTAATGAATCGCCAACTAAAATCATGTCGACTCCAGCATTTTGGCAAATTTTTGCTGATGGATAATCGTAAGCCGTAATCATGACAATCGGTTTTTTGTTTTCTTTCATTTGAATAAAATCTGATGTGCTTTTCACTGTTTGGTTCCCTCCATGTCACATTATCTGTCTAGAGGGTTTGAAAATCAAAAAAACCTTCTTTGCAGGAAAGAAGGATTCTTAAACAAAATGATTTCCATCCCTCTGTCCCTGTCCAAACCGGATCAAGGCAGATGCCGCATATGATAAACTAATCGAACGAATTTGGTGCAGTTCTGCTGATACCGCCCAATCTGTTTACAGTATAACAAGTTCATTTATGATTGTGAAGAAAAAGTTTCGATATCTGCTGAATAAATCTGATGAATGTTGTTGTATTTATCTTCAATCAGAAGCACGCCTTCATCCGTAATGCCGAGTGCAAAGCCGTGGATTTCACCGTCTAATGTCCTGGCCGTAATGTATTTTCCAAGGCTTATCGCGTAGCTTTCCCAGCGCAGTTTGATTGGCTTGAAGCCATGCTCTAAATATTCGTCATATAGAGTTTCAAACTTTTCGAAGAAAGTTCGGATGAAATGCGCGCGATCAATTTCCTTGCCATTATTTTCAATTAAAAGTGATGTTGCTTTATCTTTCAAATGTTCAGGAAACGATTTTGTATTCACATTGATTCCAACGCCAATGATGATCGATTGGACAAGATCGGCTTCGGCTTGCAATTCCGTCAGGATGCCAACTGCTTTTTTACCGTTGATTAAAATGTCATTCGGCCATTTGATTTCAGGTTGAATTTCGGTTGCAGCTTCAATTGTTTGTGCAACGGCGACTGCTGTCAGCAGCGTAAGCTGAGGCGCTTGATGCGGCGGGATATTGGGCCGCAGGATAAAACTCATCCAGATTCCTGTTCCTTTAGGCGACTCCCACTGCCGGCCTAATCGCCCTTTGCCTTTTAGCTGCTGCTCTGTAATGACGGCAGTCCCCTCTTGAGCTCCATTGAGTGCAAGGGTATGCGCTTTGTCCTGAGTTGAATCGATGACATCATCATAATGGATTTCATGCCCCATTCTTTTGGTTTTCAGGTTCATGCGGATGGCATGCGGCCGGATGCTGTCCGGTATTGAAATTAACCGGTATCCTCGTTTTTGAATGCCTTCGATTTCATAGCCTTCTTTTTTCAATTCGGAAATATGCTTCCAGACGGCGGTTCGTGTGCAGCCTAATTCTTCGCTGATTTTTTGGCCGGAGATGTATTTTCCTTCGTTATCCATTAACAATGCTAGCAGTTTTTCTCGGATTGATTGTGCCAATGTTTAACCCACTTTCTTATTTTTTGTTTATCGTTGTTCAATTTGCCTGAAATAATGAGCTGTTCCACATGAGTGAGAGCTTCTTTAATCCAAGGTCCAGGTTTTTTGTTTGCTGCAGCGATCAGATCATTGCCGTCGACAGCGAGATCTTTTCGGCATTTAATCGGAAGCTGGCTGTAGATGGCGTTGAATTTTTCCATGTTTTCCTGCACCGGCTGGCGATGAATGATTGAGTAAAGGATTGCGTATGAACGGCCGAGCTCTTCTCCAAGTGTATAAAACAAGTAAGGATCCCACGGATCATTGGATGTTTTTCGATTTAAAGCATGCAGCAATGCTTCGACTTGCTTCATGATTTGGTTTGAGCGTTTCCACATTTTCAAAAAAGTTCTTGGCTCCTCATCGATAAAGTAAAGCAGCAGCGCCCAGGCTTCCCGAGCCTCTTTTAAATGCCTGATTGGATGTTTTGCAATGATTTTAATTTCAAGTTGACAGTTTTTTAATCCGGGCAAAAACAAATGAAGCGAGTGGTCGGCAATAAGTGAAAGCGCCTTTGCTCCATTTGGGCTTAACATGAGTTTTTCAAACTCCTGGGCCATTCGCTCAATCGACAGATGCGCCAAATAGGCTTTCATTTCATCGATAGCTTGCAGCGTTTTGCGCTCGATTGAAAAGTTTAATTGGGCTACGAATCGGACGGCCCGCAAGATTCGCAAAGGGTCTTCTTTAAATCGCTCAACGGGAGATCCGACCGTGCGAATCCGTTTGTCGCGAATATCTTGCCTGCCGTTGAAAGGGTCGATGATTTCAAAATGCTTGGTCATCGCGATGGCGTTCATTGTAAAATCACGGCGTTTTAAATCTTCATGGAGATTTGAAATAAACGTCACTTCATTTGGCCGGCGAAAATCGCTGTAATCACTCTCTTTTCGAAATGTTGTCACTTCATAGGCTTCATCTTTGCAGACGATCATGACTGTTCCATGCTCAATGCCGACCGGAATGACATTTTTAAAAAGCGATTGAACGATTTGAGGCTCGGCTGATGTTGCAATATCCACATCATGAATGGGGCGGTTGAGCAAGTAATCCCGAACAGCGCCGCCGACAAAATAAGCTTCATGCCCATTTTTAACCAGTGTTTCAATAATTGGTTTTGCTTTTAAAAATTTTTTCATGGCTTTTCGTCCATTCATTTTGCAAGAATTTGTTTGTAAATGGATTCATATTCGTTAATAATTTTTTCTGAATGAAAGTGCGTTCTTGCACGTTCAAGCCCTTTTTGCGCAAATCGCGCATGAAGGGCGTCGTTTTGCAAGATTTGCAGCGAGTAGTTCGCCATCTCTTCGATATTGCCGACCTCGGCTAAAAAGCCGGTTTCATTGTGAACGACAACTTCTGGGATGCCGCCGATATTTGTGGCTACGACCGGCACTTCACAAGCCATTGCTTCCAACAGGACGAGGCCAAAGCTTTCTTTTTCCGATGGAAGAAGCAGCAAATCGCAAATCGAGAGGATTTCCGCGACATTTTCTTGTTTGCCTAAAAATCGTACATGTTCGCGCAAGCCGAGTTGATCAATGACATTGCTGACAGCGAATCGTTCAGGGCCGTCTCCGACGAGGAGCAATTTTGCTTTCAATGTTTGCGAAATTTTATGGAAAATGTGGATCACGTCAGGAACCCGCTTTACTTTCCGAAAATTTGAAATGTGAATGATCGTCTTTTCGTCTTGAGAAATTTGAAAATCATGTTTTAATTCTTCGTTGTCACGTTTAAAGTACGTCGATTCATCAACAAAATTATAAACGGTTTGAATGGGAAAGTCCGTTTGCAGCAACGTTTGAGTCTGCCGCTTTAAATCCTCGGACACGGCAGTTGCGGCATTGGAATTTTCGATTCCAAACTTGATTGCGTTTGTCAGTGTGGAATCATAGCCGAGCACCGTAATGTCCGTGCCATGCAGCGTAGTAACGATTTTAATGTCTTTGCCGGAAAATTGTTTGGCTAAATATGCACAGATGGCATGAGGCACGGCGTAATGAACGTGCAAAATGTCAAGCTGTTCCCGTTCGATGACATCTGCAATTTTACTCGCCAGCGCCAGTTCATAAGGCGGATAGCGAAACACTGCATACTGATTGACTTCAACTTCATGGAAAAAAATATTTGGATCGATTTGTCCGAGCCGAAAAGGAACGCTTGAAGAGAAAAAATGAATGAGATGCCCTCTTTTTGCCAGCATTTTTCCAAGCTCAGACGCGATAACACCGGAACCTCCAATGGTTGGGTACCCTAAAATTCCGATTCGCAATTGCATCATATTCAGCTCTAATCAATAATATTTTCCAGCCCGTAAACGAGCGAATCTAATGTCATGACCGTCTCAACGGCCAGTTTGATTCCAGGCATAAACGATTCGCGATGAATCGAATCATGCCGTATTGTTAATGTTTGCCCATGGCCGCCAAAAATGACTTCCTGATGGGCGACTAAGCCGGGAAGCCTGACACTATGTATCGGAATGCCTTCAATGGTTCCTCCGCGGACTCCTGCAATGGTTTCAACTTCCTCTGGATGGCCTTGCTTTATTTTCTCACGATTTTCCGTTATCATTTTTGCTGTTTTTACAGCAGTTCCCGACGGCGCATCCAGTTTGTTGTCGTGATGCTGTTCAATGATTTCAACATGGTTAAAATATTTTGCTGCAGTTTGGGAAAATTTCATCATTAAAATGGCGCCGATTGCAAAATTAGGTGCAATAATGGCGCCGATTTGCTTTTCTTTTGCGATTTCTGATAAATGCTGAATATCGGCATCTGAAAAACCTGTCGTTCCGACGACAGGGCGGACGCCATGCCGCAGCGCGATTTCCATATGTTTTTTTCCCGATTCAGGCTTGGTTAAATCGATGAGCACATCGCATTCATGCTCAATCAGGCATTCTTCCAAGTCATTGTATACAGGGACGTCGAGATCGGGAGCTCCTTCTATCTCTTTTAATCGCATATGATGATATTTTGAATCAACGACAGCCGCCAACTTGAAATGATCGGTTTTTGCAACCATTTTGACAGCTTCGGAACCCATTTTCCCTCTTGGTCCGGCAACGATGACTCGAATGGTTTTATTTTGCATGTTCGTTTCCCCTTTCGATCTTTGTCCAGCGTTCAGAGTCGCGTTCATTGAATTTTTTCATGACATCGCCAAATGCTTCGGTCAGATTAATCTGCAGAGAATTTGCAAAACATATGAGTACAAATAATAAATCCCCTAATTCTTCCTCAATCGTTTTTGGCTGTTCTGTCGCCTTTTTTGGTTTTTCCCCATAGTAATGATTGATTTCGCGAGCGAGTTCGCCAAGTTCTTCGCTCATTCGCGCCAGCATCGCAAGCGGGCTGAAATAGCCTTCTTTAAATTGTGAAATGTATTCATGCACTTCTTTTTGCATTTCATCGAGCGTTTTGTTTTGCATTTGCGCACCCCGTTCAATCTGTTTGCTTTTACACATTAATGGTAACGAAAAATGTGAACGAATACAAATGGATCGCAGGCAATTGAATGGATTGATGGATCAAGCTATAATGAAGGACACCGATTTGGAATAATTTGTAATGACAATGGAAAGAGGGCATTCAGTTGAGGATTAAAGGAAAGGACATTTTCGTGATTTTATTTGGCGCAGCTGTTTTTTCTTTTGGGCTTGTTCATTTTAATATGGAAAATAACTTGTCTGAAGGCGGTTTTACGGGCATTACGCTGCTTGTTTATTTTTTATTTAACATTCATCCTGCGATTACGAATATTGTGCTGAACATTCCCGTATTTATTGTCGGATGGAGATTGTTGGGTAAAATCACGTTTGTTTACACGATGATTGGAACGCTTTCTGTCTCATTTTTTTTATGGATTTTCCAAAATTACTTTAAATTTTCCATGCCATTGCATGAAGATTTAACGCTGGCTGCACTTTTTGCCGGCACGTTTATCGGCGTTGGGCTCGGGCTTATTTTTCGCGTTGGGGGCACGACGGGGGGAGTTGATATTATTGCTCGCCTCGTACGCAAATATGCAGGATGGAGCATTGGAAAAACGATGCTTCTTTTTGATGCGGCCGTGATTACCGCTTCGCTTGTTTATTTAAACTATCGTGAAGCCATGTACACGCTTCTTGCTGTATTTGTAGGAACAAGGGTCATTGATTTTATTCAAGAAGGCGCATATAAGGCGCGGGGAGCGATGATTATTTCTGAAAAATCGCAAGAAATTGCCAATAAAATTACGACTGAGATGGAGCGCGGAGTAACCATTTTAGATGGACGCGGCAGTTTTACAGGGAAAAAGCGGGAAGTGCTTTATTGCGTGATTAGCCGCGGCGAATTGACGCGGCTCCGCAATTTGATCAGAATGGTTGATCCCGTTGCATTTGTGACATTAATTGATGTCCACGAAGTTCTTGGCGAAGGGTTCACGCTGGATGAAAATAAACAGCCGATTCGTGAAGAATGAAAAATTTTTGCATAGAAAAAGCACTCCTTTTGGAGTGCTTTAAGACATCACTTTAATCTTGATTCATTCCAATAAAAATAAGGATAAAGCGCAACAGTTCCATAACGGCTACAATCGCGGCGGCAACATAAGTTAATGCTGCAGCATCGAGAACCTTTTTCGTTTCCCGCTCTTCATCGTTTCGGATGATGCCAAGCGAAACCACTTGATTCATCGCTCGGCTGCTTGCGTTAAATTCAACTGGCAGCGTAACAATTTGAAATAAAACCGCTGCAGCCATGAAAATGATCCCAAGCAGAATCAAGTTTGCCGAATAGAAGAGCAGCCCCATTAAAATAAGGAAAAAGGAGAAATTGGAGCCAAGGTTTGCAACCGGAACTAAAGCGTGTCGAAAGCGCAAGAACGCATAGTTTTCAGCATCTTGAATGGCGTGGCCGACTTCGTGTGCAGCAACCGCCGTTCCCGCTAAAGAATGGCCGTGATAAATGTCTGAAGAGAGACGAACGGTTTTTGTTCTCGGGTCGTAATGGTCGGTTAAACGGCCGCGAACTTCTTCAATGGCGACATCATACAATCCGTTTTCATCTAAGATTTTGCGAGCGACTTGCGCTCCTGTCATTCCAGATGAAGAAGGAATTTTGGAATATTTGCTGTAGGCGCTGCGAACTCTCATTTGCGCCCAAATCGGGATGATAAGCAAAATTAAAAAATAAATTAAAAATGACACGGTTAATGTTCACCTGCCTCTGTAATGATGTTTCTATCGTCAATTTTAGTCAAACTGTGCAGATTCGTCAATGAATAAAGGAGGCTAATCAAAATTTTTCATCTGCTTTTTTTTCCGTTCTCCTTTGTATTTTCTCCAGCCGACATAAATTAATGTAATGGCAATAAAGCTGCCGATTATATAAATCAATCCTAGAAGTTCGGGTTCAGCGCTTGATTGTTTCTCCTGTTTTTGAAAAAGCGATTGGAACTCCCGCTGAATTTCCAAAAGCTGTTTATTTTTTTGTGAAGATTGTCCAAGGCTGCTGCGAACATGTTCTAAATATTTGATGTATGAATCGTATCGTTCCGATTGATGTTCAGGCAAAGAAATGGCAAGCGATGGACGAATGATTTCATAATTTGTCAAAAATTCGTTTAAATGCATTTGAAATTGGTTTGTCTCACCAGCTTTGCTCGCTTCAATCGCTTTATTCAGCGGTTCAAGCACTAATTTTTCAGTGTCGCGCCATAGCGGATGATGTTTGTTCGTCACGGCATTGACGGTTAAACGGAATTGCAAAAGTTTTTGCTGGCGTTCGCTGTCAGCCATTGAAGCTGATGTTAAAGCTGACTCGGCTTGTTCATAAGCGTAAATCACCATTTTCATTTCTTCCATCGTCAGCCCTTTTTCAGCTGCGCTTTTTAAAAAAACAGTTGAAAAATGGCTGATCACTTTTTTTGCTTCTTCATATTTTTTTTGCATTCCGAGCTGGTAAACATGATCCGAAAGCTGGTTTATAGGCTTCCAATTTGGAGCGGCATCATCGGCAAATCCGTTGGTTGATTGAAAAAGAAAGATTATGAGAATGATGATGGATATTGCTTTTTTCTTTCTCATTGTTGTCCCTCCTTGCTCATTAAAGTTTATGACAAGGTGGACAAGATTAGACCAGTTAATGGAGGTCTAGCGTGAACCGTTTTTTGCGAATGGCAAGAAAATAAAAAAGCAGAACGGTAAAAACGGAAAGCCAAAAAGTTGCATATCCAATATGGACAATATAGTCGTGAAGAAGCGGGTATCTAGGATACATGCCGTAGACATAATCGATGGCATCGTTATGAAAGGTCCAAATGCCTGCAAAAACAAAATGGCTTTTTTTTATTCTGAAGTAAGGCGAGTATAAAATCGCTTGAATGGCCATGCCAAGATGTGAAAGAATGAGCATCCAATTTTCAATTGTGATGGCGTTTGAAACGATGATTCCACCGAAATTCATGCCGACAGCCCAAATTCCATACTTAAATAATGTAATCGCTGCCAATGCTTCAAAAATTGAAAAGTTCCGCCCAAATAAAAAGCCGGCGAGTACAAAGACGAAAAATAAGCTGGCCGTTGGGCTGTCAGGAACAAAGGGGAGAAAATACCAAGGAGTCGATTGAAGCTGGGGCTTGTACCAAATGTACCCGTATATCGTTCCGAGCAGATTAATGATGAATAACAGCCATAAAATTGACCGCTGTTTTAATAACTGAAACACCCACATGCTGCTGCATGACACCACCTTTACTCATCGAAAAGAAAACTCGGCATCAAGCCGAGTTTTAATGCGCTATTCAAGTGATGCAATAAATTCAGCCAATTTTTGCAGCTCTTCCTCAGAACCTGTAAACGTTCCTGGAGGCATATTTGGCGGAAGTCCATTAACGATAATGTCTTTAATTTCATCGACTGACAAACCTGTTCCTCCAAGAGATGGACCTGAGCCGCCTTCTAAATTCCCGCCGTGGCATCCAACACAGCTTTGTTCAGAATAAATAAGATATCCTTCATCATTTGGATCAAATTCGACTTCTTCACGCAGCTCCCCTTGAGCAGCCGCCTTCTCCCAATCGTGGTTTACGACAGATTCCCAAGTTAAATAAATAATGCTAATCACTGCTAAAAGCATCATTCCAACAGCAATTGGACGTTTTGAAGGGCGTCGTTCAGGTCCTCTGTCCAACCATGGGGCTAAAATCAACGCTGTAAATGCCACTCCTGGAATCACTAGCGCTCCGATAAGCGTAAAGTCGCCTGAAGCGTATTTATACTTTAACAATTGGTACAAAAAGAGAAAATACCAGTCCGGAAGCGGGATGTAAGATGTATCTGTTGGATCCGCAACCCGTTCTAATGGCGATGGATGCGATACTGTTAAAATCAAATATCCAACTAAGAAAACAGCTCCAACCATCCATTCTTTTAAAAGAAAGTTTGGCCAGAAGGGTTCTGTCTTTCCAGGGTACTCTGAGTAATCTTTTGGAATGTTAGGCTTTCGTTCGGCAGGAACTCTTGAATCCCCGACAAACTTCATCCCTTTACCACGCTGCATTGATTTCCCTCCTTTTTCTTAAACGTACGCTGAATCCTATAGAGGTCCAGAAATTCCTTGACGGCGAATCATGATAAAGTGCGCTGCGAGCAATCCGAGCAGTGCAGCTGGCAAGAAGAATACATGAATCGCAAAGAATCGAGCTAATGTTTGTGCGCCGATGATTGTTGAATCGCCAGCCAGGAGCGTTTTAATTGCTGGTCCGATAAATGGCACCGCCTCAGCAATCTGCAGCCCTACTTTTGTAGCGAACAACGCTTTCATATCCCAAGGCAAGAGATAGCCAGTGAAGCCCAATCCGAGCATAACGAAGAAAATCAATACGCCGACAACCCAGTTGAGTTCACGCGGTTTTTTATATGCGCCTTGGAAAAACACGCGCAATGTATGTAAAAACATCATGACTATGACCAGACTTGCTCCCCAGTGGTGCATTCCTCTTACGATCACACCAAATGCCACTTCGTTTTGAAGATAATAAACGGATTCCCAAGCATTGATAACGTCGGGCACATAGTACATGGTTAAAAACATGCCTGATAAAATTTGAATAACGACAATAAAAAACGTCAATCCGCCAAAACAGTAGACAAACGCTGAAAAATGATGCGCTGGGTTTACGTGTTCAGGCACTTCATGATCGGCAATATCACGCCATATCGGTGTAATATCGAGTCGTTCATCCACCCAATCGTACAGTTTTTGAAGCATGACGTCCACCTCCTATTATGCTTTTGGGTGAGGCAATGTTTTTCCTAAAAACACTTTACCGTCTCTAATTTCCATTTCATAAACATCCAGCGGAGCAAGCGGTGCTGTACCTGGAACCTGAACGCCGTCTTTGTAATAGCGTCCAGCATGACATGGGCAGTAGAACTCATCCGGATATGCAGGATTCGTTCCCCAGTCGACTGTACAGCCTAGATGTTTGCAGACCGGCGATAAAGCAACAATTTCACCGTCATCATTTTTGTAAACGAATGCAGCTTGTTCAACTTCTGATTCATGCCAACCGTCAACCTGGTTGACTTTAAACTTTTTCATTATCGGTTCCGTCGTAATGTCTTCAACCCGCAAGTCTATATCAACCATGTCTGAGGCTGCTTCGGTTTTTAAAATCGGATCAATTGCAAAACGAACCATTGGCATCAACATGCCTGCTGCCATGAAACCTCCAGTTCCCATCAGCGTATAGTTTAAGAACTGTCTTCTTGTAATCTCATTTTTCTTTGCCAATCGGTTTTCCCTCCTATCATCAAATGATACTTTTCATAAAAGCAGATAACACATATTACTAGGACATACCCATGATAGCGAATCACGCTGTTACTGTCAATATTATGACAAGTTGAAAGCCCATTAACTCCCCGATTGCCACTGATTTGTTACAATTTGAAGAACTTGCTTCGTCTGTTCATCCAAAATTTCGCGCCGGAATTTCTCATCCATATGCTCGAGAGGAATGGCGGGAATCCATATGAGTGTGCCGTCTAATAGCTCTTCGATTGCTTTCCACTGACTGTCGGATGTGAACATAAAAATATGGCGAAACCCATTTTTTCGCAGTTCCCCTGTCCATTGACCAAGCTTTTTCAGCTTTTCATCCTGTGATTCGCTTTTTAAATAGGCAAATGGCGGAATCACAAGTGTCCTCCCGTGCAATTGGCGTTCGATTTCAGCCGTTAGGACCGAACTGAATTCACCCATCGACACCGTTTCTTTCATGTTTTCATGAAAAGAAATCGGGACAAGCGTCAAAAGGATGGTATCGATGTACTGTTTTGCAGATAAAAACACGTCAATTTCTTTCGAAAGCCATTTCAATTTTGTTCTTCCTCTCTGATAGAAAAAGTTTTCCACACTTCACATTTTTTATACGCTTACTATTGTACATGAAAATAAGCCCTTATTGCTGCTAAGGGCTTATCATTTGTTTTAGCTGTTTCGTCAACGCTAAAAATTTTTCTTTATCTTTTTTATCAAGTGCATGGTCGATTTGTTCGTATAATTGCTGCTGCCAAAATTTAATGACTGCTTCATCGACAATAAATTCAGTCCAAAGCGCATATTGTTTATTTGGCTGCAAACTTTCCGGCAAGTAAGGATTTTCTTCGATGACAAGGCTGTATTGCAAACTTTGATGCGAATGTTTAAAATTCAGTTGAATGTACACCTTTTCTTCTGGATTTAACCGGATGTCGTGAAATGATTTTTCAATATCCGAAGTGACGATATTTTCTTTCAAGAAGCGAAAAGGAACTTCGTTTGAGCATACGGTTGATAGGATAATCGCTTTAGGGCAAAATTCCGCGTGTTCAACAAAGTGTAAATTTTCCATAACGAGGTCATCGCTAATAAAATAATTAAGCAGCCAGACACACTCGCGCTTATGAAAATGGTGGTTTTTTAAAAACCATTTTAAAAAATCTTTTTTTTCAGCAATGGAAGTGGAGTGATTCATCCGACTCTCCTCCTTTCCCTCTTTCACATATTGCATTCCTCTCTAAACCGAAAAATCCTGCTAATCAAAAGTCCTATTTTAAATCAGTCTATTTTCCAAGTCAGCAATTAATTCTTCAAGATGGAATAAATTTTTGTCGATTGAAACGGCTTTTGAAAAACTAGCGATCGCTTTTTCGGTCTGCCCCTCTTCAAGCAGGAAATATCCGTATCGTTCTAAAAATTCGCTGTTATCTTTTAAAAATGGATAACTTGCTTCAAAATATTCATTCGCTTTTTCAAAATCTTCGATTTTTTCATAGGCCTCGGCCAATTCCCAGTCTAAAATGGGATCATGATCGTCGTGGCGTTCTTTTAATTCATGGATAAAAGCGATCATGTCATCGTATCTTTGCTCTTCTTTCAAATGGGAAAGATACAGCTGAGCCGCTTCTATGGTCGGACTGTTTAAAGCAAAACTCTTTTTTAAATAATGCTCGGCTTTTTCTTTTTGGCCTGATTCCAGCAGCAATTTGCTGAGCTTATAATATAACGCTTCATTTTGCTCATCTTGAATGAGTCCTTGTTCAAGCGTTTCAATGGCTTTCTTCGTATTTCCAAGTTTTTCGTAGGCATTTGCAAGCATTGGATAGAGTGTGCTGTAGTATGGATCGAGCGTTTGCAATTCATTGAAAATGTCAATCGCTTTATCGTACTCTTCTGCTCTGTATGCTGTATATCCATAGCGGAACAAGCCGTCTAAATCTTTTTCTGATTGCAGCCCTTTTTGAAAGTAAGGAAGGGCTTTTTCAAACTCTCCAAGCATGCTCAGCGATTCAGCGAAATGCAGCTGCACGTTTTCATCTGAAGCAAAATCGATGTCGTTCATTAATTTTTCATAGAATAAGCTCGCTTTATAATGATTTCCTTGGGCTCGGTAAAATTCAGCGAGTGCATACCATATGACCGGCTCTTCCGGTTGGATGTCGTGCGCTTCAATCAGTTTTCTTTCAGCGACTTCTTCCAGCCCCTGGCTTTGGTATAAATCAGCCAGCATCAGCAAGCTGCTTAAATAATGGCCGCTGTCTGGCCGAATGGACTGCAAAAGTTCCAAAGCTTCGAGGTCATTGCCCAATTCAATCAAGCATTCAGCACAAAACAAAATGAATTCTGCGTCATTCGGAGACAGTCTGAGCAGTTTTCTCGCTGTTGCGGCAGCTTCTTCCAGAAAGCCATATCTCGCATAAATTTGCGCAATTTGATACAGCAATGTTTCGTCGTTTGATTCATCTTGCAATCTTTTCAATTCATCTATGCCTTCATCGGTTCTTCCAGATTCAATTTTTTGAATCGCTCGGTCTAGATCGGCCAATTCCATTCACATCCAAAACGATTTATTGGTCTGTTTATTATAAAAAAAATGCGCAGGAACCGCAAATGAAATGGCAATAAAAAAAGGCCCTGAAATGAATGTTTGGTAACGCTTTCATTTCAGGGCGAAATATGGATAGGAGTGGAGAGAAACCATTACAATTTCTATTATACTGGATATTTCGCAAAATGCAAGACAATTTCATATAATTTTTATTTACAAAAAAAGGCCGGCTGTTCATAAAGCCGCCGGCGCC
>CALKAO010000135.1 GCA_937983115.1 uncultured Caryophanales bacterium
TGTCTGTAATTCCAAATATTAACATTGTAAAGGAGCTTGGACGGGGGTGCTGTTGTGGTAATATATTATTAGGATAAAAGAATCGTTGTTTTATAGATGATATGAAATGACTAAGGTGGAATGATGAACTTGAATTTAAGTTTAGTCAAAAAAACACGCGTCTTTTTTTTTTTTGTGATTTTTCTCTTTTACTTTTTTTTAGCATTTAATCTTCCATTAACTGGTGATGATTGGACATGGGGGTCAAATGAAGGGATTTTACGTTTGCAAAATAAATTTGCCGATTACAATGGCCGTTATGTTAGTAATATTTTAGAAATTATCTTGACCCGTTATGATTTTATTCGCTATCTCACTTTAGCGGGGTTATCAAGTTTGCTGGTTTATTTTGTCGGAAAGCTGACTCAGTCTAAAGAAAGTATTACAACCTATTTATTGTCTTTTATTTTTCTTTTATTAGTAAACACGCGGGTGTTTTCTCAAACTTTTGGCTGGACAGCCGGGTTTGTGAATTATGTTGCATCTTTAGTTTTAATCGTTGCTTTTTTGTTGTTGACAAAAAATATTTATGAAAGTTCAAAGCCGGCATACAGCAAGTGGGCTGCATTTGGAATCATCCCATTAGGCATCATCACACCCTTGTTCGTAGAGCATGTTTCTTTATTTGCAATTTTTGCTGCTATGTACGTGATTGTCTACACGTTTATAAAATTTAAAAAGTTTTACTTCATGCATATTGCCTATTTTATTTCGATTATCATAGGGAACATGATTATGTTTTCCAATGGCGCTTACTGGAATGTAATCAGTGGGGAAGATGACTATCGAACCATACGGGAAGGCGCAGAAAACATGAGTTTTCTGCAAAAAGTTTATGACGTCTATTCCGGCAATATGTATAACTTTTTATTTTTCTTTCATCCCATTTTAAACGTATTTATTGGAGTTCTTTTAATTATAGTGATCGCCTCGATTTTGCACAAAATGCATTGGATTAATCGATATCTTAAGCCGGCATTGCTGTCTGTTGTTATAGGATTTTTGCTTTATCAAATGGCCTTTAAGTCATTGTTAGGAAATGAACTTTTGTTTACTGAAACTAACGATTTTGAAGCTGTTATAAGTCTTTTCTTTTATTTAAGCATTGTAGCTGCAGTCGCGCTCTTTGTAGATGAAGCAGCAGTCAGATCACGGCTTTTGTTTTATTTGGCAGGTGTCATTTTGTTAACGGCGCCATTTATTTTTGTTACACCGTATGGTCCCCGCGGCGTGTTGGCTTCTTATTTATTTTTTGTTTTGTTTGGAATTGAACTTTTTATGTATTGCACCAACAAATTTTCATGGCCTTCAAAATTATTTGTAAAACCTTTGGTTTGCGCCGCATTTCTATTGGTATTAAGTTATGTTCATATATTCTCTGAAATAGGATTGGCCAATCGAGAGCGTCTTGCTTTTCTTGAATCGGAATTAATAAAGAATGAAAAAACCATTTATTTGCCTGAAATTCCTTACTCTGAATTTTTGTGGATGTCATCACCGCCGAATGAGCATTTTCATTCGATGTTTAAGGAGTTTTATCGCATTCCTAAAAATGCAGAAGTCGTTTTTGTTCCTTATAGGGAGTGGAAACAAAAACATTGGGGCATCTTGGAGGATTGAACAGCATGGAGAAAATTTCTGTCGTTGTTCCTTGTTATAATGAAAGCACTCTGTTGCGCGAAACGTTGAAAGAATTAAAAAAAGTTTTGGATGACATTGCGATTAGTGAAAATTATATGTATGAAATTATTTTTGTTGATGATGGCAGTGAGGACAATACTCTCGCCGTCATTAAAGAGCTTTCACATGATGATGATGCGATTAAATACATTTCGTTTTCCCGCAATTTTGGAAAAGAATCAGCCATGTTGGCAGGGTTAAAATATGCATCCGGAGATGTTGTTATTATTATTGACGCAGATTTGCAGCATCCGCCAAGACTAATATTTGATATGCTGCATTTTTACGAACAGGGGTATGATCAAGTTATCGCTAAAAGAACGCGCAAAGGCGAAAACTTTTTACGCAAGACAGTGACAAGGCTGTATTACTGGATCATTAATAAACTGGTTGATGTTGAATTAGTTGATGGAATTGGAGATTACAGACTGTTGAGCAGAAGAACAGTGAATTCTTTATTGTTATTAACGGAAAACAATCGATTTTCTAAAGGATTATTTTCTTGGGTGGGCTATAGCAAGAAAGTGATCGAGTATGAGAATGAAAAGAGGCTTTCTGGCAAAAGCAAATGGAGTTATAAAAGTTTATTAAATTACGCAATTGACGGGTTGACTTCGTTTAACAGCAAACCGCTTCGCTTGTTGATATACATGGGATTATTTGTCACTTCGCTCAGCATCGTTTATGTCGGGGCGTCTTTCATTAATATTTTAATTTTTGGAATAGATATGCCAGGCTATTTTACTTTAATTTCAGCCATTTTATTAATAGGCGGCCTTCAATTAATATCCATTGGGGTATTGGGAGAGTATGTAGGAAGAATTTTTTATGAGGTTAAACAAAGGCCGCATTTTATCATTGAGCAAACAAATGTTGAAGAGATGGATGCAAGCTATAGAAAAATTAAAGATTTCAAAGGGGTGTAAATGAATCTGAAAAGTTTTTTGAGCTTCAATTCGTCTTTTTTTAGATTTGTTGTCGTTGGATTTATAAATACCGCTAATTATTATTTGCTGTATCTTATATTCATTTTTTTGAATGCTGCTTATATCATCAGCCACTCGATTGCTTTTTTAATCAGCATGATTGGCTCATTTTATTTAAATTGCTATTTCACTTATAAAACAAAGCCAAGCATTAAAAAATTTTTTCAATTTCCTTTAACATATGTTGTAAATTACACGGTTTCCACTTCATCTTTGTTTATATTAATAGACTTATTGAATTTAAATGAATTGATTGCTCCATTAATTGCATCTGCCATACCCATCCCTTTTACTTATTTAGTATCGCGTTGGATATTGGCAAGATAAAAATTTTGATAATGGATGACTTGTTTAAAAAAAAAAGAAACAGTGATTAAATTGAATTTCATCTTTTGTTGAAATAGAATGGTGTTATGTTTAGAATTGTAAATTGAATGTTAAAAACGCCTTGGAGGCTTTACAATGAAGAAAGTAATCACGTACGGAACATTTGATCTGCTTCAT
>CALKAO010000136.1 GCA_937983115.1 uncultured Caryophanales bacterium
AAAGAGAGTTTTCTAAAGGCGTTAGGAAAACTCCCGCAAAAACTTGACTCAGTCTGAAAATTTTCGTTTTTGCACATGGCATTCAGCATCTAGTAAAATATGACGGAGTGGTTAGCAATGGATAACATTCTTTATCGCTGCAATGACGGCGTTGCTATTGTTTCATTGAATCGTCCAGAAGCATTAAATGCATTGAGTGATGACTTAAAAGAGGAACTTATTCAGGTCGTTAATCGTGCACTAAATAATGATGAAGTTCGTGCAATCGTTTTAACTGGTGAAGGAAAAGCATTTTGTGCGGGCGGAGATGTAAAGAGTCAAGCGAGCAGAGAAAATGATCCTGTAGAAAGAAGAAAGATAATACAAAATATGAATGAGCTGATAAAAAATCTTTATAAATCACCGAAACCTGTTATTAGCGCCGTAAATGGCTATGCGGTAGGAGCTGGATTGGGCATTGCGCTAGCGGCTGATCTAATTGTTGCATCTTCGAACGCCAAGTTTTCTGCGCCATTTATAAAATTGGGATTGGTGGCAGATATGGGGGTATCCTATTTAGCTTCTAAAAGAATCGGTGTTCAAAGGACAAAGCAATTGCTGTTAACAGGAGAAACAATTGATGCACAAGCAGCTGAAAAATGGGGGTTAGTGGACTGGGTTGTTCAGCCTGAGGATCTCATGCCATATACATTAAAGTTAGCCAAACAGCTTGTCAATGCGCCTCAAACAGCGCTTGATATTACGAAGTCCATGTTAAATAATATTCAACATCTGTCTATCGATGCCGCGCTGGATCAGGAATTGAACAGCCAGACCCTTTGCATGTTGACTGACGAGCATAAAGAACGTGTCAAAGCTTTTGTGGAAAGCAGAAAGAAATAAATAAGGAATCATCCGAATTTACGGTTTTAATGTTTAACATGACTGAAAAAGTCCAGCAGATATCGAGAAATGATCGGGAACGCTTAAAAAAATCATCAGGACGGGGGTCTAAAAAGCCCCTCGCGTATAATAAATCAGGAGGAAGAAAAAATTTTCATTTCCTTCCTCCTGATTTTTTGTTTTCTGGATAATTTAATGAATATCTGGCAGATCCCCACTACTTTTCAGTTCATTGGCATATTGAAAAGATGTTTGCTAAATGACTTAATAAAACATGACATTTCAATCCGTATAAAACGTGCTATGATTAAATAAAAAAGAAAGGAAGGGTAAAGGGATGCAAAATGAAATCAACGTTGCAGCAGTGATTGGCGCCGGAAGCATGGGGCATGGAATCGCACAATCTGCATTGCTGGCTGGACTTACGGTTCATTTGTATGACATTAAAGAAGACTCCTTGAACAATGGCGTCGAAAAAATTTATGCGGGTTTAGATAAAATGGCTGCAAAAGGAGAAATTAAGCAGCAGGAAGCGGTTAAATTTAAAGAGAATTTAAAGCCGACCACTGATTTAAAAGAAGCGGTTTCTCAAGCCCAGTTTGTATTTGAAGCGGTTCCAGAAGTAATGGAGTTAAAGAAAGATGTGTTTAAACAGCTGGATGAGTTCGCACCTCGCAATTGCATTTTAGCTACCAATACATCCAATATGTCCATTACTGAAATCGCGAATGCGACCCGCTATAAAGAACGTGTTGTTGGCGTCCATTTCTTTATTCCGGTTGTGTTGATGAAGATTGTTGAAGTAATTCGCGGAGCTGATACTAGCGATGCAGTGATGGATGCTGCATATGATTTATGTCTAAAAATGAACAAAATACCGGTCCGAGTGGAAAAAGATCGCCCTGGATTTATCGTCAATCGCGTGAATGGGCCGACAAGAGTTTTTCTTTCTGCTGTTGTTGATAAAGGTTTGGCAACGCCTGAAGGGATTGATGCGTTAATGCGTTATCATGGCTTGCCAATCGGTCATTTTGAATTGCAGGATTACATCGGTCTGGATGTTGTTTATTTTTCGGCGGAATACCGCAAAAAGATGCTGCATCCGGAATATAGACCGAGCGAGGCGCTTGCTGCGAAAGTAAACGCGAATGAGCTCGGGCGAAAGACAGGCAAAGGCTTTTATGATTGGTCAAAAGGCAAGCCGAACATTGATCTCAATAAACGGACAGATGCTTTAAACATTGAGGATATTGAATTTGTAAAGTTCAATGAAGCAGCGAAATTAGTTGAAGAAGAAGTGGCTGAGCCCCAGGACATCGATAAAGCCATGGTGCTTGGAACGGGATATAAAGAAGGTCCGATTGCTTATGTAAGACAAAGATTTCATGTTGAAGAAGCCATCCGGCGGTTGGAAAAGTGGTCCAAGCAGCTTGAGCTTGAAATTTTACAGCCAGCAAAAATTTTAAAGGATGATCCTGATCGCGTTGTGAATTTCTAATGGATTCGAAAAAAGCTATGCTCGTTTTCATGCGGGCATAGCTTACTTTTTATATCCCTTCAGCAAAATTTCGCTCATCAGTTTGGAAAGTTCGCATTTGCTTAATGCCCCATCGGGAGAATACCATTTGTATGCCCAATTGCAGCTTCCAAGAATCGTTTGAACGGCAATGCTTGGACTTACATCGATAAAATAGCCTTCTTTTATTCCGTCGTGGAACCATTCTGCTGCGGTTCGATAGTATTGTTCAATCACTTCTTTTGTTTTCATGGTCACCTCTTCCGGTAAAGATTTTTGCTCTTCAAAAAATATCCCGACTTTGATTTGATTTTCCAATATGAGCAAAATATGGTTTTCAACCATTTTTTCGAATTTTATGTATGCAGGCGCCTCTAATAAAAGGAGTTCAGTAAAGTATTTTTCTGTTTTTTCAATCACTTCATCAATAATCGCGAGAATGATTTGTTCTTTGCTTTTAAAATAATGATAAATCGCTGGTCGTGTAACGTTTAATCGTTGAGCAACCTGCTGCAAACTTGTATTTTTATAACCGTTATAAAAAAACAATTTTTCAGCTTCATTTATAATTGTTTGTTTGTTGACATCTTTTGTTTCTTTTCTCATGATTTCACTTCCTTATATCGCTACAAATTTTACAGTTGAATTGAAAAAATGGCAAGAAAAACTGTTGCAATATTCTCTTGGACGTGATAGTATTTGAAATAATCAGAAACTTACTTACTAGTAAGTAAAAAAGCAAGGAGGGATAATTCAATGCGTATGACAAAGTTAAATCAAGCGTATTGGGAATCAAAACAGGCTGAAATGTCGTTAGAAAAAAGTTCTATCGGAGATTTTTTTGATCAAAAAGTCAATGAGTACGAGAATGATGATGCAATTGTTTTTTCCTCCTATGAAAAGCTGAATATAGCTGAAATGAAATGGACGTATTTGGATTATCAACAAAAAGTAAATGAATTGGCAAAAGCATTGCTTGGTTATGGGTTTAAAAAAGGCGACCACATTGCTGTATGGAGTATAAATCTTCCAGAATGGTTAATTTTACAATTAGCATGCGCTAAATTGGGCATTGTATTAGTAACAATGAATCCTGCGCTGCGTTCAAATGAATCAAAATATATATTAGAAAAAAGTGATGCGCAAGCCGTTTTTGTTTTAAGTCATTTTGCTAATCGAAACTATGTAAATGAAATCAAAGAGTTTAAAAACAAACTGCCATATTTAAAACAGATTTTTACATTCAATGATTACGATGACGCTGAGACCGTTTCATACAATCAACTTTTAATGAAAGCAGCGCTTGTTTCTGATGAACGTCTTGCAAGCAAGCAATCTTCAGTAAATGCAGGCGATATATTTCAAATTCAATTTACTTCGGGAACGACTGGCTTCCCTAAGGGCGTGATGCTCACTCATTATAATGCAATAAATAATGCACGTTTTCTGTTTAATCGATGGAAAATTGCTAGTCGTGATGTTGTTTTTTCGCCTCTTCCATTGTTTCATACAGCTGGAAGCATTTTGATGGCATTAGGTTCAATTTCTGTAGGAGCTGCGTTTCTCACTCAGCCATTTTTCAATGCTGAAGATGCAGTAAATATTATGAACAAATTCAAGGCAACCCATTTTGGAGGCGTTCCGACGATGCTGCAAGGAGTTTTAAACGTGCTTGAAGAAACTGATGAAAGATTAGAATTAACTTTAATCATGAGTGGAGGATCACCAGTTCCACAAGTATTATTAGAAAAATTGGAAAAAAGAACAAATTCAACAGGTGTTGTGTTAATGGGGATGACTGAAACGGGTGGCGTGTTCTCTGCAACAGCTCCGGAAGATCCTAAAGAAAAAAGATATATCTCATCCGGTCAGCCGCTTCCTTTTACAAGTGTAAAAATTGTTGATCCAAAAACACGAAAAGTTCAACCTTGTGAAACGCCCGGTGAAATCGAAGTAAGTGGCTATTCGGTAATGAAGGGTTACTACAAAATGGAAGAGCAATCTAAAGAAGCCTTAGATCAAAAAGGATGGTTAAAAACAGGCGACATCGGTTTTCTAGACTCCGAAGGATATTTAAATGTTATTGGAAGACTGAAAGATATGATCATTCGTGGCGGTGAAAATATTTATCCGCGTGAAATAGAGGATTTTATTCTCACTCACCCAAAGATTTCAGAAGTCCAAGTCGTTGGCGTTCCTGATAAATACTATGGAGAAGTCGCTGTTGCTTTTATTAAGGTAAAAGAAGGTGAACAGCTAAATGAAAGTGAAGTCATCGATTATTGCAAAGGAAAAATAAGCCACCAAAAAATTCCAGCAAAAATTAAATTTGTTGATTCGTTTCCATTAACATCCAGCGGTAAAATTCAAAAAAATGTTTTAAGGGAAAACTATATAAAAAATGAAATGAATCAATAAAAGGAGAAATTCGAATGAATTATGAAAACATTATTTATGAAGTAGAAAATCATGTAGCAACAATCACTTTAAATCGTCCAGAAATGAGCAATGCTTTAACGAAAGAATTATTATTTGAATTGAAACATGCCGTTGAACAGTCTGATGATGATAATCAGGTAAAAGTGATCTTGTTAAAAGGAAACGGCAAGAATTTTTGCGGTGGATATGGACTGGACTGGTCTACCGTTGAGGAAAAAGAAAAACAGGAAGAAAACCAAAACATATGGGACCCGATTGAAGATTATAAAATGATAAATAAATATACAGGTGCAATGCTTAGTTTATTCCGCTGCTCCAAACCTGTGATCGCCCAAGTACATGGATATGCAGTCGGCGGCGGCGCTGACATGGTTTTATGTTCAGATATTATCATTGCTTCGGATGACGCTGCATTTGGATATCCTCCAGCACGAGTTTGGGGATCGCCGACAACGGCAATGTGGGCGATTCGATTGGGAATGGAAAAAGCAAAGCGCTTTTTATTTACGGGAGATGCTATTCCAGCGCCGCAAGCTGCAGAAATGGGTATGATCCTTGATTCGGTCCCCCGGGACAAATTAGATGATGCGGTGCAACAATTGCTTCAACGCATCGTGTTGATGCCGATGAATCAACTGATTATGATGAAATTGCTCATTAATCAAATGTATTTGAATATGGGATTTGATACAACGACGGTTATCGGAACATTGCTGGATGGGATTGCAAGGCATACTCCGGAAGGAATTGCTTGGCGTGACATTGCAGTGCAAAAAGGGATAAAAGAAGCTTTAAAACAGCGAGATTTGCCATTTAAAGATTACAGTCAAAGAGAAAAAAAGTAAAAAAAGACTATTTTGTGGGCAATTCCATTTTTTTCAGGAATTGCCTTTCCTGCTAATAGACAAAATTTTGGCTGAAAGGCAGAGGGATGTTTATGATTATTGAAAGGAATCATAAAAGAAAAATTTTTCAATCCATTGGCGGTTTATGGCAATGGTAAATATAACATAGCCATTTAATTGAATCTTTCTGAATAGATCTCTTGACAAAATAAAAAACTTATTTTACATTTTATATTGAACGTTCATTATAAATAAGGAGCTATAAAATTGCCGAAAATAGGAATGGAAGAAATTCGCAAAGAGCAAGTCATCCAAGCAGCAAAAACATGCATTGTTGAAAAAGGCATTTCAAATTTGTCGATGAAGGACATCGCTGCTGAAGCCAATGTAAGCACAGGGATCATTTATCATTATTTTAAAAATAAAGAAGACGTTCTTTTACAAGTATTGAAAGAATCGTTTCGCAAATCCCATGAACAAGTGATGGAAACGGTTGAACCGTTAAAAACATCATCTGAGAAGTTAATGCGGCATTTAGAAAACATTCATCGCGTCCCGAAGGACAATCCTGACTTTTATCGCATATTTTTAAATTACTTGGGCGAAGCGGCGCATCATCCAGAAATTCGCAAAATTGTTGTAAAGTTTTTTAGAAATTTGAAAGCGTACACAGAAGGATACCTGCTCACAAATGCTAAAGATGACGGACGGCTGAAAGCCGCTTCGATTCTCATTTATGCACTTGGTTTGGGCCTTGGAATTATGTGGACAATGGACAATGATTTTTATGATCTCGATGAAATGGAACATCGTTTTAAAGAGCTTATTACAAGTTATATTCACTTGGAATCAGATTGAGGTGCAAAATGATGAATGTTCGTGTAGAAAAAAAAGGAAAAGTTTGTACGGTAATCATCAATCGGCCAGAGGCAAGAAATGCTGTTGATCGCGAAACTGCGCAGCAGCTCGCTGATGCATTTCGAGATTTTGAAAATGATGACCGTTTGCATGCAGCGGTTTTATATGGAGAAGGCGGCAACTTTTGTTCAGGAGCCGACTTGAAAGCGCTGTCAAAAAATAAAGGAAATCAATTAAATTTGGATATGTCAAAAGATGGCCCGATGGGGCCAACGCGCATGCATTTGTCTAAACCGGTGATTGCTGCAGTTTCTGGCTATGCTGTCGCAGGTGGATTGGAATTGGCGATTTGGTGCGATCTTCGCGTGGTGGAAAGAGATGCCGTTTTCGGTGTTTTTTGCCGGCGTTTTGGCGTTCCGCTCGTTGACGGAGGTACGCAGAGATTGCCTCGGCTCATCGGGATGAGCCGCGCGTTAGACATGATTTTAACAGGTCGGCCGGTCGGAGCGGAAGAAGCCTTGGCGATGGGTTTAGCCAATCGAGTCGTTGAACCGGGGACAGCAAGACAAGAAGCGGAAAAACTTGCTTCGGAAATTGCTGAATTTCCCCAATTGTGCATGAGAAGCGATCGAGAAGCCGTTTATAAAGGCTTTGATCTAGATTTTGATAAAGGAATGCAGCTTGAATTTTTACTGGGAATGAATGTCGTGGCAAGCGGTGAAACGCACGAAGGCGCCGCCCGTTTTGCCGAAGGCCAAGGGAGACATGGTAAATTTTAATGATTTTTAAAGGAGGAGAAATCAAATGAATGCTGTTGAATTAATTAAAAGGGGAGCGATCTATTT
>CALKAO010000137.1 GCA_937983115.1 uncultured Caryophanales bacterium
AAGAGAGTTTTCTAAAGGCGTTAGGAAAACTCCCGCAAAAACTTGACTCAGTCTACATGTTCGTCCACATTGCCGGCGCTATTGCATTCACTGTAATATTATATTTTCCCCATTCTTGGGCAACAGCTCTCGTCCAAGTATGCACAGCCGCTTTGCTTGCAGAATAGGCTGCCTGTTCCGGAACGCCAACAACGCCAGATCGGGAGCCAAAGTTGATAATAGCCCCACCTTTTTCTTTTAAATATTTAAAAGCTGCTGCATTCGTATTTCTCGTTCCTTTCGCATTGACATCAAACACTAAATCCCAATCTGAATCAGGAATTTCATGAGAAGGGCCGCCAACCTCAACTCCTGCAACATTCACTAAAACATCCAATCCGCCTAAAAATTCGACGGACGCTTCAAAAGCTTGATTTACCGACTCTTGATCCGCGACATCCACTTTATGATGAAAAACTCCGTCTTTGATTTCGCTCGTGTCGCTAAACTGCAAATCCAACGAGGCAACTTTAGCCCCTTCGGCAGCATAGCCTTCGACAATTGCAGCGCCAATTCCTTGCGCGCCGCCCGTAACGATAATTTTTCGATGATTGAGTTGACCCATTGAAAATGACCTCCATCTTTGATTTTTGTTATAAACGCAGCACAAAAAGAAAACATTTGCATGCATTCTCGCCTTCCTTGCATCATCCAAATCGAAAGCGGCTTCATGCAATGGCCAAGCCTTTCCCCAATGGACAAGCGAAACTTCATCGGTTTTATCGTTCCCATTGCAGAAAATTTATACTACGATAAAAGCAAAATTCACAAATCATGAACATTGAAAAGCGGTTAAAATAAAAAACTGCAGACGTTTCAGTCTGCAGATATTCACTCCCCACGGAGACTTGCAACAAATTTCGCCAAATCCTTAACGCTTTGAATCGGATGAACAGCATCGCAAAACTCGGCATATTCTTTCATGACGCTGTCTCCGTAAGTCCATGAAGAGGCAGGCTCCGGATTGAGCCAATATACTTTTTTTACCCAATTTTTAATCGTTTTAAAGGCGTCCAGGCCAGGATCTCTCCCATTGTTTCTTGCGTCGCCTAAAATAATGACAGACGAACTTTTGGCCAGATCATGCAAATATTTTTTTACAAACTGCTGAAACACTTGTCCGTAATCGCTGCTGCTCGTTCCGAGAACGAGATTGCATTCCGAATACAGCTCACTCATTGAACGCGGAAAATCTTCTCTTGAAACATAGCGCGTAATTTCATCGATATCGCTAATAAAACCGTAGCATGCGATCCCTGCAAACTGGCTGCTGAAACAGCTGGCCAGCTGAAGAGCAAATTGGCTGAAAATCTCAACAGAACCTGACAAATCGCAAAGAATCGCAATTCTTTCCCGCTTCGGCAGCTTTCGTTTAAAGGTAATCTCAATCGGGAACCCGCCATTTGCCAACGATTTTCGCATCGTTTTTCTCATGTGCAAAATTCCTTTTTGATGGTGATCTTTATATTTTTTTTGATAAGAAAGCTGCCTGACAATATCCGGCACGAGCTTTTGCATTTTTTGAATTTGTGTATAAGCCGCTTTTGAAATGGGCAGCTCGGAAACGTCTTCATCTGCATCTTTTAAACGTGAACGGACACTTGCATTCTGCTCGCCAGTGGCATAACCCGAATGAAAAACCGTTTTTCTTAAAAGCGCTTCCGCCTTGTTCAGCGACTGCCTCGCGTGCTGCCGCTGCCACATGCTCATGTTTGAATCGTTATCCATTTCCTGGGCAAGCGCTTCAAACCTCAGCAAGGCGCGCAAATGATGATACATGGCTCGACGGCGGCCCGCTCTCAGAAGCGGGTTCCTCGGGTTCTCCGGGGCTCCCAAGTTCCCTTCCCCTGCAGCGCCTCCTTGGCCTTGTCCGGGCAATCCGCCTTCTTCCGCAAGCCAAGCCTGCGCATTGGCCACGGCTGCATTCAACGTTTCTTCCATTTGCTGAACATCGCCATTTACAATCGATTTCCGCAATGTATCAAGAATTTCAGGAAACGCAACATTGGAAGGCCTTTCTCCAAACCACCTCACCCACCAGCGTTCAAACTGCTCATGGAAAATCTCTGATTGCTCTTCCTTTTTCAACAAGCAAGCTTGCAGCAATAGACGGATTTTTTCTTTGTCGCGAACGGTTGGCTCCTGAAATGCTTTCATCACTGCAGCCGCTTCCAGCGTTTCCGAAATCGAAACTGAAATCCCGGCAATTCGCAGCGAACTGCTGAGATCGACTATTTTTTCGATCATTTTTTCATACCTTCCGCCAGCCGCGTTAATTGGCGTTTCGCTTCTTCCATATCCGCATGATCCTTAATCAAAACATTCAAGGTTTGCAAAACCGTCTCCACAGAAAGGGTTTCAATTCCCATCGCTGACAACGCTTCCGCCCAGTCCACCGCTTCCGCAACGCTAGGCGCTTTGCGGAGATCCATGTTTCTTAACTGCGAAAGCGCCAGAGCGGCGTCATCGATCACCTGCGCTTTTAATCCCGGCACACGTGCACGAATGATCGCGGCTTCCCGTTTTGGATTCGGATAGTCAATATATAAATACAAACAGCGGCGCCGAAGCGCTTCAGATAAATTTCGCATTTGATTTGAAGTGAGAATAACGATTGGACGCTGTTTCGCTTTTATCGTGCCCAATTCCGGAATCGTCACTTGAAAATCGCTTAACAATTCCAGCAGCATGCTTTCAAATTCAGGCTCAGCCTTATCAATTTCATCAATCAGAAGAACCACTTGTTCATTCGCACGGATCGCAGCCAATAAAGGTCTTTCCAACAAGTACTCTTCTGAAAACAAATCGTCGACTGACTGCGATTCATCTTTCCTCGCTTGCAATGCCAGCAGTTGTTTGCGGTAATCCCATTCATACAATGCTTTCGCTTCATCAAGCCCTTCATAGCATTGCAGCCGAATCAGCGGAAATTTTTTCCATGAGCTGATGGCTTTTGCCAATTCCGTTTTTCCAACACCCGCCGGCCCTTCAATCAATATCGGCTTTTCCAGCAAAAAAGCCAATGCTACTGTCGCAACCGTGCGATCATCAGCAAGATACTGCTGCGATTGCAAACCTTCTTTAGTTTCTTGCAGCAATTGATCCAATGTTTGTGTCATAAGCGATTCCTTTCTATAAACATTCATTTCTTAAACATTCAAATGAGCGAGGTGGGAGCACTGATTAAATTCAATAATGTTCCATTTTCCATTATCATAACGGATCGTGCTCAATGACGCGTTCTTTAATTTTAGCTTTTGTTTGCCTAATTTGCCATCCGATAAAATTTCAAAAAGTGTATTGATTACACCCCCATGCGTAATGAGCAATACGCGTTTTCCTTCATATCGTTCATGAATAGTTTGCAAACCTTTCATAATTCGCATTTCAAGCGCGGAACGCGATTCTTTGTTTGGATAGTTTCGGTCTGGAAATGCAGAGATAATTTCCTTTCTAGTCATTCCTTCCGCATCCCCAAAATCGCGCTCAATAAATTCATCAATGATAAACAGCGGAAGCTGTAAAAAAGAGTTGATCACTTCTGCAGTTTGTTTCGCCCGCTGCAACGGACTCGCCGCCATCACGTCCCAATTCAGCGATTGCAAATATTGCCCGCATGCTTCAGCTTGTTTTAATCCCGTTTCATTTAGAGGGATGTCCGTCCGGCCTTGCAGCCTGCCTGTTTTATTCCATTCCGTTTCCCCATGTCTTACTAAACAGATCGTCGTAATTTTCGTTAACTCCTTTCGTTTATCTGAAATCCACATTGATTTAAAATGTTCTGCTTCTATGAAAAAACGAAAACCAGCGAAATCCAATTCGAAACAAAAAAGACGGATCATTTAACTAATGAGCCTTTCCGTTTCAGCAACCCGATCTTGCAATAGATGGACTCCCGCTTTTTGTCTGCTTGGAATCAAAAGAAATGTACCTGATGTTTCATCATAGTAAATGCCAATATTAATATCAGAAGCTGGATGATGCGTTCTTCTAGCTCTCGAACCTCCTTAAAACGGCGCCTTCAATGCCAAAGATTTTTTTAGTTCATCGCTCACTTTTTGATAATGCTGTACAATCATACGCTCTCGCCCCTTGCGCTTCTCCTCCATCATCAAAATATTTTTAATATTTGCCGAGCGCTTGATCAGCAAATAATGGGAAGCCGCTTTGCTCTCAGCCTTATACCGTCAGTGTCTGCATCATGGCTTTGAAACTTTTGCTGAAACCGAACTCCTGCAACAATTTCTTCTAAAAAAAGTATAGCACAGCAATCCTCTTTATAGCGGTTCTCCTGCACATCTGCTTTGGTTTCGTTCATTACATGACAGATGTTCGCCAGCCGTCAGACCATAACCCTTTTAGCATCTGTTGACAAAATATATCACCTGTAATATATTTTTTACATATGAAATACTTATTTTACAGAAAGGGGCAATATCAACAGTGGGCATCAAATTTATAAAAGCTGCTGCTGTTTATTTCCTAATTGGTGTCAGTCTTGGATTTTATATGGGTTTTGCAGATATGTTTCAATTTACATCAGCCCACACCCATATCAATTTGCTCGGCTGGGCATCGCTTGCAATAACAGGAATCATTTATCATCTCTTCCCAATTGCAGGTGAAAATAAATTAGCAAAAATTCAATTTTGCCTGATGATGATTGGCGTGCCGCTGCTTACTTTTGCAATGATATTATTCGGTCTGGGGATATTTGACATCGGAGGTCCGATAAGTGGTGTTGGCGGAATTCTTGTCATTCTTGGCGTCGCGCTGTTTCTAGTGAATGTGATAAAAAATGTGTCAGCAAAGGCTAGCGTATGAGGAAAGAATCGGTTAATGGAGATGAACTTCTTGCTTTGTTTGAAGCATTGGCCAACCCACATCGTTTGCGAATCATTTCCATCTTGACAAACGGAAGACAGTATGTCAGCCAACTTGCCAGAGAAGCAGAAATGAGCCGCCCCCTGCTCTACATGCACTTGCAAAAATTAGAGCGTGCAGGAATTGTAAAAACGAAAATGGAGGTCTCGAATGATGGCAAAGCAATGAAATACTATGAACTCGAATCTTTTGATTTTCATATTACCCAAAACCTTATTAAAGAAGCTGTGAAAACATTAACCATTAAAAAGAAAGAAGGGAAAACATAATGCACGAAGAAACCATTTTTGGTTTAGCTGGAATGGCATTTGCCATTATACTCATTGCACTTTTTGTCGTTTCATTTACAAAAATTTGGCAAACAAAAATAAAAACTGCAAAAGAAGAAATTTATCAAAGACTCGCAGCAGACGCCGTTGATGCTCAAAAAGAATCGGCAAGACTGAATGACAAACTCTCCACAGAATTGACTGAAATCAAAGAACGTCTGGCATCGATTGAACGGATTTTAAAAGAAGTGGAATAACAATAAACGATATCGAAACAGCGAAGACCATCATCAGCATGAATCTGATGGTCTTCTTCATCGCTTGTCCGAGTATTTTCCCAGCAAAAGCTTTTGCAGCCAATTCATTGATTCCGCCAAAACGTCGTACAGTCTGCCTTGTCCTTCATATTGGAGTCAATGATTTTCTCTCTCAAGCAGCGAATCGTCCACAGACGATTCCATGGAATGCGAATCAACTGTTTCGTATAATCATAGCCGGCCTTCACAATATCATCCTGTAAATAAATAAGCAATCGCTGCATGTTCAGAGCGGCAGCCAAATGCTTTTTCGCAATGCTGAATTCGATAATAAACGTCCCATGATCCGTAAACATCAGCTGATTCCATTTTATTTCTGATTTTAGTTGGGGAAAGCAATCCTTTACCCAAGCCAACACGTCTTCCATGCGTTTTCGGTGCGCCGGCTCATCAATCTCTGCCAAATATTCGCTAAAGGTTTCCATCTGCTTCCTCCAAAAATTTGTCAATTGCCGTCATTCTGAAGCTTTCGCAAAAATCATCCTGCAAACATGCTTTTTCCAAATTACGGCGTCCGGCCAGTGTATCTATTAAGAAAACAAGCCTTATTTCATCATCGTTTCCATGACATCCATCAATTCCTTGATCGCTTCTTCCTCATGATTTGCTTTAATGGCATTCGTAACGCAATGATGCGTATGATCTTCAAGCAAAGCGAGGGCTACTTTGTTGATGGCTGACTTGACGGCACTGATTTGATGGAGGATGTCTACACAATAGCGATCCTCTTCAATCATCTTTTGAATCCCGCGAACCTGTCCTTCGATGCGCTTTAAACGATTCAGCAGCTGCTGTTTGCGCGGTTGGACTGTTTTTTTATCCGTTTTCTGCATGCCTTTCACCTTCTTCTTTGCGCCAAAGCCTTGTAAATTTATCTTAACAGACAAGTTTTAAAAATCAATTTTGTCATCTCATGAATATGCAAAATGAACAAGATTTATTAAAACAATCGAAACTTTTAAACAAGTCTTATGTCAAAAAGACCCTTTCTGAAGCGCAGTAAAAAGTTAAACAACCTTACTCCTTTACATGATGGACACAAAGGCAAATCTCAAATAAAGCCGCATCATTCCGCTGAAATGAGCTGGGAATGTGCGGCTTACGTTGTTAAAGCTTATATCAACTTTTTTTGAAAATAGATGAATCCTCCAAAGAAAAATAGGACAAAGCTTCCCCCTACAACCGTCAACAGCTGCTCCCACGGCACGAAAAAAATATCATTTGGGCTGCCAATATACATCATCTCAAAAGGCTGGGCCCATGGATAATATGGACCGTATCGCTCGGAATTGACAGCTAGGATTGACGGCAAAGTAAAGACGACATTGACGGCAAATGGCGCCGCAAAGCTTTTAAAAGCAGTCGACATCCATAATTGCAAAGCGGCTAAAGGAAAAGTCGCAATCCAGCCGCCAAAAATGCTTTTCCAAACAATTTCGATTGGAAATGGATCCGTATACCCTTTTATCATGCCGACTCCATAAATGGCCGCAAGATATAACAGTTGAATCGCCAATACGAGGAGCATCAGCAAAATATATTTCGCAGCATAAACCTTGCCTCTCGTAACGGGCAAAGCCAAAAGCTGCTTCCATCCTCCCGCTTGATGTTCATATCTGCAGATGACACTTGCCAAAACGCCTGAAATCAAAGGCAAAAATAGCAAAGCATACGTGAAATTCATGGAAAGAAGCGAAAGATGCCATTCGTTAATGCCTGCACTGGCAGAGGGTTTCAAATCCAAAACAAATCCTAAAATGAATCCAATCAGCGGACCCGCAAAAATGATAAAAATCACTTTCGATTTCCGCATTTTATACCATTCAGAGCGCAAGATTGAAACCATCGGCTTATTTCACATCCCTTCTCGCAAAATCAAACATGCCGGCAAA
>CALKAO010000138.1 GCA_937983115.1 uncultured Caryophanales bacterium
TCTATTTGTATTATATTAAATTTTTTAACAATTTTCAAAATAGAATAATCAATAAAAAATCCCCCTTCTCATTTTTTAAGGGGGATTTGAAAACAATTAATTCGGCTTTACAATCAGTTTTCCGTAGGTTTTGCGGCTTCCAAGCATATTTAATGCTTCTGGCACCTGCTCAAAGGCGAATTCATCGTAGATGAGCGGCTTGATTTTTCCTTCTTCATACAGCTTCATTAATTTCTCATGGATTTCAACCACGCCTTCTGGGTAGAGGCGCTTGAAATAGCCCCAATGAACGCCGACGATCGAATAGTTTTTCACAAGGGCATGGTTGGCCGGCGCTTCAGGAATGCGGCCGCCCGCAAAACCGATAACGAGCAAACGGCCGTCAAAAGCAATGCATTTTCTAGACTTGTCGAATACATCGGCCCCGACAGGATCGTATATGACATCCGCGCCGCGTCCGTTCGTTTCTTTTTTAACAATGTCAACAAAATCTTCTGAACGATAATCGATGACTACATCAGCGCCAAGTTCGCGGCAGACTTTTGTTTTTTCCGGGCCGCCTGCAGTTGCGATCACTTTTGCGCCTGCGGCTTTTCCTAATTGTATCGCTGCTGAACCGACGCCGCCTGCACCGGCATGAACGAGCAGCACTTCTCCCGGTTTCAATTGCGCGCGATAATGCAGGGCGTAATACGTCGTTTGATATGTAATAAACATAGCGGCCGCTTCATTAAAAGACATCGAATCGGCAATTTCATACACATTTTCTTCTTCAGCGGCAACATACTGAGCTAAACCGCCATTCGGCAGCTTTGGCTGTGCAAGCACGCGCTGGCCGACTTTAAATGAACTGTTCGGATGCACTTCTTCAATAACACCTGAAATTTCAGCGCCTGGAGTAAAAGGAATCGGCGGCTTTTCTTGATATTTTCCTTGGCAGAGCAAAATATCGAAAAAATTCAGCGCAGCCGCTTCTACTTTAATGATGACGCTGCCTTCCTCAAGTTTCGGTTTCTCAATCTCCGCAATTTCCAGCGCTTCCTCTGGATCCGCTAATCGTTTGACTTGCCATGCTTTCATTTTCAATACCCTCCTCAAATAATCGAACTCTCTATCTTAACTTTACCAATGAATTCATTATAAGTAAATAATTTTCAGAAACGATAGAAAACACGCAAATCAAAAATGATTCTGGCCGTCTATTTTATTCTTTCACAGATTGAATGGCTTGTTCAGCAAGCATCGCAAGCACCGCGTCGTCCATCGGCGGGTTGTGCAAACCGGCGCGTACATCGCGATAATAGCGCTGCAAGGGGTTTTTAGCCGATAAGCTTCTTGCACCGACAATGCGCATTGCAAGATCGACCACTTCAATTGCGGTATTCGTCACCGCATACTTGGCCACTTGAAGTTCGGCGATCATTTCATTGCGCAGTTCCGGTTCTTCATCCCATTTTTGCGCTGTCGCAAACAAAATTTTCCGCGCTTGATGCAATTTCACTTCCATTTCACCGATCAGCCGGCGCACATTCGGCAATTCGCTAATCGTCCCAACGATGCTGTTCGGAGAATACGCCACTGCAAAGCTCAATGCTTCTTTTCTTGCCGCCAGCGCAATCCCCGAATAAACTGCAGGAATGTGCAGCAGCCAGCCGCTCGGACGGGCTTTTCGCTCATTCCGTCTGGCTTCAACAAGGCAGTGGGCGGGGACGACAACATCTTTCAATACCAAATCATGGCTGCCCGTTCCATGCATGGCGATCGAATCCCATGTTTCTTCAATTTCCACGCCATGGACTTGTCTTGGAATCAAATATTCGTTTACATCGCCAGTGGCGTCATCTGTCGCAGCAACGAGAAAATAGTCGAGCACTGGCGACATTGTCGTAAACGTTTTTCGCCCCGTAATTTTCCATGAGCCATCGGCCTGCTTGACGGCGGTTGTCTCAGGTTTTCCGCCTCGCGTCGGGCTTCCGGTTTTCGGTTCAGTAGCTGCACGGTTTAATAGCGCACCTTCTTTCACCGCATGTTCACATACTTGTTTGTAAATGTCTGGCTGCCATGGTCTGCGATCAGCCAAATCCATCATAATCCCGAGATGCCAGCCAAGCCCAAGCGCGGTGGAACCGTCCGCCTGGCCAAGCTTTTCCAAATACAGCACCATTTCATACAATGGAATTTCTTCACCGCCAAACTCTTTAGGGACGGTTAGACTCGTAAAGCCGATTTTTTTCAATTCTTCAATGTTGGCATATGGAAAAGAACCTTCAGCATCAGCTTTTGCGCCGCATTGTTTAAACGCTTCTTCCCGTTCATCAAGCAATTGGTAGATTCGTTTTTGTCGTTCAGTTTTCAGCAATGGCAGAAACACCCCACATCCTATCGTTAAAAATCATCAGGATTCGGACCATAGCGATGGTTTTCATTCATCTGAGCAATGTCCTCAATTTCTTGTTCAGTCAATTCAAAATCAAAAATATCAGCATTTTCTTTAATGCGCTCAGCATTCACAGATTTCGGAATCGTGATTATCTTTTGCTGGATGTCCCAACGCAAAATCACTTGTGGAACCGTTTTGCCATACTTTTCCGCAATCGCCGCCAATGTCGGGTGATCAAAGGAATTGCCTTTCATCAGCGGACTCCACGCTTCCACTTGAATGCTGTGTTTTTGGCAAAAAGCCCTCAGTTCTTTTTGCGTCAGCTTCGGATGCAATTCAATTTGGTTGACCATCGGCTTGATTTCGCAATCCTCAAACAAATCTTCAAGATGATGAATGTGAAAATTGCTCACTCCGATGGCGCGGACTTTCTTCTCGCGATAAAGATGTTCAAGCGCTTTCCACGTATCTTTATATTTCCCAGATACCGGCCAATGAATCAAATAAAGATCAATATAATCCAAACCGAGTTTTTCTCTGCTTTCTTCAAACGCCCGCAGCGTATTTTCGTATCCTTGCGAATCGTTCCACACTTTTGTCGTAATAAATACATCTTCGCGCGGTACGCCTGATTCTTTCAATGCCTTTCCAACGCCTCGTTCGTTTCCATAAAACTGAGCGGTGTCAATGCTGCGGTAGCCATGCTGCAGCGCCGTTTGTACCGCAAATTCAACTTCGCTGCCTTCCTTTGCCTTATACACGCCTAAACCGAAATAAGGCATTTTCACGCCATTATGCAATGTGGCCGCATCCGTTAAACTCAACTCATCGCCCCCCCGCCATCTTTTTTTAATTCTATCGTATTACAGTTTGAAATGAAGTGCAAAGCGTAAGGCGGCTTC
>CALKAO010000139.1 GCA_937983115.1 uncultured Caryophanales bacterium
CATCGGAATCGTCCTAAATGTAGCATCGCGAACGAGAAAATATATGTTTGACTAGCCTCTAATAAAGAGGCATTTTTTATTTTTCAATGCAGTTGGCCATACTAAATCCATTGTAAGGAGGAATGCGCATTGAAATACGATGTAATCGGGGATGTGCACGGCTGCTATCAAGAACTTGTCGAATTAGTGAAAGCGCTTGGCTATACATGGAATTCAAATGGCGCACTTCAGCATCCAGATGAACGAAAACTTGTGTTCCTCGGCGATTTAACGGATCGCGGCCCAAACTCAGTTGCTGTCATTCAGCTCGTCCACCGTTTATTTCAACAAAAAGCTGCGTATTATACGCCTGGAAATCATTGTGATAAATTATACCGCTATTTTATCGGCCGAAATGTAAAAATTGCAAATGGCCTTGAAACGACAGTCGCCGAATTGGAAGCGTTAGATGAGAAAGCGTATCAAGCCATTCGAAAACAATTTATGGAACTTGTTGAACGATCTCCCCTTTATCTCATGCTTGAACAAAAAAAACTGATCATTGCACATGCCGGGATAAAGAGAAAATGGATTGGAAAAGCGAACAAAAAAGTGAAGACGTTTGTGCTTTATGGAGATATAACAGGAGAAAAAGATGAAAATGGACTTCCGATAAGAAGAGATTGGGCAAAAAAAGAAAAAGGCGATTCCTGGATTGTCTACGGCCATACGCCAACACGCGTCCCTCGAATCATCAACCGAACAATAAACATCGATACAGGCTGTGTATTTGGCGGCGCGCTTACAGCTTTTCGCTATCCCGAACTTTCAACGGCATCTGTTCCATCAAAACAGCCTTTTCTTCCCGAAAAGTTTCGCTCGTTTGATAACGAAACGCATGTCTTGGGGCAGCCCGCTTTCAAACGCCATCGTTTCTTTTAAGATGGGATGCTGAAAACGCAAGGCCGAACAATGCAATGCTTGCCGAGCAATATTGTCTTTTGTGCCGCCATACAGATCATCACCGGCAATTGGATGGCCCATTGCTGAAAAATGAACGCGAATTTGATGGGTTCTTCCCGTTTCCAATTGAATTTTTACAAGTGAAAATTGGCCTGTCTGGCTTATCGTTTCAAAATGTGTAATCGCTTCCTGGCCGTTTTGGTCTACCGTTCTTTCAATAAGACTTGTTTCTTTTCTTGCGATTGGAAGCGCAATCGTGCCTTTCTTTTGCTGCAGCTGCCCTTCTACAATTGCTAAATAATAGCGGTCGATCTGCTTATCTTTTTGCTGTTTTGCCAACAAACTGTGCGCATACCGATGTTTCGCGATTAAGACGAGGCCCGATGTGTCGCGATCAAGCCTTGTTACAACATGCACGGTCGCAGTGATTTGCTGAGCATCGTAATAAGCTAAAACCCCTTGCGCCAATGAACGATCCGGTTCGCGCTTGGAAGGGATGGTCTGCAGCTGCGCCGGTTTATTTAGAACAAGAACGTGCTCATCTTCATAGACAATGTCCAGTTTCATGGGATGCGGTTTCATTCCCGGGCTTCGTTCTTCTTTTGGAAAACGAATTGTAACTGTATCCCCCGCTTTTAACCGCCGACGCACCGTAACCTGCTCGCTATTCACAATCATTTGTCCGCCGTGAAATTTAATGTCCGTTAATAAACGTTTTGAAATCTTATGCTCTTCTCTTAAAAAATCTTTCAACAACATGCCTTCTTGCGCTTTTTGCACGCGCCATGTCAATGAAAGCTGTTCCATTTTTACGAATCCTTTCCAGCCATTCAATCAGAAATAAACGACTCTTTTACGCGCTTCCAGAAAGGAAATGGACGGAAGCGGGCAAATCGGATTTCTTCCTCGGCAACCCTGCATTGAATCGATTTAACATTTTTATGCAGCAAAAATAAATGATCAATCGTTATTTGATAGTCAACATCATTTACAGGCTTAAGCATGCAAGTATGATGCTGCGGAAGCAGCAGCGGCGAGCCGATTGTACGGTAAACACGATTATTAATGGATGCCATTTCGGCGAGCTGCAGCGTCGGCAATGAGGGATGAATAATGGCTCCCCCTAATGCTTTGTTATAAGCTGTGCTTCCAGACGGCGTAGAAATGCATAAGCCATCGCCGCGAAATGTTTCAAACAATTCTCCTTTGATTTCTACATCCATGACCAATGAACCTTCAACCGTTCGAACGGTACATTCATTTAACGCTAAATAGCGATTTTCTTTCGTTCCGTCATTATAGCGCACCGTCACTTCTAACAGTGGATATTTCACAATTTGATAAGGAGTGCGCGCGATATGTATAACGAGCTTTTCGACTTCCTCTGGAGTCCAGTCCGTATAAAACCCAAGATGCCCCGTGTGGACACCTACAAATGCCGTATCGGCCAATCGATCTTTAAACCGATGAAAAGCATGCAAAAACGTCCCGTCACCTCCTACTGAAATGACGATATCGGGTTCCGCTTCGTTGAACTCCAAATTGAAATCTTCTAAATAGCTGGTAATTTTTTGGGTTAATTTATTTGACGCATCGTCTCCTCTTGACACAACAAAAAACTTCAACACCATCACCGCTTTCCAATGAATTCAACCCATATGTCCGATAAACAATGCTTCATCGTCCAGCACGCCGAAGATGCAAAAACATATGCGCACTCTCCTTGCAGACTTTTCAATCATTTGCCGCATTTAGTCTTTGTTGAAAAAAATCCGGCGGACTTCTTCATTCATTTTCTCACCGTAATTGGGGTTATCTTGAATATTTGAGAGCAAATACGCCAATTCTGAATGAAATTGAACCAATTCCAATTCGCCTTCATCGGTCAAAATGTAAACCGGCCGCTTATCTTCAAGACTTTCTTTTAATGTTGGCCACTGATTCCGATTAAAAACAACATAATGATAGCCGTCTTTACAGTCGACAAGATACACAAAAGCAAGTTTCTCAGAGTCAACGAGCATCTGTCCCGCCATGCGCACGATTTGATTCTTCTCCAGCGATGGTTCGAGATGAATGACAAGCTTGTCTTCTGCGTGATTCCATTTGCTGCATACATGCTTGATCGCCACTTTTTTCTCTCCCTGCCACTTCGTTTCATTTTTAGTGTATCATATGATGAAGATGGATTCTCCCGCACGTTAGAGGTGAAATAAACCTTGGATCAAAAGATTGAGATCGAATTTAAAAACTTGCTTACCTATAAAGAATTTAAATTAGTAAAAGCTTATTTTCAACTGACAGACAACGATTTTATGAAACAGCGAAATTTTTATTTTGATACGCCTGAACTCGAACTGGCAAAGCAAAAATGCGCTTTGCGCATTCGTGAAAAACAAGGGAATTATGAACTGACATTAAAACAGCCTTTTAAAAAACATGAACTGCACGAAACAAACCTTTCCATATCAAAACAAAAAGCATGTTCTTTTATTAAAGATGGGCTGTTTCCAGAGACTGCGAACGAACTGCGAACAATCTTAGCTTCATTGCAGGTTTCGCCGAATTCGCTCATGCACCTTGGAGAATTGACGACATTTCGTTCAGAATTTGCTTACAAATGCGGAAAACTTGCTATCGATCACAGTTTCTATTTGGGTGTGGAAGATTTTGAAATCGAATTTGAAGCGAACGAGAAATCTGCAGGGCAAGAAATCTTTTTGCAGCTGCTAAAACAATTAGGCATCAAGAAAAAAACGACAAAAAACAAAATCACCCGATTTTTCGATGAGAAAAAACGGCAAAGCATGTAAAATTTTGCTATAATGGGCATGAATGATTGTGAAGGAGCTTAATGAAATGACGATTCAATTGTTGCAGTCATTACTACAACTGAAAGCTGTTCAACAAATCGGACCGTCTTCTTCTTCATCGCAGAAGCCTGAATTTTCCAGCATGTTTGCTTCGATGCTGGCTTCTGAACTTGCCAAAAGCCGTCCTTTTCCGATATTTGGCCAATCCGTAATGCCTGAATACATCAACCCTTCTCCAATCCAGATAAAGGTGCAGCCAAACACGGAGGCGAAAACTGAAAATGCCCTGACTCGAAGCGCCAAGTTCCAATCAATGATTCAGCGTGCGGCCCAAAAATACGGCATCGATCCGAAACTGATTCATGCTGTCATTAAACATGAATCAAATTACAACCCAAAAGCCAAAAGCCGCGCCGGCGCAATGGGTCTGATGCAATTAATGCCTGCAACGGCTCGCGCATTAGGCGTTAAAAATCCCTATGATCCGCTTGAAAACATTGAAGGCGGCACAAAATATTTAAAACAAATGCTGGAACGATTTCATGGCAATAAAATGCTCGCTCTTGCTGCGTACAATGCGGGACCCGGAAACGTGGCAAAATATAATGGCATCCCTCCATTTAAAGAAACACAAAATTATGTAAAAAAAGTACTGCAAACGTATATGAACGCCTAACGGCGTTTTTTTAATGGATAAAGTTGTTAAATGCAACTTGTTTGCCGATTGCAGCAGACCTTGCTAAAATAAACGTAATTGTTTGAGAGAACTCTTTAAAGGAGACGTACGGACATGAAACAAGTAGGCATCACTCCTTTTGATGCGATCGGCGGAGCCCCTATGGTTGATATTTGGGTCGAAGCCTTTTATGATCGTGTTGCACTGCATCCAGATTTAAAACCGATTTTCCCGGATGACCTGACAGAAACGGCGCGAAAACAAAAACAATTTCTTACGCAATTTTTGGGAGGGCCGCGGCTTTATACTGAAGAGCATGGCCACCCGATGCTGCGAGCCCGCCATCTGCCTTTTCCAATTACACCGAAAAGGGCGGAAGCCTGGCTTGACTGCATGAGGGAAGCAATGGAGGAAGTGAATGTGCCGGAACCATGGCGGGAGCAAATCTTTGTTCGGTTGACGAAAGTTGCCCATCATATGATAAACACCGAGGATTCGGATTAGAAAGGAGCATTCATTGTGGGGCATAAAAAGGCTGACTTGCATTCGCTGCCTTTGCTTGAATGTGAAAGCGCTTGTGAAGAAGATAAACGGCCAGTGTCTAAACCAATTGAAATCTATTCGTTTATCGATCCTCTTTGTCCTGAATGCTGGGCGCTTGAACCGATAATTAAAAAGCTGCAAACGCTATATGGCAATTACATTAAAATTATCTACTTTATTGGCGGAAAATTAGCTAAAATAAATTGCTGCAAAAGCAATCAAAAAGAACATATGGATATTGCTAAGCAATGGGAAATGACGGCGTCTCGCACTGGCATGTCCTGTGACGGCGACATTTGGTTTGAAAATCCGATTTCTTCGCCATTTACCGCTTCGCTTGCGATCAAAGCAGCCGAATTTCAAGGCCGAAAAGCTGCGGCGCGTTTTTTGCGCAAAATTCGGGAATTGCTTTTTCTCGACAAGCAAAACATTACTGAAAAGTCAGTTCTGCTGGAATGCGCCAGATTGGCAGGCTTAGACGTCAATGAATTTGAACGGGATTTGTATTCTAAACAAGCATTAAAAGCATATCAATGCGATTTAAAAATCTGTACGGAAATGGGAGTCAAAGAATACCCTTCCCTTATCTTTTTCAATGAAAATGTTGAAGAAGCCGGAATAAAAGTGACGGGAATGTATTCGTTTGATGTTTATTTAGACATTATAACTGAAATCTTAAATGAAGAGCCCGTTCAATCCGAACTGCCATCGATAGAAGAGTTTCTAAAAAAATATCGTTTTGTCGCTACGAAAGAAATTTCAGTCGTCTATGATCTATCAGATGAAAATGTTGAAAAAGAAATGAAAAAACTCGTTTTAAAACGAAAGGTTGAACAAGTCCCCGTGAAATACGGCACATTTTGGAGATATAAAGAAACAAATTGATATCTTTCATTCCAGTTGCATACATTTGTAACTGGAGGTGGATTTCTATGCAAAAGACGCGTTTAATCCTCGGTTTTTTCTTGCTTGCAGCTTCATTTTTTATCTTCATCCTCAGTTTGCTCGCTTTTTTCCCTAAACTTTTGGCAGGCGCTTTGCTATTTTTTTCAATATTCTATCTCGTTTCAACAATCAGCAACCGACACCGTTTTCGCGGGTTTGGCTAGCATAAAAAATGCGTCCTGCTTCGGGAGGCAGACGCATTTCTCGTTAGACGGTCGCTTTTCTCTTTTTTATCTGCTTGCTCCGCAGCTGGCCGCAAGCCGCATCAATATCTGCACCATGCTCCTGGCGAATAACGCAATTGATTCCACGTTTTTTTAACACATCATAAAAGGCTAATATCGATTCTTTTTTGCTGCGGCGATATTCTGCAAATTCGTCTACAGGGTTGTAAGGAATTAAATTTACATACGTTAGATGCCGTTTGTCAACAAGCAAGCCAGCCAATTGTTCCGCTTCTTCAACATGATCATTGATGCCGTCCAGCATGATGTATTCAATCGTCACGCGCCGATTCGTTTTTTCTAAATAATAATCCACTGCTTCGAGCAAATCTTTCATAGGATACGCTCGGTTGATTTTCATGATTTTCGTCCTTAATTCATCGTTTGGCGCATGCAATGACAAGGCGAGATTAACTTGAAAATCTTCATCAGCAAATTGCTTGATTTTTGGCGCGAGCCCGCTCGTAGAAACCGTAATATGCCGAGCGCCGATCCCCAATCCTTTTGGATCATTGACAATGCGGATAAAATCCATCACATTCTGATAGTTGTCAAACGGTTCGCCGATTCCCATGACAACAATATGGCTTACCCGTTCACCTTTTCCCTGTTCATCTAAATAAACTTGGATTTTCATAATCTGCTCGACAATTTCACCCGCTGTCAAATCGCGGGTTTTTTTCAATAAGCCGCTCGCACAGAAGCTGCAGCCAATATTGCAGCCGACTTGAGTGGTCACACAAACAGACAAACCATAATGATGGCGCATTAATACCGTTTCGATAAAATGTCCATCTTCAAGCTGAAACAAAAATTTTATCGTCCCATCCGCAGATTGCTGTTTAACGGATTGTTCGAGCGTCTCAATGGCAAAATGCTCTTTAAGCAGTTTTAAGCATTCTTTATTCACATTTTTCATTTCTGAAAAACGCAATGCGCGCTTTCGGTAAAGCCAATCCCACACCTGATCAGCGCGGAATCTCTTTTGGCCTCGTTCAACTAGCCAAGCAGCCAGTTTTTCTCTTGTTAAACTGTAAATTGATGTTTTCATTGCCAATCCTCGCTTAAACATGTCATACTTATACTATACTATATCGATAAAGCAAAAGAAAACATTCGCAACCTTCTGCTTTCTTTTCTTCCACCATGACATTGTTCCCCAAACGTGGATGCCAGCTCATACATAAAAAAATCGAACACTTTCTTCAAAATCCATTAAGTTGTCTGTTTGATGTATTCATTCGTATATTTTTGATACAATTTCATGAAGGCCTCTTTCATAATGTATTTGCCGGCTAAGCATACATTTATGATAGAGCGCCTCTTCTTTTTTGGCCAGGATTTTGCTAAAATGTTACCGTAAACTATTATACGCATACCCGCCAATTCCCTCGATTTTTAAAAACATGAAAAGCCAAAGGAGCAGCGCCGCTCCCCTGGCTTATGATAATACTTTAATTTTTACTTTTTTTATACCCCATTTTAAAGCTTCTTCTTTTGATGGAATAAACACATCAATTTTATTTCCTTTAATTGCTCCTCCAGTATCTCCGGCAATCGCTTCGCCATAGCCTTCAACCCAAACTTTTGATCCTAATGGAATGACATTTGGATCGACGGCGATGACTTTTTGATTTGGATTTTCGCGCAAATTGATTCCTATTGCTGTCGTGCCTGAACATCCATTGCAAAACGCTGTATATGCTGTAGCGGTTACTTCAAGTTCTTTCGCAGATGTTTGCGCAGTTTCTACTGCCAACGGCTCGAGTGCAAGCCGGTCTCCCGGATATATGAGATCGCTCGTTAATTGATTCCATGATTTTAATTGTTCAACCGTTACATTCTTTTTTTGGGAAATTTTCCAAAGCGTGTCCCCTTTTTGAACAATATATTCTGAAGCTGCATAGGTGAAATTCGCTGAACTGACTATGGCTAAACCGATGAAAAAAGCAGCGATTTGTTTTTTCATCCCAAATCCCTCCTTGTTTACACATGAACCTTATCATCCGAAAGTTACAAGGAGGTTTCAAACAAATAAAACAAAAGTAACAATTTGATTACAATAATATCATTCTTTAGTATGATTCGTTCAACAAACAGGCCAACCTTACAAAATCAAATTCATTATTTGCACCCTGCTGCACAATTTATCCGAGCAATTCCTCAATTTTCGATAGATTTTCTTCAAATAATTGCAGCCCGTTTGCAATTGGATCCGGCGTCGTCATATCCACTCCCGCTTTTTTCAACACTTCAATCGGATAATCTGAACTGCCCGCACGCAGAAATTCCAAATAGCGATCAACGGCTGGCTGCCCCTCTTCTAAAATCTGTTTGGCGAGCGCTGCTGCAGCACTATAGCCTGTTGCATATTGATAAACATAAAAATTGTAATAAAAATGTGGAATTCTCGCCCATTCCAAACCAATTTCTTTGTCGATATGGATGCCATTTCCAAAATATTTTACATTCAGATTATAGTAGTCTTCTGTTAATTGATCGGGAGTTAGGGGGACGCCTTCCGCTGCTTTTTCATGAATGAGCTGTTCGAATTCTGCAAACATTGTCTGGCGGAACACCGTTCCTCGAAAGCCTTCTAAAAAATGATTTAATAGAAACAATTTTTCTTTTTTATCATCCGTTTGGTTTAGCAAATAGTGATTTAACAGCGCTTCGTTTAATGTGGAAGCGACTTCCGCAACAAAAATGGAATAATTTGCGTACGGATAAGGTTGAGTTTTCCACGTATAATAGCTGTGCATGGAATGGCCAAGCTCGTGCGCAAGCGTAAACAAGCTGTCGACATTGTTTTGCCAGTTCATTAAAATATATGGCATCGTTCCATACGTGCCCGATGAATAAGCGCCGCTGCGTTTTCCAACGTTTTCATGCACATCAACCCAACGATCCTGAAATCCTTTTTCAACCGTTTTCACATAATCCTCGCCTAAAGGCTGAAAAGCTTTTAAAACAACTTGTTTCGCTTCTTCAAATGTAAATTCCATTTTGACATCTTTAATCAGCGGCGTATATAAATCATACATATGGAGTTCATCTACGTTTAACAGCGTTTTTCGCACTTTTACATATCGATGCAGCAAATCAAGCCGCTTGTTGATCGTTTCAATTAGCGTGTCGTAAACCGACACCGGAATGTTGTTGCTGTGCAGCGCAGCTTCTTTTGCATTTTGGTACTTGCGGACATTTGCAAAAAAATTGTTGCGCTTTACAGCGCCAGACAGCGTGCTTGCAAACGTATTAATAAACTTTTCGTAAGTGGAATAGACCGCTTTAAATGCGGCTTTTCTCACGTTTCGATCACCGCTCTCGAGCAATTGAATATAGCGGCCATGCGTTACTTCAACATCGTTTCCATTTTCGTCTTGAATCACAGGAAATTTTAAATCGGCGTTATTTAGCATGCTGAACGTATTGCTCGGAGTTCTCATCACTTCGCTCGCTTGCGCCAAAATCGCTTCTTCTTGTTGGCTTAAAACATGGGGTCGCTGGCGATTCATTTCATCAATCATGTGTTCATACAGTTTCAGCGGCTCATATTCTTGAAGCAGCTCCTGCAATCGTTCTTCAGAGGCATTTAGCAGTTCAGGAACAATAAATGACAGTTGAGAGCTCATTTGAGTCGCCAGATTGGCCGCCCGATCTTTTAAGCCTTGATTTTTTGAATTCGTCGTATCTTCATCTGAGCGCATATTCGCATATGTATACAATTTGCTCAATCGCTGTGATAGTTCATCTTGCAGCGTCAAAGCTTCGTATAAAGTTTTTGCAGAATCCGTCAATTTCCCTTTATAAGCAGTCATCTCAGGAAGAAGCGCTTTTACGTTTTGAAATTCTTCTTCCCAATCTTGCTCGCTCGCGAAAATCGCTTCTAAATTCCATGTTTCTTCAACTGGAATCTCGCTTCTTTTTGGCAGAGTTTTTGCAGCTTGTTCATTCTCTTTTGTCATGAAAGCACCTCCAAAACATAGCAAACGTGATCGCATTACTAGTTTATTCTAATCGAAAAAACATATTAGGTCATCTTTTCTGATTGATAAACTGCTGGATTCGTTTGTCGATTTGCAATGCCCGATCAAGCGTCTTTGGAAGTTGAATTTGTTTAAGTATTAAAAAACGGCTTCTTCCTGCTCGGCTTAAAATGCCGATCTCGCATAGCAGCAATAAATAATCCATCAGTGCAAAAGAATAGTGGGACGCTTCAACCAAAGGCAAGTTGCGAACTTTAAATACGCCTTTGGCAACAAGCCGTTTGAACGGTTCATATACATCGTGAAACTGAAAAGCTTCTCGCTCAGAAAGAGGTATGATGCAATGAATGAGCAGCCAAGATTGCCAAAGATATGGAGGAGTTTCAATCCAAAAAAGATAGCGCGATAACAATCCAGCTTCATTTGGAAACAGTGAAATGTCGCTGTGGATCGAGTGCAGCATGCGGCTGACATAGCGGGATGCTGGAGAGTGCTGCCGGAAAGGGAATGTCCGCCAATTTTCTTTTGTTTGCAGCAGCACTTTTTCGGGCAAAGGAAGATGAACTTTATTCTTAAATAATGATGCAAGCGTTGCACGGCGGCGAGGGAAAATTTGCAGATTTCCAACAATCTTCGTGCTGGAAAATGGAATAATATTCGATATTGCAGCAAATTTATCAGCATTCGGGCAAAAATATAATAAAAAAGGTTCATGCGGAGATTTTGAGGAAACGTTAAGGGCCAGCCAATCCATGCGCTGAACTCGAAACATATGGCTTCCCATGCGGCGAAAACGATTCCCGCCTAAAATCCACAACGGCTTTTGATTTAATTTCATATAATTGGATGTTCGTGATAAAAAGATCTGTTCGCTTATCGTGGAGCATTGAAATTCAATGGGGGCATCAACCGAAGATTTGATGAATAGATCCGCTCTCTGCTTAATGGCGGAGAAATAAGGTTCAAGATCTACGTGCATGTTTTGTTCGATTAGCCATTCATAAAGCAATTCTTTTCCTTTTAGATGGTATTCAGATTCAGCTTCGCTCGCACCGCACTTTGAATGGCGGGAATGGGCAAAATGCCACCTTCTGCTCGTTCCAGCTTTTACGATTAATCGTTCATGACACACCGGACAAAAGAAGTTTTGCTCTTTGAAATCCATCTTGTTTTCTTTTGTTAATGTCACTAACTTTCCTTGTTCATTTAGCGCCTTTAGCATTTATCAAACCTCCTTAAAATAAAACTTCGATAACTCGTCCGAATTTCCTTCGACAAAAATCCTGTCTTTTGCGACAGGCTAAGAAGAGACTACGATATTGTTGCTCGATTTCGTTTTTATTGATGTATCGGAAAAATAGACAAAGCCTTCAACAACTATGGTTTTGGGAAAATCAAACGCAATCGGAATTTGAAATCCTTGCAGCGTGGCGGTTTCACCATGATGCAGGGATAATGGCTCTGTCGAAGCAATCCAAATTTCCCCTCTTTCTTTCGCAGCTTCCGCCCAGTTTGATTGCAAAAACATCCATTGCTGATGAATGTTTTCTTGAATGTTTTGATTGATTTCCGCTTGTTCAAGCGATAAAATTTTTCCTTTTAAATTTGATGCTTCGGGCGGCGAAAAACGGAAACAGATGCTGGGATGGTCTAACGTTTCGCTCCCCAAGTTTTTAATATGAAAATCCCCAAACACAACCCATTCCTGTTCTGTTTTCTTTATAATTGAATAGTCAAAATAAGCGATGACTGGTTCGCCTGTCGATTGATTGGACGGTTCACTTCTTATTCGAGATTTTTCAATCGGCGCCGATGAATAGATGCGTTGATTTTTTTCTAGCGATTTCACCTTCGATTGATAGTAAGCCAGTTCTTGTTCTTTTGCAGTGATCTCTTTTTGAATTTCACTTAAAAGCTGCTCGTAATCTCGAATTTTCTGCTCCATGGTTGATTGATGCTCATTTGCCTCTTTGCTTAACATTTCGATTTTTTTAAGAAGGACGTTGTTTTCATGTTCCAGTTTTTCAATTTGATTAACTTTCATCCTCGCTTTCAACTCCTCGATAGAAATTGAAAAACGATGGTTTTCATCTTGCAATTGCTTGATCGTTTCTTTCATCATTGCAATTTTTTCATCTGCTTTTTGAACTTTCTTTTCTAAATGCCGGGTTTTATCACGATAATATTGGGTCCTTAACAGCAGCCTTGAATGACTTAACTTGCCTAATTCAGTCACAAAAACCCCCTCCTTAAATTTCCGCTCTTTTCATAATGTATGTATTGCAGCGCAAGTTGAGATTGTCTTACATCAAAAATTATCGATAGGAAGGAATGCTGTTTAAGCATCCCTCCTCATCGGATAGAAAAAGGCCACATATGCATGCAGCCTATTGCAAACTACTGTTCACACTTGATTTTCACTTTTCCTTCTTTGACATCAACGATGCCTGAGTCGAATTCTTTTCTGCCTTTTTGATCAAATAACTGAACTTGGAATTGATCGCCTTTTGGACTGTCGACTAACGCTAAATTAAAGTCGAGCAGTTCACCGGATTTTGTCCGGCCAACTCCGCTGACTTTTAGAATTAAACCGTCGCCGTAGCATGGTTCGCATGACAATGATTGGCGATCAAATTCGAGAGCTGTAAATGTAAGGTGATCGAGACCGTCTGATGTGTCTTTATCGTAAAAATTCATTGCAAATTCACTGTTGCCTAAATTAAATTTCGGTGCAATCTCTGCATAGATTCCTATTTTTCCTTCTTCCGTAGCCTCATCTGTCGTGTATCCTTCAGCCTCTGCTGTACCCGAGCAATCAGCGCTTTCTCTTGGGAAAATATCAGGACATTGTTCTGGGAATGTGATTTCAGGGCATTGTTCGCCAATTTCAGGCACTTGAATGTCGTTGTCCCGCGGTGAACAGAATTTTGCCAGCACTTCAAGCTTGACTTCAGCCTCCACTTGAATGTCAACACAAAACGTAACTTGAAGGCAAAATGATTGTGGACATGGCGAATTAAGCAATAAGGTTCCCGATGGAATTCTGCAAATCACTTTTGTTATTTTGCAAAACAATTCGGTTCCTTCTGGAGCGCACAAAACAAATGGTTCATATACAGAGGCGTTGCAAGACAGACTTGTCACTTCTTTTCCATGACGATCAACAACAGCTACATCGATTTCGGCTGTGAATAATAAATCTACGAGTTGGGCATCTGCAAAGCCGCCATTTACTGGAACTTTTACATCTTGCCGTTCTCCAACTTGTTCGCAGTAAACATCTAAACGTGAATCGTAATCCTGTTTATTTAATCCGAATAAACGTCCGGTTTTTGGCGTTTTGCAGACGATTCGTAATGGCCTGCGGCTCGGATCTTCCAATGCATTCTCTATCTTTTTTAATTGGTCATGACTAAATTTGAAATGTTTTTCAGCCGTCAGCGCATCTGTAACCCAGTCATAAACCTTCTGAACCCGAATACATTCATCTTGAAGAGCACTCATTCCCTTTTTGTGCTTCTTTTGATAATGTGTGTGGCCCATGTAGTTCATTCCTTTCTTTATCATAAATGGGTAATTCACTACATACTATGGATAAAGAGGGGTAAATGTAACTCATACAGAAGCCCATTTCTTTGAGGTGGTTGCATGAAACAACCGATCTGGCATCAAAATGAAATCATTGCGCATTTGCATGAAAATGAAGTGCATGCCCTCAAGATTCTTTCACCTTATTGGGGGTTATGGTTTGATGATGAAAAAAAAGAGCTGAAGCCCGCTTTGAAAGAAAAACTTGTGCAGATTAAAAGCATAGACGAGCCATTTTTTCTTCATTCTTTGCTCCGCCATACCCACGTTCAGTTTACTGATGACAGCAAACGGTGTGATCTCACAATTACTGTTTCAACGCTCGAAAAGCAAAATCAAAAATCCCACATTCCGATCACCATCACGATTAATCATGTAAATTATCATTTAAAAAATTTGAAAAATGATTTTAAAGATTTGCAGTCGCTTATTCATCGCAATGTTTGGCTTCCGAAGCGCAGTGAAAGCTTTACAGTTGCATTTTGCGGCTTATCTTATGAACGGCAAATGGAAACAATCGCTTATCTCATTATTCAATATTTTTTACGTGAAAAAATGACTCCCATTTCACATCTTTCTCTTCCTATATATGAACATCTCATCCATGTTGCGCTGCGCCTTATCAATGATGATTTTGGTTTATTGCAAAAAAAACTAGCCCATCTTGTCTGGCCTGAATCGCCGCCAGAATTATCGACCCCGCAAAATGAAACAAATGATTTTCCATCTCCTTCATCTTCTGCCAACGTGTTTCACCCTTTTAAAACACATTCAAACGCTTTCACAAACAAAAAAATCAACCCCTTTAAAAAGGATAAAAAACCGGTTCATCTGCCAATCAACCCGTTTAAAAAAATATCCGGAACAGAAACAACAAAAGATGAATAAGTTAAATTAAAACGATGAGATGAGGTGGTAGTTTGAGAAAAACAGACTTGCAAGCACTTTATCATCGAATTAAATTGCGAAAAATGGCAAAGGCTTCGTCTTCTTTCTTTTCTGATGAGCCAGCAAGAAAAGGATGCAGTTCATGCGGGAAAAGCTCATGGCGTCCAAAAGAATGAATCAAAACAATGAGGCTTTAAATGATAAGCCTCATTCTTATGCGTAGAACGGAGTCGTTGCAGCATGAAAATACTCTTTTGTTATTATTTGCCGAGCGGAGGTACAGAGACATTAAATCGCCAGCGTGAAAAAGCATTAAAACTCATAAATATTGAATCACACTTTTTATATTTACAAACGGGAGCAGGAATCATTAATCCATCCACTTCAAAGGTTTTTATTACGAACAAGGACCTTGAAATCAAAAGAATCATTGAAGATGAAAAATACGATGCAGTTGCCGTTAACAGCGACGCGCTTTTGCTGCGGCGCATTCGCGCTTTAGGCTATCAGGGGCCCCTGATTTTCGAGTCGCAAGGTTTCGGCCCAAAACGTGAAGCAAACAAATTTTTAAAATATACTGCAAAAGAGAATATCAATGATTTTAGTGACGCGCTCCTCTATCCAAAAACGCCGCATCTCCAGCAATTGATGAAAGAAATTTTTCCAAATAAAAAACAGTTTGCGATCCACAATTGCATCGACACCGAAGCATTTTCATACAGAAATCAACCAAAACAGCCTTTTTTCATCATTGGCTGGGTTGGCAGAATTGAACCAAATAAAAATTGGAATGCTTGCTTGAAAATTGTAAAACGGCTATTGCCTGACTTTCCAAATTTGCAATTATGGATGTTTATTGATGATACGCTCACCACACCAAATGAAAGAAAAAAGTTTAACCACCAATTGCAGCAGCTTCAATTAAAAAACAATCTAAATGTTTATAACAATGTACCTCATTCTGAAATGCCAAACTACTATTCAACCATTGCAGCATCCGGAGGCTTTTTATTATCAACATCAATATCTGAAGGATTTGGCTATGCAGTTCTTGAAGCGCTAAGCTGCAAATGCCCGGTGTTAACTTCAAATTCCGATGGTGTGCAAAGTTTTGTTTTTCATAATGTGACAGGAAAAATGTATTCACAGCATAATCTGAACGAAGCAGTCAATGAAGCAAAAGATTTAATGACAAATGTAACATTAAGAAATACAATGACCGCAAATGGCAGCACTTTTGTGAAAGAACATTTTTCTTTAGAGAACTATGCTCAACATTTTAAAAAAATGCTGGAAGACTTGGTTAAATAAGCTGTTCATTATGCAAATATTGCATGATTTCTTCTACATTTTCGGAAATTGATTTTTTTTCAGTGTCCACAATTAATTCGGGGTTGTTTGGAGGTTCGTATGAACTGGAGATTCCTGTAAAATGTTTTATTTTTCCTTCACGCGCCAATTGATACAACCCTTTGACATCTCTTTTTTCACAAATCTCGAGTGGACACTTTACATAAATCTCGATGAATTCTTTCGCATCGAATAATTTTCGCACATTTTCTCTATCTACGCGATACGGCGATATAAAAGCGGTTAAAACGATGATTCCTCCGTCAACGAACAATTTGCACACTTCCCCTATTCGGCGTATGTTTTCTTTTCGATCCTGTTTTGAAAACGACAAATCTGCATTCAATCCATGCCTTACATTATCACCGTCGAGCAAATACGTTGATAAACCGAGTTGATAAAGCTCCCTCTCCAAAGCGTTCGCCAATGTTGACTTTCCAGAGCCTGACAGCCCCGTTAACCAGAGCACATAGCTTTTATGTCCATGAAGCATTTGCCGATCCTTTTTTGTGACATGCTGCGCATGCCAATACAAATTAGTATTCAAGCCAATCCCTCTCTTTTTTATCAAAATAAGATCAAAAGTTAAAATTGCATCGGCGGTGCAATGGACACTCGCTGGTATCATCGTGATTTTTCATTCATATAATGAATAATTATTTTTGTTCATTTCGCTCAAATTCTGCTTGTGCACGTTTAAAATTTTTTAGCTCCGCTTTTTCCTGTTCATTTAATTCATTCAATTGTTTTGTTAATAACTTTTGTGCATATTTGTACAATAACAAATCTTTATGATGAGTTTGTTTAATAAGCCTTTTAGTTTTTTCAGAAACTTCAATGGCATGAGGACGTGACGCTGTAACGTTTTTGCGTTTGTAATGAAGTTTTGTCCACCCATAGCGTTTGCCAAGCAAATACAAGGTCTCATCAAATTGTTCAATCGTGCCGACAACATCAAAATATCGCCGCAAATTTCTAACCGCTTTTAACAAGCCTGGCTTGCGCTCATTCCCAGAAAGATAAGCAGTTTGAATATTATCTTCAATTTTATTTTCTACAAACTCATCCAAAGTCATTTCTCTGTAAATATCATACCGTTCCCCTTCAATGTTTTTTAAATAATAATACAAAGAAATGACGCGTTCGACAGGATGCCGCAAAATCGTAAAATATGAAAATGGACGGTCTATATATTCATGAATACCAAAAAAATAATGGCCATGAATAATTTTTAAGTCATCCATATTCACTTGTTTTAATTTATTCTGTATCTCGTCTTGATTATGGTAATATGCAAGAATTTCACTAGATGAAAATTGATTTTTAATCACACCTGTCAATGTCGAACCGCCGGTCTTTGGCATATGAATAAAATAAATTAATTCTTTGGGGTTCATTAGCGCTCACCTCATAAAATTTAGAGCTAATTTATTTTATGTTTTAATAAATTGCTTGTGTTAGATAAACCCCTTATTTTTTAGCAATTTTTAATATAGGGAAAGGAGTAAAACGATTGAATAGCAATAAATTTCATTTTTCTGGTTATGAAGCGCTGATGATCTGTCCAATCATCAAAGAGATATATAACAACTTTACGTATGAACTTATCATTAAACCAGTTGAGAAACATGAAATCGATGAGGAATCCTCGATTGGAACAACTGGAATTTCAGGAAAAAGATATGCACTTGGACCAGGAGGAACTTCTGATCCAGAGAGAGCCGGAATTGGCGTTTCCATCGGAACAAATGGGATTTCCGTCTATGAACATTCCGTCAATCATTTGCCAGCTGTTCTAGTTCATCAAGCTCTGATCACAGATGAAATGCACATTGCAATTGTCTATGAACAAAAAACACCATATTTGTTTGTTAACGGAATGTTGATAAAAAAAGGACAAACCAGTTCAAAGCAGTTTGTTCATCCGTCAATCATCATTGGAGGCCTGCACCCGTATGGATTTTATCGCGGCGAAATAAAAGACATCCGCATATGGAATTTTGCAAAAACGGGTGAACAACTGCGTGCAAATGCTTCTCAACAACTAACTGGAAAAGAAAAAGGCTTATACTTTCATTATCATCGTCCAAGTGAACCATTAACCATTCAATCAAAACTGAAAAACATTGAAGTGAGCGTTATTATTCCGTCATATAATAAATATCCTGAAAACCTCTTTACTCTCCATTCTCTTGCAAATCAAACGTATAATCTATCAAAAGTGGAAGTCATTTTTATTGACGACGGATCAACGGATGCCACCTTTCATCGCATCAACCCGACAAGCTACCCTTTTTTGATGAAATGCATCCACTTGACACAAAATCGCGGCCGCCCTCATAGCCGCAACATTGCACTTAAGCATGCGGCAGGAAAAGTTATCATTTTTTTAGATGCGGAAACGATTGTTGCGAAAGATTTTATTCAAAAACATATAAAAGCTCATCATCAAGCTTCCAATTTAGTTGTCAGCGCCGTTATGAATCAAAAAGGCGTTTATACCGTATATAACCCTTCATTTACTACTGAGCAGCAAAATCAATGTTTTCAATTGATGAAAAAAGCAAATTATTCAGACGAAGAGATGAAACGGATAAAAGCTTCGACTGAAAAAACGCCTCTCATTTCCTTTAAAGACATCGAGCTTGAAACGTACAAAAAACTGGCATTTGAGAAGCCTCATGAATCTTTTTATAAAAAACAAGTGTTGACGCCTTTTGGCCACTTGTTCGCCAATTTTCATATGCCTTGGTTGTCCTTTTACACCGGGAATGTGTCCGTGCAGCGCCATTTGCTGCAAAAAGCTGGTTTTTTTGAAGAAAATAAATTTAAAGGATATGGCTGGGAAGATACGGAAATGGGCTATCGGCTTTATCGAGCTGGAGCTGCATTTATGCATCATGGCCAAATCATCACCTATCATCAGGAACATCCGATTCACCCGTCAATTCCTTTGGAAGCCAAAAAAAATTCTTATATTTTTTTCGACATGTATCAATCAGATTTTGCCGTTTTAATATTAATTCTTTACGTAGCTGGCCAAGAAGCAAATTTTATGAAATTAAATGCAATCGTTTCACAATACAAACTTTTAGAGAAACAGCATCCTCACACTTATAAAACATTTAAATACGGCATTAGAAAGCTATTGCTTGCGCTTGGCTATGCAAATGCTTTTGATCTTCCGATTCAAAACTTGCTGGAAGCATCAAATGTAACCAATGATCGCAGCCGCTTCAAACAATTTCAAAAAGAAGTCAATCTATTGAAACGAACCAAAAAATATCCTTTATTAATCGATATATGCGAACATTTAATGAAACTATAAATATGTAGAGGCAATCATTTATTGCAGACATGATTGCCTCATTCCAAAAAGTCTTATCAAAATCTTTGATTCCCCACTTACAAAAACAGGATGTTTTTTGTCATCCCAAATCGTCATGCCAAAAAAGCCGTCGATTTTTTGAGAATACTATCCCTGTTAAGCATTTGCTAACCTCAATTTTTAAATTTAGAATTCGCATTTCTTTCTTTTGAAATTAATTGATTTAATACATGTCGATATTTATTTTTTAACTGGTTTACTTCTAAAAGCACCTCTTTTTCGTGTTTAACCGTTCCCATTTCAGGATGAACCCGATATTTAACTAGCGGCTCTGGAAAGAGATGAAATTCATAGCGCTGCACGACTCGCAGCCACATGTCGTAATCATGCGCGTAAGGAAAAGCAGTGTTAAAAAGTCCGCAGTTTTTAAATACTTCTTTTTTTAACATCACCGTGCAGCCATTCACAGGACAGTAAGATTTCATCGCCCTTAAAAATGCAAGTCGATTAGGAACATGCAAACCCAGCACGTTTGAAGTGATTTTTCCTGTTTCATCAATATGGACAAAGCCGCTGTAACAAACGGCGATCTGTTTTTCTTTCATAAATTTCAGCTGTTTAGCCGTCTTTTCAGGATAATAAATGTCATCAGCACTCAGCCAAGAAATATAATCACCGGAGGAATGGCGAATTCCGGCGTTTAAAGCAGATGCAGTTCCCCCATTTTGTTTATGAATCAAAGTAACGTTTTTCTTATATTTTTCCATTTTATCCATATGCTTCGTTGAGCCATCATTTACAACAATAATTTCAACATTTGGATGCGTTTGAGCCAATGCGCTTTCTATCGCTTGATCGACGTACGGGCAATTGTAAACAGGAATTATGATTGATACTTTATCCAACGTTATCCCCTCCGATCTTCCGATAAAAATTGATGCAGTCAGTCAGCGATTCAGTTAGCGAATACTGCGGACGCCAGCCTAAAGATCGAATTGGAACTGGATTAATGCAAGGCTTTGGTTCTTCGGCTTGATTGTTTCTTACAGCTAATTTGACAGGGACCTTTGCCAGCTGCCGATACGTGTCTGCGATTTCTAACAGTGTTCTCCATTTTCCCGTGCCAACATCATACGTTTTGCCATTTTCGCCAGCTGAAAGCAATAATTCATAAGCAGAAACGGCATCACGAACATCCAAGAAATCTCGTTCAATCTCTCGACTTGAAATTGTCAATTGACCCGGTTCATTTCGTTCTTCCATATGAACAATGCGTTTGGCAAACTTCGCACAAACCCCATTCGAAAAACCGGGGCCGATTAAATTTACTGGTTTGGCAATAACGATGCGAAGCGCATAGTAATCAGCCCATCTTTTGGCAACCATCGCTTGCAATTGTTTGCTTAAACCATAAGGATGCATTGGAGAAGCACTCATTCCATCTTCTTCTAGCACGGACCCAACAACGACTGCTTTTGCCTCCGGATGAAATTGCCTCACAGCTTCAAGCAGATTCACTGTCACAAAAACATTCGCATGTAATGTTGATAACGGGTCCAGCCAAGATTTTTGCACATCATTTTGGCCTGACAAATGCAATATATAATCAGGTTTTACTCGCTGCAACATTTTAAAAACCTTTTCTTGATCCATTAAATTGATTTTAATGGTATGGTCATTTTCTGTTTTCCTGGACGTTGTCATTACGTGATAGCCTACTTTTTTAAAATGTTGTGATGCATGCCGGCCGGTGAACCCATCGCCGCCTGTAATCAAAATCGTTTTAGCGGTCACAGCGATTCATCCACTCTTTGAGTTCAAACAGCATCGTTTCATAGTTCGGAATTTGGCAGTGAAAATCTTTTCGAGTCGCTTTCAACGTCCGATCTAATACCGGTGCATTTACAGGTGTGATAATTACATCGTTTTTTTGAAAAATGGATTGAAGCATTTTGAGGAGATGGTGTTTCGTGATTGGATGTGGAGCCGTAATGTGGTACAGTCCTGAACAGTCGTTTTTTATCATGGCATCAATCACTTTAGCCAACTGCAGCGTCGTTATTCCGTTCCACTTCACTTTTTGATAGCCATGAATTTTCCCTTTTTGATTCATAAACCATTGAAATAAGCCGATTCCATTGCGTTTAATTTCAGGTCCAATGATCGATGTACGAATGGTTATATGCCTGTCGCTCATCAGCTCTCCCAATCGTTTGCTTATAGCATAGCTGGTTGCGCCGTCCGGTTTGTCCGTTTCCGCATAGTTTCCTCGATCGCCTTTAAACACACAATCCGTGCTAATTTGAATGACTTTCTTATGATTTTCATTCGCCCATTTTGCAAGCCGATGAGGGAACACTCCATTGACTTTCAAAGCAAGCTCTTGATTTCGTTCAGCTTCATCGTTTAAAATGCCGGTGCAATTAATAATGATGTCCGGTTTTGCATCATCAAGTGCGGCCAGCACTTTTTCGTCATTGAGAATGTCGATTTTATAATGATTTTTATCTGATGATTCTTCTCGTGAACTTATAAATATGTCATAATCGGTTTCTTTCATGAAATATTCTTTTATCATATGCCCCGCCATTCCGCGGCTGCCAAATATAAAAATTTTCATGATAGAAACTTTCCTTTCTCCAGCATTGCATAAATTTCATCATGCGTCATTAAATGCTCGCTTGAAACATAGTTTTTCAGTTCGACCGGCTTGCAGCTCCGGTATCGATCTTTCAATCCTTTGATTTCAATGGCTGGCAAAATCACATAATAATTTGAATCATATTCGACCGTATTCAACGATTCATGTTCCGAGAAAAGTATTTCATGAAGTTTTTCTCCTGGCCGTATGCCTAATTCTTCAAATTCCACCTTTATCCCATAAGCCTGGCCAAGAACGATGGCTAAATCTTTAATCCTGCATGACGGCATTTTCATGACAAAAATTTCTCCGCCTTCGCTTTCTTTTGCCGCTTTAAACAGCAATGAAATGGCTTCTTCCAATGTTAAAAAGAACCTTGTCATCTCTTCATGCGTAAGTGTCACTTTTTGCTTTTCGCTCATTTGCTTTTTAAAAACATGTATGACGCTGCCATTCGAGCCTAAAACGTTGCCCGCCCGAATGCAGACAAACTTCGTATATGGACTTAATAGATTGGCGTGAATGGCCAATTTTTCACCAATTGACTTCGTAAATCCATAAAAATTCGTCGGATTGGCCGCTTTATCTGTTGAAATGTAAATCACTTTTTTCACTTTGTTTTTGATTGCAGCATGAATGACGTTTTGCGTCCCGATAATATTTGTTTTTAATGCTTCATACGGCTGCTCTTCACAAATGGTGACATGCTTCAATGCGGCTAAATGAAAAACATAATCGACATTTTCAAACGATTGATTGACAGATTGTTCATCTTTAATGTCACCGATAATAAATTTTAGCCGTGGATAAAATGAAAAAGTCCGTTTCATCATCACTTGATTGTTTTCGTTTCTTGAAAAAATCCGAATTTCTTTCGGATTTTTATTTAAAAGCTGGCTGACCAACTCATAACCCCATGAACCAGTCCCGCCAGTAATTAGAATGACTTTGTTTTCAAACAACGCCGATTCCTCCTAGCAATAGGTTGATCACTTTGTTGGATACATGCTGCTCTAAATAGCCTTCTGGACAAACCCAACGATTCTTCTGTTCTAACATGACTTGTGCAGCGTGAAAAATTTGCTCGCGCTGCACACCTGACAGCATGTTGCTGCCGCATTCGATCGTTTCCGGACGTTCAGTCGTTGTGCGCACAGTAACGGTGGGAATTTGAAAGATGCAGCATTCTTCCTGAACGGTGCCGCTGTCGGTTAATACGAGTCGGGCATTTTTTTCTAAGTTCACAAAATCAAAAAATCCGAACGGTTCATGAAATTCTATGAGCGGGGAAAGTATTTGCACGGTTGCATCAGATAGCTTTGAGGCGGTGCGGGGATGTAAACTGCATATCATTCTCATCTGAAAGAAATTGGCGATATCATTGAATCCGTTTAAAATATTTTTAAGCGTCGGCTCATGATCAACATTTTCGGTTCGATGAATCGTTACAAGCATGTAATTTTTCTTTTTTAAATTTAATTTGCTTAAAATGCCGCTTTGATTGATTTCCTGTTCATAATGATTCAGCACTTCGTAAATCGGATTGCCGGTAAGATAAATGCGTTCGCTGTTCACGCCTTCGCGAATGAGATTTTCTTTGCTGTTTGGCGTATATGGCAAATTGAAGCTGGAAATGGCATCGATCAGCCTGCGATTGACTTCTTCCGGCACATTGTTATCAAAACAGCGATTTCCCGCTTCCATATGAAACACGGGTATGCCCATTCTTTCTGCTAAAATGGCGCTTAAACCACTATTCGTATCGCCGAGAATAAGCAGCTTATCAGGTTGTTCTTTTAAAAATATTTTTTCAAGCTCAGAAAACATGACAGACAGCTGATTTCCTAATGACTGTTTGGAATGCATTAAAACATAATCGGGATCTCGCAAAGAAAGTTGTTGAAAAAAAATATCATTCAATGAAGGAACGAAATTCTGGCCGGTATGCACGAGAATATGCTGCTCCGCTAACTTGTCGAGTTTTTTTATCACCAAGCTGAGGCGGATAATTTCCGGTCTTGTGCCAAGAACCGTCATGATTTTCATTTTCGTTCAGGGTCTCCTTCCAACAAAAAGTTATAGCCCTTCAATAAAATTGACGAGCTCTGCAGCTCTTTTCGCCGTCGAATGCCGGTTTCTTACCATGTAATAAGCGCGTTTAGCAATGCTTTTGCGCCTTTCTTCATTTACTAAATAATCATGCGCTTTTTCTAAAACATTCTCTTCATCCACTTCGACAAACGTTAGGCCATCGATAAAACCAAGGTCGGCTAATTCTTGTGAACCATTTGCCATTAACAGCGTGTTGCATGCAGCTGTTTCAAAATATTTCAATACAGGATATTGATACTTCGAATGACAGGTAAACAGCATTTTTGCGCGGTTAATTTCTCTTGCATACGCTTCATCGACAAGCGGCTGTTCGGTTTGAAACGAGACTTTCTGATAGCCGGGATGTTGATGCATGACAAACCCTTTTACTTTTCTAAGCTTTCTGAGCATTTTTGCCCGAAGAGGATAAATATGCGGAATCGCCGCTCCTACAAATAGAAAATCGATCGTTTTCTCTAAATGATAATCTTTAAATAGATGAGTCGGGACATGATGAGGAAACCAAATCATTCGATCTTTAAATTCAGGAAACCAGCGTAAAAAAGCATCGCGATAATGCGGGAATACGTAGTCAATTTTCTGTTCTTTTATAAATTTCCGCCGTCTCTCCGTTTTATAGTGCATATCGTGCAAAATGCAGCCAACAGGAATGTCGACATGTTGTATATCCTTAATAAACGGACAATAGCTTGGATGAAAATCATTTAATAAAATAAAGTCTGGCTTTGCAGGAATGCGAGTTAAAATTTCTGGCAGCCTCCCATGCTCATGCCATAACATTAACTGAACTTTTTTTTTAACTCTTCAATCAAGTAATGAGTGCTTCTTTCCAATTCTTGACTGCGATCCATTGTAATGAATAACAGCGTTGCCTTTGCCATCTTGTTTTCTCCTATCGGTCGATTTTTAAAAATCAGACTTCACGTACTTTGCAAACATGAAGTCTGATTGCCATTCCATTCATTAAACTTCTATCGCAACAATTTTATCTATCGCAACATACACGGTGCCCATCCCCGGAGAACCTTGATCACCGAATACAACATATTGTCCTTGGACCGATTGAACGGTTACTCCCATTAACGTAAAATCCGAATCCTGCAAAACAACTTCATTTATTAATGTTCCGCTTCTCAGCAATCTTGATAACAGAGTTCGCAATGATTCGTTGCCAAAAGGATTCATGCAAAAAGCCTCCCTTTTTTGAAAGATAATATCATTCTCTAATTATTCCTATGTCACAAAAGCAAATTGACTTGGACCTCAAACTATATCATTTAAAAAAGTGTGATTACCTATTGTACAATCGTCTATTTTAGCGTTTGCATGGGTTGATGTTTAGTCGAATGTTTCGTTTTGGCGTATAGTATAACAACCTGATCGATTTTATCAGGTACCTGAATAAAAGGAGGATGCAACATGAGCAGCTTATTTCAAGACGGTTGCGATTGCGGTGGTCACGATACAAAGAAAAAGCCTTCACCGTGCAAAGGATGCGTGTGCAATCAACTCATGGGGATTGAAAAATGCAATACCTTTACAAGCCAACAATTTTTAATTGTTTTGAAAGGAGATAGCGCTCCATTAGATATGACTGGTGCTGGTTTAGGCACTATCTTTACGTTCGTGAATTTCGATCCTCATAACTGCTGCGCTCGTTTCACATATACTTCAGCTGCAGCCACAACAGAAACGTTTGTCATTGATTGCCGCTCCATTGCTGGCTTGTCCTCTGTAAATACAGCTACTCCTTAAACAACTTAATATAACGTACGCCTATCAAACTAAGGGAATAGGGTACGGAAAAAAGGCTGCGAACAAGAGTAGCAGCCTTTTTTTATTGCTTAAAATCCACTAAACACCGAGAAGTTTTGTCCAGACGAAATCAAGCCGATTACATAACGTAGTAGTATCCATTGAAAGGAGTGTTTTATTTGAGCAATCGTGAAAAATATTATTCAAAAGAGCATTGTTGGGATGACCATGATGATTTTGACAGCATCGAAACCGATAAAAATATTAACGTGGCTAAAGTAGTTAAAAGCGGAAACAGCTGGGTAAAAGTAAAAGTGGACTCCGAATTTGAAGCTGAGTTCGAAGAAGATGAAAAACACGATCATGATAAAGGTGAAGATAGAAGAAGGAGAAGCGGTCGAAGAAGCGGAAATAGAAAAAATTAAAAATAGGAAATAGAATAAAACATGGGGAATAGATGACGCCGCTATTCCCCTCTTTTAAGGTGGATGATAATGGATAACGAGCTGCACTCAGCCATTCATAACAGTGGAAATTCTGATGTTGAGGTAAACATTCACATTGACATGGTTTCACTTGCCTATATGTATGCGTGTTCTCTTTATGCAACGGAACAAATCAATGAACAGCAGTTTGAGGACATGATCCAAAGATATCGTCAGCTCATGAGTCAACGAGAAACCCATAAAATCATGGATATGGGAACACCTGTAAAAAAATTAGGCCCTCCCAGAAAGTTGTAGTAAAACCATTCCCCGCTGTTTTTTACAATAGCGGGGACAGCAATCGCGATGTTGATTCGATGATGCGTTCAATAAATGAACGGTTTTTAAATGTATGTACATGCAGCTCCGTCGATGCTTCAATGTCATTGATAAAATCTTGCACGAGCTGTTCCGTGCTTTCGGTGCGGTATAAAAAAGCGTTGACTTCAAAGTTTAAATGAAAGCTGCGCATGTCCATATTCGATGTGCCAATGGAAGCGAGCTCGCCATCTACAATGACAACTTTGCTATGTAAAAATCCTTTCTGATATTCGAAAATCCGTACGCCCGCTTCCATCAGTTCCGGAAAATACGAACGTGACGCATAAAACACAATTTTTTTGTCGGGACTGGAAGGAACGAGAAGACGAACGTCGATTCCAGCCAATGATGCGATTTTAAGAGCGCTTAAAATATCATCATCGGGAATAAAATACGGTGATGCGATCCAAATGGATTTGCGCGCTGAAACGATCATGGCAAAAAATAAACTTTTTATAACTTCCCACTCATGGTCAGGTCCGCCCGCAACCATTTGAATGCCGCTCGTATGAACGGTGTCAAGCATTTCAACTGAAGTGTATTTTTCCGAAAGCAGCTTTTCATTTGTCATATAAAACCAGTCTTGTATAAAAATTAAATGGAGGCTGCGGACAATTTCCCCGCGCACGAAAAGATGCGTATCGCGCCAATAGCCAAAATAGTCATCTTTTCCCAAATATTCATCTCCAATGTTCAACCCGCCTATGAATCCATATTTTCCGTCAATGACAATGATCTTGCGATGATTTCGGAAGTTGATTTTGTTGTTGAAAAACGGAAAAACAACCGGGAAAAATGGCACCATCTGCACACCGGCATTGCGAAGATCATCAATATATTTCGCAGGCAATTGCCAACTTCCTACCGCGTCATATAAAAAGCGGACCTCAACGCCTTCCTTTACTTTTTCAATCAGAATATCCTTGATTTTTCTTCCAATTTGATCATCACGAACAATATAATATTCAAGATGGATGTATTCTTTTGCTTCTTGCAAACATTTAATGATTTTTCTGAACGTTTGTTCGCCATCAGTCAATACTTCACTTTGACTTTGAAAAGAAATCGGTGTTTTCCCTAATTTATGGGCAAGACGAAAAAGCAATTGGTGGTCGTCACCCATTTTAGCGAACATTTTTTCATTTAGAATTCTTGAACCCTGCATTTCAGAAAATGCTTGTTCGTCTTGAATGGCTTTTTGTTTAAACATCTTCTTTTTTCGATAATTCCGCCCGATCAAAAAGTATAAAACAAAGCCGATAAGCGGGAATAAAATTAACACGAGCAGCCATGTAATGGTTGTCGCTGGGTGCCGGTTTTCAAAAAAAATTAAAATCGCAATAAACAGCGCTGCAATTGACATGATGAGATTCAAAACTTCCGGAATCCAATGCCCCAGCAAATTTTTATATAAAATCGATATAAGGATGATAAATGCGATAAGAAGAAAAATTTGCACACGGTTATTCTTCATGGATTCTTCCCCTTTATATCATAAAAACAGCCTAGTATAACTTTATCAAACAAAATTGAAAAAGTCATGAAAAGCAAGAAACCGCCTCTTTGACAGAGTGCGGCTCATTACGCAAAATAAGTTTTCAGCTGTTCAAATGCATTGTCTTTCATCAATTGTTTTCCATATTCTTGAAGGCGGTAGATCGACAATTTGGAAGCTTGAGCAAATTCAAGGATTTGGCTTTTCACATCATCTTGCCATTGCCTGGAATAAAAAGCGCTGTTTCCATCAAACACAATATACATATAATAGACATCATCGAAAACATATAAATCAGAGCGCAGTTCATCATGATCAATCGTATGCGCAAGCCGAATGGCATCTTCAAAATTATCAAACTTTACTAAAAAGCTTTTATCCTTGTCTAAAAACAACGGATGCTTTTTGCCTGCTTTTTTATGTTCTTCATTTTTCCCCTTGTTGTCAGCCCGATATTCAAACGTAATTTCTAAATCTTTCTCATCAACAACCGGCAATTCCAGCTTTGTGCCATCTTGAGACAACATCGCTTTTGTAACAATGATTTCCAGCCCTTTTTCATATGCCTGCACTTGTATCCAGAGCGGCCCCTCCAATTCAAAATCGCCTTCGCTCGCCGCTTCATCCATCATTTCCCAAAACAATTCTTCCCCCTGTTCGCGATCATACCATATTTCTTCGCGATTAAATCCTCTATCTTCAATATCTCGATAAGAGATAAAAAATTTTACCGTGTTTTCATTCACTCTTTCGATTTCCATCTTCCTATTCTCCCTTCTAGTCGATATCACTCGGAAGGGAATGTCGCTCCGAGTTTTTCTGACCAACTCCTCTTGCGCCATAAAACGCTATTAGTTATATTTTATGATAAAACCCGCCATTTTGGAAATGAAAAGGGTGCGGATTTTTCAATGAGAATAAAAATTGCTCTGAAGAGAATCTCCACAGAGCAGTTTAACCGAACCAGCAGCTATTTAATTCACGAGGCGCTGGGCTTCGCGCAATTGATAATTCCGCACTTTTCTAGGCAAAAACCGGCGGATTTCATCTTCGTTGTAGCCCACTTGCAAACGTTTGTCATCAATAATAATCGGTCGACGGAGCAGTCCAGGGTGCTTTTGAATCAGTTCATACAAATCTTGAAGTTTGATATTGTCTAAATTAAGATTAAGTTGTTGAAATGTTTTTGAGCGTGTCGAAATGATTTCATCCGTTCCATCTTCGGTCATCCGCAAAATCTCTTTAATTTCCTCTAATGTTGGCGCTTCTGCTGAAATATTCCGTTCTATAAATTCAATGTTATGTTTTTCAAGCCACAGCTTTGCTTTGCGGCATGATGTGCAACTCGGAGATGTATACAAAGTAACCAATTGTTGCACTCCTTTCAAATAGAAAATTCATGGTCTTGATCTCCAATTAGCCAGCTTTTATTATACAATATATTTTAGCTGTTTTCTAGATGTTGAAACGATGAATGTTAAATTCATACATTAGTCATATCGTACCCGTTTTTGCTGAAAATGAAACTCATTTTTATGTAAACGGCCAAGCTGCAGCTTCAGCTTGGCCCTAAATTATGAAGCCGGCGCCTTATTCGCATGTGGATTCCATTTTTTTAAATTTTTTCGGATGAGGTCTTTTAAAAACGAACGTCTTTTCTTTTGTCTTTTTTCCCTTGACTTCAACTAAAAAACCTCCTTTCTAACATAGCGTTTTTACCCGATATTTTTATTATTAGTATAGCATATCCAAGTTGAGGCGAGTTATTTATTCTGCCTGTTTCTAAACGATGCAATCCTGTTTACAGCATATTCAGAAACAAGCGTGCAGCGTTCAATTGCGAATGCTGCAGTTGCTTATTTTTAAAATCCTTTGTATACTTTCTTTGATTGTCGAGATAAAATACAGGTGGGATTAAATGATATGATGAAAACAGTTTTTTCCGGCATACAACCGAGCGGCATTTTAACAATTGGCAATTATTTGGGAGCAATGAAACATTTTGTTTCGCTGCAAAATGACTACAACTGCTATTTTTGCATCGTGAATCAACACGCGATTACAGTTCCCCAAGAAAAACAAGCATTAAAGGAAAATACGCGCAGCCTGGCAGCCTTATATTTAGCTTCAGGAATTGACCCTGAACGCTCAACGCTGTTTGTTCAATCCGAAGTGCCCGCGCATGCCCAATTAGGTTGGATTATGCAATGCATTTCTTATATTGGCGAACTGGAAAGAATGACACAGTTTAAAGACAAATCTGAAGGGAAAACAGCGGTTTCCGCCGGTTTGCTCACCTATCCGCCATTAATGGCAGCCGACATTCTGCTCTATGCAGCGGATTATGTCCCTGTCGGAGAAGATCAAAAACAGCATATCGAATTGACACGCGACTTGGCGGAACGCTTCAATAAACGCTATCATGACGTTTTCACGATTCCTGAAGCAATGATTCCGAAAGTTGGCGCGCGGATTATGTCGCTGCAAAACCCGTTAAAGAAAATGAGCAAATCCGATGAAAATCAAAGAGGCTTCATCAGCATGCTCGACACAGAAAAACAAATTATCAAAAAAATCAAAAGCGCCCAAACCGATTCGGACAACTCCATCCGGTTCGATCCAGACAATAAACCGGGGATATCCAACTTGCTGACAATCTATTCGCTATTCGCAAATGAATCGATTGACAACATTGAACAAAAATACGAAGGAAAAGGCTATGGCGAATTTAAAGAAGACTTGGCTGAAATTGTCGTTTCATGCTTAAAGCCCATTCAAGAACGCTATTACAATCTCATTGAATCTGAAAAATTGGATCAAATTTTAGACGAAGGTGCAAACAAAGCCAATGAAAGAGCGAATCAAATGCTGATAAAAGTTGAAAAAGCGATGGGGCTATCACGCCGATAAAAAGCGCTGGACGGCAGCAATGTCCAGTGCTTTTTTTGTCATAATAACGAAGGTTGTCCCATATAAATGCATATAACAATCTTGCAATTAAGGGGTTTTTCAAATGAATTCGAGCGCGCTGTTAAAAAGGATGGAGCGATGATTTTCCGATTTTTTCTGCTAATGGTCGGTTTTGGACTGGCAGTCATTTCCGGCGTGACATTAATTGCTTATTTAAATCTCATTACAACAGGACATGGCGTGCATACGTATTTAAAATTTATTTTGCGTCAACCCGATCCGTACATTTTTCTGATGGGCCTTATTCTTATTACATGCAGTCTTTGCTTACCGTCAAAAAGATAGCCCGCTGCGCACGAATAAAACGGCTTCCTCATGACTATACTGTTTTTACAATTAGCGATGCACATTCATACAAACAGTTTTGAGGTGAGGGATTACCATGCAATTCTTAAATGATGTTTGGGTGAATTGGTTTGAAGGCGAAGAAAACGGATACAATGTCAGTCCATTTCATGAATGGAGAAAAGATGATTTTATTGAAATCATTGACCAAATGCCAGTGATCAAAGTCGAAACAAAATTAATGCTGTATATCGAAAATGAACTGCTTGATTTGCCTGAAACCTTATTAAATGAAGTGTATAACAAAGCTTACATGAGAAACAACGCACAGCGTGTTGCGATTGAGCACTGTTTTATCGCGACTGATGGAAAATCTGTGCTGGCGGCCAACACATTAGGCTATAAAATCCCAATCCGAAAAAGCCGTTTAATTCCCAGGCAAGAAAAAGAGGTCTTGGATTTGGCAAATAAAATGAAAACCAAGCGCTACGCCATTACATACAACGAACAAAAAGAATATCATATTCTTTCTCCAAGCCCACAAAGCATGATTGGATTGACGAGGAAAGAAAGGCAGCTAAAGCAGCTGCTGTTCATGGCTCTCGATCATTTGAAAACGACAGGAAATGCTGCAGAAGTCCGCTATTGGCTTACAGAATGGAAGCCTGATCACTATATCGAATATCAATTGATGGACTTCAATGAAGCATGGACACATTTGTACCGAGAAATTGAAAAAGGCTGGAGCGACAAGCATTATTCTCTTTGTGAAAAATTAATCAAAGGGCATTCCTTTTTCGAAAAGCTATGGGAATTGGAAGAAGGGACGCAAGTCAATTAAAACAGCTGTTCACGCTTTTGCGCAAACAGCTGTTTTTCTCATTACTCCTCATATGCTTTAAAAATAAGCGTTGCATTGTGGCCGCCAAAGCCTAGCGAATTGGATAGGACTGCATTGACGGTCTGTTTTCGCGATTCATTTGGCACATAATCCAAATCACAATCAGGATCTGGAGTTTTATAGTTAATCGTTGGCGGAATGATCCCTTCTTCAATCGTTTTTACGGAAAAAATCGCTTCGACTGCGCCTGCAGCGCCTAGAAGATGGCCGGTCATCGATTTTGTTGAACTTATGGCTAATTTATAAGCATGATCGCCAAAAACTTTTTTTATCGCCATCGTTTCATATTTATCATTGTATTCAGTGCTCGTTCCGTGCGCATTGATGTAGTCAATTTCTTCCGGCTGCATATTTGCATCATTCAGCGCCATTTTCATTGCGCGTACGCCGCCTTCTCCTTCTGGCGCAGGAGCGGTAATGTGATAGGCATCGCCTGTTGCACCATAGCCGACTACTTCAGCATAAATTTTAGCTCCGCGCTTTTTAGCAAATTCCAATGACTCCAATACGAGAATTCCAGCGCCTTCGCTCATAATGAACCCGTTTCGCTCAGCATCGAATGGTCGGCAAGCGGTTTCCGGATCCGGATTGGTCGACAAAGCTTTTGCCGAACTAAAGCCAGCCAATGCCATCGAAGTGATCGGCGCCTCAGTGCCTCCAGTGATCATAACTTCGGCATCGCCACGCTGAATCGCTTTAAAAGCATCTCCAATTGAATTCGTTCCTGTCGCGCATGCCGTCACCGTGCAAGAATTAATCCCTTTAGCTCCTAATAAAATCGACACTTGCCCTGACGCCATATCAGGAATCATCATCGGAACAAAAAACGGGCTGACGCGGCGATGTCCTTTTTCTAAAAAGATTTTAAACTGATTTTCATACGTTTCCATTCCGCCAATTCCAGAACCAATCCAAACCCCGACTCTTGGCGCAATTTCTTCCGTGATCGTTAAATTGGCATCTTTTACAGCCATCAATGCGGAGGCGACGGCGTATTGCGTGAATCGATCCATTTTCCGCGCTTCTTTTCGATCGATAAATTGAGTCGCATCAAAGCCTTTTACTTCCCCGACCACTTTTACTGGAAAATCATCTGGATTCAAGCGAGTCATCGTCCCGATTCCAGAAGCTCCGTTGACTGCCTGCTGCCATGTTGTTTCAACATCAAGTCCCAATGGAGTAACAGCCCCAAGCCCTGTTACTACTACTCGATTGTTTTTCATGTCAATCTCTCCTCCATAAACGAATCCTATTTTCCCCATTTAAGCGTCAATGCTCCCCAAGACAGTCCTCCTCCAAAGCCTACCATAACAATGATGTCATCATCATGAATTTTTCCGTCTTTAACTGCTTCATACAATGCAATTGGAATGGTTGAAGATGATGTATTTCCGTATTTATTAACAGTATAAGCCATTTTTTCAACTGGAACACCCAATCGCTGCCGCGCAGATTCCATAATTCTCAAATTCGCTTGGTGTGGAATGAAATAATCGACATCCTCTTTTGTTAAGTTTGCTTTTTCAATTACATTTAACGAAGATTCCCCCATTTGGCGAACCGCAAATTTAAAAACTTCGCGGCCATTCATATAAATGTAGTCACCGTCTTGAAATAAATGCTTTAACCCGCTGCCATCTGTGCCTAACTCAAAGGATAATATCCCTCTTTCATTCTCAACCGGCGCGAATACCGCTGCTCCAGCAGCATCGCCAAACAAAACGCATGTATTGCGATCGGTGTAGTCCGTAATTTTCGATAATTTTTCAACCCCAATCACAAGAACATGCTTTGCAGCTCCGCTTTCAATAAACTGCTTTGCTGTTACTGCGGCATAAATAAAACCTGCACACGCTGCGCTCACGTCCATCGCTGGAATTTGTCTGGCTCCAATGTTGTGCTGCACCATCGAAGCTACCGAAGGAAAACCATAATCCGGTGTGATCGTAGCCACAATTATCATATCAATATCCTTTGCAGTCAGGCCAGCATTTTTTATCGCTTCTTCAGCTGCAAACGTCGCCATGTGCGAACTTTCGATGCCATCCGATGCAATTCTTCGTTCTTCAATCCCCGTTCTTGTCCGAATCCATTCATCTGAAGTGTCAACCATTTTTTCAAGATCTGCATTCGTTAAAACCCGCTCTGGCAAATACCTTCCTAAACCAATAATTCCAGCATTCATAAATAAATCTCCTTTACTCGTCATACTTATTATCAATTATTATGATCTGGTACTAATTCTAAGTCATTTCCAGGATTTTGACAAGAATTATTCGCATGGCCTTTGTAAACATGCCCAGCATGCCGTGTTTGCAAAAAAAAGATGAAGAAAAGCCATTCGCTTTCCTTCATCGTAATTTTATTATCCTTCAAGAAGAAGCGTTTCCGGATCTTCAATCATTTCTTTTACTTTTACAAGAAAGCTGACTGCTTCTCTTCCATCAACAATTCGGTGATCATACGACAGCGCAATGTACATCATTGGCCGGATTTCAATTTTATCGCCGACAGCGACTGGACGATTTTGAATGGCGTGCATGCCTAAAATGCCAACTTGGGAGCCATTCAATATCGGTGTGGACGCCAGTGAACCGAAAATGCCTCCGTTTGTAATGGTAAATGTACCGCCTTGCAAATCGCTTAATGCTAATTTATTGGAGCGCGCTTTTTCGGCAAGTTCAGCAATTTTTCGCTCAATATCTGCAAATGTGAGCTTGTCGGCATCACGGACGACAGGAACAACCAGCCCTTCTTCCGTTGAAACGGCGACGCCAATATCGTAATATTTTTTAAGCAGCATTTCGTCTCCTTGAATTTCAGCATTAAGCCGCGGAAATTTACGCAAAGCGCCGACAGCCGCTTTTGTAAAGAACGACATAAATCCAAGCTTTACATCATGCTCTTCAAAAAATTGGTCTTTTCGGCGATTGCGAAGTTCCATCACTGCAGACATATCCACTTCATTAAAGGTGGTGAGCATTGCAGCGGTATGTTGAACTTCAACCAACCGCTTTGCAATCGTTTGACGGCGGCGTGACATTCGGACGCGCTCAACAGGGCGGCCATCTTCCAATAGCTCGGCGACCGAACCGCTTTGAGCAGGTTGAGCAGCCGGAGCTGGCTGCACCGGCTGAACTTTTTGTTCTGCCTGCGCTTTGACATCTTCAACCCGTACACGGCCTAACGGATCCCGACTTTGAATTTGGCTTAAATCTATGCCTTTCTCTCGCGCTTGTCTCCGAGCAGCAGGCGAAGCAATGGGATCATTGACTGCGCGCTGTCCCGGTGTATATTCTTCGGAAATTGTCCGTTCTTTCTTTGCTGCATCTGATGTTTCCGTTTCCTGAACAGTCGGTTCTTGAGCAACTGGAGCCGACGGCTCTTCTTCTGGTACAGAAGGTGAAGGGGCTGCTTCTTCGCCTTCTGGATTCAAAGTTGCAATGGTTTCCCCAACTTGGACAGTGTCGCCTTCTTCTTTTAGCAGTTCATGAATAACTCCGGATGATTCAGCATTGATTTCAATATTTACTTTGTCTGTTTCAAGGACGGCAATCGGTTCTCCTTGTTCAACTTCTTCACCAGGTTGTTTTAGCCATTCGGCGATCGTTCCTTCTGAAATGGATTCTGCTAGTTCAGGTACAACAACGTTAATCACGATTACATACTCCCTTCACCAGTGCGGATTTTCGCTTTTTCCAACGTTAATGCCTCCGTAATGATGCGTTTTTGCTCGATATTATGAATTTCGGACGAACCTTCGGATGGGCTTGAACGTTCAGGACGTCCGATATAATTGACAGGAACGCCATCTGGAGAAATTTCTCTAATCTTTGGCTCAATATACATCCATGAACCCATATTTTTTGGCTCTTCCTGAACCCAAACAATTTCTCTTAAATACTTGTATCGATCGATAATCGCTTTAATTTCCTTTTTAGGAAATGGATATAATTGCTCCACGCGAACAATGTGAATCCAATCTTTATCGCCTTCATACGACTCCAGTTCTTCTTCCAGGTCAACCGCAATTTTTCCGCTGCATAAGATTAAGCGCTCCACCTTTTCCGGACGTTCTCCCAAATCTTTCTGTTCCAAAATTGGAGTAAACGAACCTTCTGAAAACAAGCGGACATCAGAAGCTACCCGCGGGTTTCTAAGCAAGCTTTTCGGAGACATAACGATGAGCGGTCTCCAGGCTTCGTGAGAAATTCTCGCCGCTTGAAGACGAAGCAAATGGAAATATTGGGCTGCTGTTGTCGCATTGACAACCGTCCAATTGTATTCTGCAGCTAATTGTAAAAATCTTTCCAGTCTTGCACTTGAATGTTCAGGCCCTTGCCCTTCATATCCATGCGGCAGCAACATGATGAGCTCGGATTTCTCGCCCCATTTTGCTCTGCCCGCAGCGATGAATTGATCGATGATCACTTGTGCAACATTCGCAAAGTCGCCAAATTGCGCTTCCCAGATAACAAGCGTTTCCGTAGCATACACATCGTATCCATATTCAAAGCCTAACACCGCTGTCTCAGTCAATGGGCTATTGTGGATGGCAAACGAAGCTTTGGCTTGCGGAAGCGCGTGCAATGGAACATGTTTCTTTCCAGTCTCCGGGTCATGCAGGACAAGATGGCGGTGTGCAAACGTGCCTCTTTCCGAATCTTGGCCTGTCATTCGAATTGGCGTTCCATCCGCCAAAATTGTTGCAAAAGCAAGGGTTTCCGCTAAAGCCCAATCGATTTTCCCCTCATCTTCAAGCATTTTTTCGCGGCGCTTTAAAATGCGGTCCAATTTTGGATAGACTTTGAAGCCTTTTGGATATTGCAGCAAATTTCGATTGATTTCTCTCAGTTTGTCCACTGAAATCCCGGTTTTGATTCCGAGCATTGGATTTCTTTCTTGATCATGTGCAATCGGAGCAGTCAGTTCTGCTTTCATTTTTTCATACGCTTTTGCCAAATTCCTCTTGCATTTATCAAGAATTTCTTTTGTCTGTTCCGGCGCAATGACGTTTTCTTCTTCGAGCTTTTTCGCAAAAATCTCCCGCAGCGTCGGATGTTTGTGCACTTTTTGATACATAAGCGGCTGTGTAACGACGGGATCATCCATTTCATTATGGCCAAGCCGTCTGTAACCGATTAAATCGATCAAAAAGTCTTTATTGAAACGTTCGCGATACTCGCATGCAAGACGAACAGCGGCAATGCATGCTTCGAGATCATCCGCATTGACGTGAACAATCGGGATTTCAAAGCCTTTTGCCAAGTCGCTCGCATATAGCGTCGAGCGGGAATCATAGCTTTCTGTCGTAAAGCCGATGCGATTATTAGCAATAATATGAATCGAGCCGCCTGTTTTATAGCCTTCCAATTGGCTTAAGTTCAATGTTTCAGCAACAACGCCTTCGCCCGGAAATGCAGCATCGCCGTGTACAAAGACAGCCATCGCTTTCTTTACATCTTGTACAGGGTAGCCTGCTGCCGTTCTTTCATCTTGTGCTGCTCTCGTAAAGCCGGCCACAACGGGATTCACAAATTCCAAGTGGCTTGGGTTGTTTGCCAATGTAATTTTTGCAACCGTTTTACCTTTTGTTAACGAGCGATTTGCACCAAGGTGATATTTGACATCCCCGGTCCAGCCGTAGTTGATGCCCATTGAACCTTCAGAAGGAACGAGCTCTTTATTCGGCGAATGGTGAAATTCAGAAAAAATGGTTTGATAAGGTTTTCCGAGAACGTGAGCCAAAACGTTTAATCTGCCGCGATGAGCCATTCCAATCATCACGTTGCGTGTACCTGCAAGAACCGTTTGAACGACAAGTTCATCAAGCATTGGCACAAGAGCGTCAACGCCTTCAATGGAAAAGCGTTTTTGGCCGACGAATGTTTTTTGCAGAAAATGCTCTAAACTTTCTACTTGGGTAATTCTTTCGAGCAATTCAATCTTTTTGCTGTTTGAGAGCGGTTTAAATAAATCGCCTGATTCAACTTTATTTAAAAGCCAATTTCGTTCTTTGGCATCATGAACATGATCAAATTCAAAGCCTAGCGAATTCGTATAAATTTCACGCAAACGATTCACAGCATCATATGCGGTGCGAATATCATCATGCGCGTTTTTCCAAACTAATTTGGCGGGAATTGACTTCAAATCCTCTTCCGTGAGATTGTATTCTTCCAATTGAAGCACATTCGGTTCCGTTTTCGGAGGCCCTTCAATCGGATCAAGATTCGCAGCTAAATGGCCAAACGTACGAATGTTTCGTATCAATCTGCCAGCTTCGACTGCCTTGTTCGTCATTTCCCATTGATCGACTGTTGAAGGGATGGTTTGAGTTTGCGGTTCCTGAACAGTCGGCTCGAGGCCGCCGTGTTCTTGAGGAGGGGGTCCCCACTCATCAAATAGCGCTTTCA
>CALKAO010000140.1 GCA_937983115.1 uncultured Caryophanales bacterium
ATAGCCGTAGCAGATCAGTCTTTTGCCTAGCAAAATAAACGCAATCGCCGAACTCAAAATTTATACAAAAATAGCATTTGCTTTGGTATAGTGGATATGATGAAACGTTTTCATCAATGGATGCTGGAAAGGATGATGCTCATGAGCGCGAAATCAAAGTTAAAAATTGTTCGAGTGCCGATTGATACGCCTACATTATGGCCTCATACGACGACGAACAGCTATTTGATCGGAAATGAAAGTGAAAGTTTGCTCATTGACGCGGGCTATGACAAAGAAGCAACTCGCAAACATCTGGAACAAGCGCTTCGGAAATACGATTTGGCGAAACCGCATGCCGTTTTGTTGACGCATTCCCATCTGGATCATGCACCAGGCGTTCGGCAGCTGGCGGATTGGTCTCCCATTTGTTATTGCCACCCACTCGAACAGGAGGCCATTCAAAAAGCGATTGCTCCATATGATCGCATAGAATTGCTTCAGGATGGCGATCGCTTGACAATCGCCGGAGCCGAAGTGCAGATCATTCACGGACCAGGACATACGCAAGGCCAATTAAACCTTTATATCCCGTCAGAACAAATTTTAATTGCCGGAGACAACATCGTCGCCGAAGGAACGACCTGGATTGGCCCTCCTGAAGGAAACATGCGGGATTATTTGCAGACCTTAGAGCGGCTAAAAAAACTTTCATTGTCAAAAATTGGACCTGGCCATGGGGATTGGGTTCGCAATCCTTATGAACAAATTGATTTTGTCATTCAGCGCAGGCTGCAGCGGGAACAGCAAATTCAAAGCTTTCTTCGCGAACATGGCGAACTGACCATTTCCCAATTAACGAAAATGATTTATAAAAATACCATTCATCCAAGCGTTTTCGGCGTCGCTGAGCGAACGACCGAAGCCCATCTGATCAAGCTGATGGATGAAGGCAAAGTGACGAAGCGGAATTCTCGATACGCTATCGCAAATTAGGATTTGCGGGCAGCTGCAGCGGTTTTCCTTTTTGATAATTTAGAACAGATTGAATAGATAAGATCGTCGGAGCAATCATCGGAAGCCTGCCTTCTAAATAAGCGGACAACGCTTCATCCGGCGATATCCAAAACGCATCCTCAATTTCATAAGCGTCGGGAATGGGCGTTTGGCCTTTTGGCAAATAAGCCAAGAAAAAACGGGTATCATAGCGATAAGGGCTGCCTTCAGGCGTAACAAGCGTCCCAAAGTATTTCAATTGCTGCACATTAAAAAATAAATGTTCTTGCTGAAGCATTTCAACAAATGACAAATCGCCATTGAGCAGCCGTTTGCGGTATTCGGCCGCTTTGCCATCATCAAGACGCACGCGGCCATCTTTGCCTGCTGCAAGCAGGACTCCGATTTCTTCAAACAGCTCTCTCGCAGCAGCAATATAATAGGCAAGGTTTAAAGAAGAGCTCGGTTTGTTCAAAATGTGTTCGCTTTTAGCGACTTTGTCTGATTTATCGACCGTTCCGCCGGGAAAAACATAGTAGCCGCCTAAAAATTTCATCGTCTTTGGCCGTTTGGTCAAATAAACCCTTTCTTGTTCATCTAACAGCACGACGGTTGACGCTGGTTTGGGAATAACTGTCATATGTCTCACCTTCTATGCACATTGTGTAAATTATTCTAGAATAACAAAAGACATAAAAAAAGAATCTTTCTCACGAATATTTTACTATAAATCTATTTTTAAAAAAAGTTTAATAATTAAGACAGCAATTTTGCTCAGTTAACATGCGAACATCAAATCATGGGCAGCTTAAAGGAGTTTATGCAATGAAAATCATTGAACACATTGAACGAACGGACAAAGCCATTGTAAAAGAATTCAAGCGGCTTTTGCAGACTTATGATTCCGTGACATGCGCTGCATCTGACAGCATGGAGCGGTTTAACGCAATGACATCCGATCTGAAACCGCTATTCAATGGCATTCGCATGGCCGGCGCCGCAGTGACTGTCAAAACGCTTGCTTCCGACCTTGCAGCCGCTTTTAAAGCCATTGACTTATGTCAACCCGGAGACATCATTGTCATCGATTCACATGGTTCAACTAACACGGCTTTTTGGGGCGAAAACATGACGATGTCAGCGATGAATAAAGGGGTCGTCGGCGCCATCATCGATAGCTGCTGCCGTGACGTTGCCGAGATTCGTTCACTGAAATTCCCTGTATTTTCAAAAGGCATCGTACCAAATGTCGCTTCATTATCCGGATATGGCCATGTGAATGTAGCCATTCAATGCGCTGGAGTCCCTGTTCATCCAGGCGATCTCATTATAGCAGATGAAAATGGCGTAGTTGTCGTGCCAAAAGATGACGCCGAAAATGTATTGCAAAAAACAATGGATTTGCTTCAAACCGAACATCTCGTGCAAGAAAAAATCAAGCAAGGCGCTACAATCGGCGAATTAATCAATGTTGATGACATCTTTCATCAAACATTTTCGTATCAGGAACGAGCCGCTGACAAAAACTGATTAAATTGAAAGGAGTCAACAGTGTTCATTAAAACGTTTTTTGCCCAATTTGGAAAGCCTGAAGGGCTCGGCGGAAGGATTGCCGGCAAACTGATGGCCGCGACGGGGTTCGAAAAAAATGAATGGACCCTTTCTTTATTAGAGCTGCAAAAAGACGATCACGTATTAGAAATTGGCTACGGACCGGGGGTTGCCATCGCCTTGGCCGCCAAAAAAGTAAAAGAAGGAAAAATTATCGGCCTTGATTGTTCAGAAGTCATGAGAAAACAAGCTTATAAAAGAAATAAAGCAGCCATCAAGTCCGGCATTGTTGACTTGCGGGTGCACGATGTCAATTTTGATTTTCCCGCTTTCGATGCCGCCTTTGATAAAGTTTATTCCGTTAATTCAATAATGTTTTGGGATGTTCCGGCCAAGACGCTGCAAAAGGTGCGGAAATTCATGAAACCGATGGGGCTCATTGTGATTACGGTCCAGCCCTTCAATATAAACGCAACCGACGAAACGATCGAACAGTTTGGAAAGCAAATTTTTCACTGGATGCATGAAGCGGGCTTTTCCGATTTAAAAGTGAACTATAAGCCGCTTAAGCCCGCATCGGCTGTTGCAGTGCTCGGCGTAAACAAATAAAAAGCCCGGGGCCCCGCGGGAACCCCTTCCGAAACAGGCCCCTCCCGCCGTGCTGCCTCGAGTCATGACCTTTTTACAATCGCACCGCTTTCTTTTTCAAGCAGCTTTATCACCGCAGACATATCTTCATCAGCCAATCCGTTTTCAATTGCAGTGTGAAAAGCTGCTTGAGCCATGCTTCCTGTAAACTCGTTTAATCCCGCTTGCGCCAATAATTGATTAGCGAGTTTCACATCTTTATGGACATATTTTACTGCTCCGCCTGGCTCAAACTGCCGATCCAGCACATACTGTTCCATATGCCGCCGCAGCATGCGGCTGTCTCCGTAACTTGATTTTAAAATGTGATAAAGCTGTTCAGACTGAAGGCCAAGTGCAGTGCCTGCAGCCATGGCTTCCGAAGCGGCTAATGAATGAACGGCGACTAAATATTGATTCATCAGCTTTGCGACGCTGCCCATTCCGCTTTTTCCCAAATATTGGACATTTTCTCCAAGCGCTTGAAAAACGGGCAGCACTTTTTCATAAATTGGCTTTTCGCCGCCAACCATAATCGTGAGCGTGCCCGCTTCCGCTCCTTCCGGCCCTCCGCTTATCGGCGCATCTAAAAAATGAATGCCTTTTTCCACAGCCTCTTCTGCCAGTTTTTGGCTCGTATCCATGCCCACAGTTGTAAAATCAATGCAAATCGTTCCTTTTTCAGCCTGTTGAAAAACAAGTTCATACACTTCTTCAACATCTTCCGGCATTGATAAACAAGTGCAGACCACGTCGGCTGCTCGTGACAAATCTTCTATGCTTTCCGCTGCTTTGGCCCCAAACTGAAGAAGCGGTTCCATTTTAGCCTTCGTTCGATTATAAACAACGACTTCATAGCGTGCATCGATCAATCTTTTTGTCATGCGCGAACCCATAACGCCCAGACCAATAAAACCAATTTTCATATGCATTCACACCCTCTTCTTTCTAAAGCCACGTAAAACTGTCTTCACTTTTTCCTTTCGGGAAATATTCAAGCCCAATCGCGCCATTGTACCCTTCTGCTTCAAATGCGCGGAAAACATTTGCATAATGAATTTCGCCCGTGCCCGGCTCATGGCGCCCTGGATTGTCCGCAATTTGAATATGCGCAATATGCTCCTTATATTTTTTAAAAGAAGAAATCAATTCGCCTTGCATGCGCTGCATATGATACACATCAAACTGAAGCTTGACATTCGGCAATGCCAAATCATTGAGAATATCAACAGCAAATTCCAAATTGGAAAGAAAATAATCCGGCATGTCAAACGCATTGATCGGTTCAATGACGACAGTCAAACCGTATTTTTCAAATTCCCTCGCGCAATAGCGCAAATTTTCTTTGTACACGAGAAGCGCATCGCGGCGATCCAATTTTTCCGGCTTCACTCCTGCCATGCAATGGAGCATGGTGCATTGCAGTGATTGAGCATATTCAATGGCAGTATGTACGGACGCCCGAAATTCGTCACGGCGCGTAGGAAAGATGGCAATTCCTCGATCGCCTTTTTCCCAGTCTCCCGCAGGCAAATTAAACAGCACCGCCTTCAGCCCATGCTGATTTAATTGTTCTGCAACAGCATCGCTCGGATGTTCATAAGGAAATTGAAATTCAACATGAGTAAAGCCGGCTTTTTTCGCACGTTCAAAACGTTCTAAAAAAGGAACTTCAGTAAAAAGTGTCGTCAAATTTGGTGCAAATGTCAACATCGGAGCATCCCCCTTAATCATTGCTTTTGCTTATTCGGTAAGGCCAAACATGAAAAAATCAGTTAACAGTGATAAGAATGAAAGTAAAAGAAATAATTGAGGGAGGAACCTTTGGCTGCATTTAAAACACAAGTTGTTGCAGAAACAGACGGCGCTAGTCACATAAACAATGTCACTTATTTAAAATACTTGGAAATCGCCAGAAAAAAATATACGTCCGCTGCATTTCGCTCGGTGTTGAAGCAGTGGTTGCAAACGTGAACGCCAATTATAAACGCGAAGTTTTTGACAAAGAAGTTTTGACGATTCATACAGCCATTGAAAAAGCGGGAAACACAAGCACGACGCTCAAACAAGAAATGTATACTGAAAATGGCGAACTTGCTGTTTCAGCAACCGTCATTCTCGTCACAATGAATAGAAAATCAAGGGAAAAAGTAAGAGTCCCTGACGAGATTCGCGAATTGGCAAAACAAAATGCTGCGGCAGACCGTCCTTCAGGAGCCATTTCATCCGTTTGAATGATTCAATGAGACGAATCAATAACGAAGTCATCGACTTTACTTCTAAAACTTAAAACTGGAAAAGCTGAAATGGCTGCGCAAAAACGCGATTCCAACATCTTGCAATCTTTCCGCTCATCTACTTTTTCATTTCAAGCATACACTTCATTATAATAAAGTAAATCAAAAAATTTTCAATCGTTTACTCTAGAATGCCCAATAAATTGTATTCGACCGACGTTATTCCGCCTGTGACTGCCAAATGATTATCGATTTGAAATTGTTTCACTGCTTTTTCCATCTGATGATCAAATATTCCGTCAATTTTTCCTTTATAATAGCCTTGCGCTTTTAATTGCTGTTGTACAATTTGTACAAGCACACCCCTCGAACCCTCAGATAAATTTTTGAATTCGTTTTCGCCAATCCCCGCCACGGGCCCGTCAATATGAACAACCGTGCCGATCGGCACCTGATCATAAAGTTTTTCAACATCATCATTAAACATTCTCACACATCCGCTGCTGACATCTTTGCCGATAAGCCAAGGCTTGTTCGTTCCATGAATGCCGTAATTTCCCCAAGGCACGTCCAGTCCAATCCATCTGGAGCCAAATCCGCCTCCCCATCCTTCGGATTTTTCAACAACTTTAAAAATGCCGATGGGTGTTGGTTTATCACTCGTTCCGCCAGAAATTTTATACTGATCCGCCACCTTGCCATTTTTTATTAGAAACAGCGTATTTTCCCATAAATCAATGTAGATCATCGTTTTGTCAGGTGCTGACCATGCATATGAATGTAAAAGCAAAAAAATGATGATTGCGGACAAAAAATATTTTTTCATCTCATTTTCCTTTCCATTGAGCCTCTGCCATATTGGCATTTGATTTGCTATAATAAACATTGAGCGTTTATTTGGAGGGAAAGTTTATGCCAACACCAAGCATGGAAGATTACATTGAGCAAATTTATTTGCTAATAGAAGATAAAGGATACGCAAGAGTATCCGATATCGCTGAAATTCTTGGCGTTCATCCATCTTCGGTCACAAAAATGGTTCAAAAATTAGATAAGAAAAATTATTTGGTCTACGAAAAATACCGCGGGTTAATGTTGACGCCTAAAGGGAAAAAAACTGGGAAACATTTCGTATACCGGCACGATTTGCTGGAAGAATTGCTGAGAATTATTGGTGTAGACGAAGATAAGATTTATGAAGAAGTCGAAGGAATCGAACATCACCTTAGCTTAGAAACCGTCGATCGCATCAGTGATTTGGTTGAATACTTTAAAGAAGACGAAAAGCGGATTCAAGATTTAAAAGCGATTCAATTGAGAAATGAACAGCAGGAAGCATAAATTCTCTTTTAATTCAGCAGCGGTTTAAGTTTCGCAATGGCGCGTTCGATTTCTTCTGCGTGTTTTGCATACATCTGTTTTGCTTCCGGTGCATCAGTAGCTAATGCAAACAGTTCCAAATCGGCCTGGCACTTTTTCAGAGTTGCGAGTAAAAGGGGCTTTTGGACCGGTTCTGGAACTGTTATTTTATCATCATACAAATCTACGGTTAACTGGCCCATTGAATCCACTTGGCCAAGAAACACATTTTCAATCGCAACGCCGATTTTTTCAAGCTCTGTTTTCAGCCATTGGCGATTCAGCCCTCTGTTTTTCAGCGATTCGTCAAGAATTTGTCCATCCATTATGACCGTTTGAGGCTCTTTTTCGATGCCGACCGGAAGATTCAAATCTTTTGGCGTGACGGGCTGTTTGTCTTTTTTTAACAAGACGCTTAAATCGCCGTCGGTTTCCAGTACGGCAAATTCAACATCCGAAAGATTAAAAACACTCTTTTTTCTTAATTGATTCAACAAGTTTTCAATCGAATAATATTCTTTTTTAAGATTATCTTCTAAAATTTTTCCGTCTTTCACCAGCACCGTTTCTCTTCCTTCAACCAAATCGCGGAATTTTTTATTTTTTAAAGCAAAAAAATTCAAGATAAATGGAATAAAAATCCAAATTAAAAGGCTGATCACACCATAAATGATCGGAATCTCACGATTGATCGAAAGAGAGCTTGCAATTGAACCGATCGTAATTCCAACAACATATTCAAAAAATGACATTTCTGAAAGCTGTTTTTTTCCCAGTAATTTAATAATGATAAAAATCCCAGCAAACGTCGCTGCGGAACGAAGTGTGATTTCGAGCCATCCTGGCACATTTCTTCCTCCTCACTATGAGCTTAAAATCCTTCGTATTGAGGCTCTTCCCTTTCTAAAACGCCAATTCGCTGATATAAATCGGCAATGATTGGATCAAAGCTGGAAGCCGCTTCAAGAAGTTCGCGCGCCAGTTGCGCATCAGCAGACTGTTCTGCTAGCGTTTCCAGCCCCGCTTTCACGCTTTTCAGGCTGGCGGCGCATTGCTTGACTTGCGAGCCGACCGTCACGTTTCTCCCTCCTATCCTTTTGGCTTAAAGAGCAGCGCCCCTAAAAAACCAAAAATGATCGCAGCAGAAATGCCTGCGCTGGTCACTTCAAACATTCCCGTTACAACCCCAATCAATCCGTGTTTTTCCGCTTCCTGCAAAGCTCCGTTGACAAGCGAATTTCCAAAGCTCATAATTGGAACCGTCGCTCCCGCACCGGCAAAATCGATCAATCGATCATACCACCCAAAACCGCTAAGAATCGCTCCGGCAACGACGAAAATGCTTAACATATGAGCCGGCGAAAGTTTGCATACATCCAACAAAATTTGCCCGATGACGCATATAAAGCCGCCAACGACAAATGCCCAAAAAAATATCAACGTCCATCAACCTCCATACTCAATGGATACCGCATGTGCAATGCAAGGAATCGTTTCGTTTTGCTGATAAGAAAGCGGAGACAGCAATGCGCCGGTTGCAACCGATAAAATGCTTTTCAACTCTCCTTTTTTCATGCGGTTTAACAAATGGCCATAAACGACGACAGCTGAACAAGCGGTGCCGCTTCCTCCCGCAAACACCTCTTGGTTGTCTTCATAAATCATTAAACCGCAATCTTGGTACTTGTTTTCATCAATCTCCATCCCGTGTTTTTTAAACAGCTCCAACGACGCTTCACGGCCCACTTTTCCCAAATCACCCGTCACGATGAGATCATAGTCGTGGATTTCTTTTTGCGTATCTCGAAGATGCGCTTCAATTGTATCAACCGCGGCCGGCGCCATCGCACCTCCCATATTAAAGGGATCCGTCAATCCCATGTCAATCACTCGTCCAATTGTCGCGCTGGTAACATAAGGCCCATCCCCTTCAGACGCCAGCAGCACTGCCCCAGCTCCAGTTACGGTCCACTGCGCAGTCGGCGGTTTTTGAGACCCGTATTCTGTCGGGTAGCGAAATTGGCGTTCCGCCGCCGCGTTGTGGCTGACTGCTCCGGTCAACACATGATTGCCGTGGCGGCTATTTACAATCAAGGCCGCTAACGCCAGGCCTGCCATAGAAGTTGAACATGCGCCAAATATGCCCAGAAAAGGCGCACCGAGCGTTCGCGCTGCGAAATTTACCGGCGTAAGCTGGTTGATTAAATTGCCGGCAATCAAAAATTGCACATCTTCCTTTCGCAAATTGGCTTTCTCGGTCGTCCTTAACAGCGCTTCTTCCAATAAAACTTTTTCGGCTTTTTCATAAGAGTCCTGACCCAGCCAAAGGTCTTCATGCAATATATCAAAATCATCGGAGATTTTTCCTTTTGCTTCAAACGGCCCGCCTGCCGTTGCCGAAGAGAGAATCACTGGTTTGTTTTCAAAATGCCATGTGCGATGGCCTTGAAGCATTACAAACCACCCCACTCAAACAAAAGAGTTTTAATCAGCGCAACAACAAATGCTGAAAAAACGCCAAACACGATCACCGAACCCGCGAGCTTAAACATGTTGCCGCCGACGCCTAAAACAAATCCTTCAGAACGGTGTTCGATGGCAGCTGATACGACCGCATTGCCAAATCCTGTGACAGGCACTGCACTTCCAGCGCCCGAAAATTGCCCGATTCGATCGTACACGCCAAATCCTGTCAATAGCATGGAAATAAAGATTAAAATTGCGACCGTTGGATTGCCAGCTGTTCGATCGGTAAAATCAAATTGGTAAATCATTAGCATTTGGATCAGCTGTCCGATGAAACAAATGAATCCGCCAACAAAAAAAGCTTTGATGCAATTTTTAAAAATCGGCCTTTTTATTTCTTTCTCTTTTTGCAGCTTTTGATATTCTTGCTGAACTGGAGTGAGATTTTTTTTCTTGTTGTTTGACATTGAAAAAGACCTCTCTTCACTTTTCGCGTTTACGTTTTTTCTTTTTTTAATTTGACAATTTTTTTCGCTTCTTTTTTAAGCGTTTTTTCAGTGATGTCTCCGGATTGAAGTTTATTCTGCAGCTTTTCAATTTCTAGCATGATTTTCGGGTCATAGCTCACGACGACCTCCATATTATCAAATTCTTTTTTTAATTGCTTCTTTATCTGTTTTTCAATGGTTTTCAAATTGAAGCGCTCAAACTGCTCAACTTCAAACGCCAGCAAGATCAGCTTATCCGTATTGATTGCATTTGCTCTAACCACTTCTTCTCTTTGCAGCACTTTTTCAACCGCTTCATTTGCCCGGATTTGTTTCATTGATTCGTCTGTTGCGGTTTTCGCAATAATGGGATGCTCCGTTTGCTGATTGTTGATCTGGCAGCCTGCCAATGCAAAAATCATCATAACGAGAAGACAATTTCTAATCATCGCATGTTCTCACCTCATTCCGCTCAAGGCGTTGGGCATGTATGTATCACTCCCACCTCATCTGCGGGAGTTTATTATTTTGCTTACTGCTGCCGATATTGCGGCTCCTCTGCTTCAATTTCTTGCAAACGCTGATTGACTTGATCGACGATCATTTGTGTCTGTTGAGCAGCTTGCTGAAACATTTGTTTCGCCTGTTGATTGTCCGTTTGCAAGGCAAACGTTTCCAAGCTTGCTTGCGCGCTTTTTAAGCCTGCAAGCGTTTGTCTCACCTGATCTACAACGGTCATGCTGGATTCCTCCCTAAAAGTATGAACTGGAAATGCAATATTTATTTTCTGCATTGGCCATGTAGATATGCTTGTCATTTTTACCCAGCATCGAAAGAAAAAAGTTGCTGTCTGGCTTGCTTGCCTAAAACGCAACACTTTTCCGCTGCCGCAAATGATCCGGGCAGGCATACAAAAAACCTCCTGAAATCAGGAGGTCTTTGCCGTTTGGGGTTGTGAATTATTGGTAAATCGGCTTAAAAATGCTTTTAAACGTTCATTTTTTGGTTGATTCAGCATTTCTGGCGGGCCTTCTGCTTCTATGGCACCTTCGTTTAAAAATAAAATCCGATCGGCAATGTCTTGTGCAAAATCCATTTCATGCGTCACTAATATCATCGCCATGCTCCCTTCAGAAGCTAGCTCGCGAATGACTTCAAGGACTTCCCCGACGAGCTCCGGATCCAATGCAGAAGTCACTTCATCAAACAACATGATTTTAGGCCGCATGACCAATGCCCGCGCCATTGCCACTCGTTGTTTCTGCCCACCTGACAATTGTGACGGATACAGATCAACTTTGTCTGCCAATCCTACTTTAGCCAGCATTTCAAGCGACCGAATCCGCGCCGTTTCCTTTTTTTCTTTTTTAACATGAATGGGAGCAATCATGCAATTTTCCAAAATCGTCAAATGCGGAAATAAATTAAAGTGCTGAAACACCATGCCAATATCTCCGCGCATGCTTCGCAAATGGCTTTCATTTGCTGGAACGAGCCGATTGTTCTTTTTCATTTGCCATAAATTTTTGCCATTGACATAAATGGCCCCAGATGTGGGTTTCTCCAAAGTCATGAGCATTCGGATAATCGTTGTTTTTCCCGATCCGCTCGGACCTATCAACGCCACTTTCTCTTTTGGGGCAATCGATAAATTTATCCCTTTTAACACATCGATATCGCCAAATGATTTATAAACATTTTCATACTTTACAATCGGTTCAGTCATGAGAATCCAACTCCTTTGTCAAGCGGGTTTGGAAAGCGCCGCTTGCTTTTTGTTAAAGTTCCGATTATATTTCTGCTCTAATTTCCTAATGAAAAGCGCAGATGGATAACTTAACGCTAAAAATAAAAGCGCAACGATCGTCAACGGCTCTAAATACTTCCAATAAATCGAACCATATTCATTGGCCATATGAAGCATGCCTACCACCCCGATTGTTGAGGCAAGCGGAACTTCTTTGAACATAATGATCAAATAGTTGCCAAGCATCGGAATTGTGGGAGGGATGGCTTGAGGCAAAATAATTTTAGTCCACTTTTTCATCACAGAAAAATTCAAGGCTTTTGCTGCTTCCCATTGCCCTCTATCAACCGATTCAATACCGGCTCGATAAACTTCTGAAATGTACGTGCTAAAATGGACGCCCAATCCTAATACAGCTGCGAGAAATGGGTGAAGCGTCACACCAGCGACGGGAATCATTGGCCAGGCATAATAAATAAAAAACAGCTGAATCAGGGGCGGGGTTGACCGAATGAATTCCATCACCCAATAGATCAACCATTGTAAGGGTTTGGATGAAACTTGGCGAATAAACAGCCAAAAAAAGCCAAATAAAAGTGAGAAAATATAACACGCCATCGTCAATAGAAGGGTAATCGAAATCCCTTTAAACACATAAGGAAAAGCATCCAAAAATACCGGCCAGCTCCATTCCATTAGTGAGCCACTCCCTTCCTGGCCATTCGCTCAAATTTGCGCGTTAAGCCGATAAGCGGCAAAGCGAGAAGAAAGTACATGGCCAACAACATGGTATACACGATTGGCGACAGCGATAAATTGGTGCTGCGATAAATGTCACCATAATACAAAATATCGGTTAAACCAATCAACGACACGAGAGAAGTCGCTTTTAACATGTGAATAAAATAATTGCCGAATTCAGGCAGCATCATCCGTACGGCCTGCGGCAAAATAATCAATCGCATGGTTTGAAAGTTGGACAAGTTGAGTGCTAAAGCTGCTTCGGTTTGCCCTTTCGAAATCGAAAGGATCGACGAACGAACGATCTCTGACATGTATGCGCCGTAGTTCAATGAAATGGCAAGAATTCCAGCCCACAAATCGCTCCCTAAATGAATTCCAAATAAACCCGGAAGCGCATATGAAAACCAAAACAATTGAACAATCAAAGAAGTGCCGCGAAAAACCTCAATATAAAAAGTTGTAAATTTCGTTAAAACACGATTGCGCGACAGCTGGCAAAAGCCTGCAATAAATGCAATTGAATAAGCGAATGCAGCCGATGCGAATAACACAATTAAAGTAATATGCAATCCCCTGAGGAGCACAGCGAATATTTCAATTAAATTATGAATTCCCATCACCTCCAACATTTCATCGAATAAAGAAAGGCCAGATCCAGCAAAAAAGAACCTGACCTGTCATCAATCCATGATTAATATTGCTCGCCGCTGCAAATTTTTTCAGTTGTAATGTTTTTATCGGGAACTATAAAACCATATTTTCCAGCAAGTTCAGCAATCGTTCCTTTTTCTTTTAACTTCGCCAACGCTTCATTGTAAGCCTCTTTCAAATCCTCGTTATCTTTTCGGAATGCGGCAGCTCCATAGCTCGGAATCCCTTCAATATCCGGCTGTTCAAATTCTTCAACGAGTTCCAATTTATCCGAGTTTGCCGACTGCAGCGCTTCTTTTATTGTCATTTCCGTCGCTGTCGTCGCATGCGCGCGGCCCGATTCTACTGCTGAAAATGATGCAGGGATATCTGGAACACTTAATATTTGTTCTTCACGAACCCCTTCTTGAATGAGAAAGCCATTTTCAGATGCTCCTGCCATAACAGCAACAATAATCTCAGGATTGTCTGCGATGTCTTGATAGCTGTAAAGATTTTCAGGGTTTCCCGCTTGAACGACCATTCCCTCGCCATATTGAATTTCAGGCTCAGCAAAAGAGGCATTATCGCAGCGTTCAGGCTGAATGGCCATCCCAGCCGTAATCACGTCGAATTTCCCGGCATTTAAGCCAGGAATCAATTGTCTAAATTCCGCCAATTTACCCTCAATTTCATCAATTCCCAATTCTTTGAAAACAGCTTTCGCAATTTCTACAGCAGCCCCTTTCAATTCGCCATTTTCCTCATAGGCATAAGGTTTTTCATTTGCAAATCCTACTTTCACCGTTCCTCTTTCTTGAAGCCTTGTTAACATATTTTCTTCTGTCCCAGCAGTTTCTGAATTGCCGCATGCCGAAATAAACAAAATCCCAAACAAAAAGAAAACGCCAATAAATTTTTTCACTGTATACCTCCCAATACCATCATCTTTTCTAAGATTGTTACAAGCATAACAAGCGAATATTTGATGTGCAAACTGCATATTGTACAAAGATTTAGAATTATTGCTGTTCATTTCTTCTCTCGCCTGACCATCTTCCCATATCTTCAACTTCTTCCAGCATGATCCAATTTCCTTATCGATTGCCATGCCATTTTATGAATGCAAAAAAGCACCTTAAATAAGCAAGGTGCTTAAAAGAGCGAGGCGCTCTTCCATCTATTCTTTTTTTCATACACTAAAAATTCATAATCATGCCGATTCTGAGCGTCTTTCTTGCCTTTTTCTTTTGAAATGAGCTGCCAGTTAGACATGTCGACGTCTGGAAAAAAAGTGTCTCCCTCAAACTCTTCATGAATCAGCGTAATATACATTCGTTGAACGTAAGGCAGAAACAATTGATACAAATGTGAACCGCCAATGACAAAATATTCATCTTCTTTCTTTTCCATTAAAGCGAAAGCTTCCGCAACGGAATGAATCACGATGCATTGTTCAGCAGCAAAATGCTTGTTTCTCGTTAAAACAACATTTGTCCGATTCGGCAGCGGTCTGCCTATGGATTCAAATGTTTTTCTTCCCATAATGACAGTATGGCCTGTCGTGATTTTTTTAAAATGCGCCAGATCCGCCGGCAGCTTCCAGGGCAAACCGTTGTCATTGCCGATCACGCGATTGCGATCCATCGCAACGATGAAAGAAATCATACCGATACTTCCCCTTTGATGTGCGGATGAGGATCATAATTCCGTATATTAAAATCATCATAGGCAAAGTCAAAAATGGAGCGGACATTTTTATTTAGTTCGAGTGTCGGCAAGGCTTTCGGCGTTCTTGTCAGCTGCAGTTTAACTTGTTCGATATGGTTTAAATAAATGTGCGCATCCCCAAACGTATGAACAAATTCACCCGGCTCCAAACCGCAGACTTGCGCCATCATCATCGTCAGCATGGAGTATGAAGCAATATTGAACGGCACTCCTAAAAAAACGTCGCCGCTGCGCTGATAGAGCTGGCATGAAAGCTTTCCATCGGCAACGTAAAATTGGAATAGACAATGGCAAGGCGGGAGGGCCATTTCGCTGATATCTGCAACATTCCAGGCACTTACGATGAGACGCCTTGAATCCGGGCTGTTTTTTATTTGTTCAACGACTTGTGCAATCTGATCGATCGTTCCGCCTCTTCCATCGGGCCAAGAGCGCCATTGATAGCCATAAATCGGTCCGAGATCGCCATTTTCATCTGCCCATTCGTTCCAAATGCGCACCCCATTTTCATTCAAATATTTGATATTCGTATCCCCTTTTAAAAACCAAAGCAGTTCATGAATAATCGATTTGACATGCAGTTTTTTTGTTGTCAGCAGCGGAAAGCCTTCGCTTAAATTAAAGCGCATTTGATAACCGAAAACACTGATCGTTCCTGTTCCCGTTCGATCTTTTTTTTCTATTCCGTTGTCTAAAATATGTTTGCACAACTCCAAATATTGCTTCATCCGTATAGCCATCCTCCCTGTATGATAATGCAGATCCCCAAAAAGCTTTAGGCGGGAGCACGCGTTTTACGCTTCTTTTTTTAATTGCTGCAAATATATATTTCGCGGATGCTGCCGGCATTGTTCTGAACAAGAGCGATGATGTTTCACTTCGCATTCTTCGCAGCAGACGTGCTGAAGATTGCACTCGGGATTCGCACAGTTCACATATCGGTCTTCTTTTTTTCCGCAATGATGGCAATTCGAGACGATGACGTCTTCTTTTTGATTGATTCGAACCGATATTCTTTCATCAAAAACATAGCATTTTCCATCAAACAGTTCCCCTTGCACTTCTTCATCTTTGCCGTACATAATAATTCCGCCATGAAGCTGATTGACATCTTTGAATCCTTCTTCAATTAAAAAGCCGGTCAACTTTTCACAGCGGATGCCGCCTGTGCAATACGCCAAGATTTTTTTGTCTTTATATTCGCTGAGATTTTCTTTCACCCATTGCGGCAGCTCGCGAAACGCTTTTACCTTTGGATTGATCGCGCCTCGAAAATGGCCAATTGCATACTCGTAATCGTTACGTGCATCCAAAATGATGACGTCGTCTTGCTGCATCAATTCATAAAATTCTTTCGGACTTAAATATTTTCCTGTTTTCTCATTTGGATTAATATCGTTTTCAAGCCGAAGCGAAACGATCTCTTTTCTGGGCCGCACAAACATTTTTTTGAAAGCATGTCCATCGTGCTCGTCAATTTTAAATTGCATGTCTTCAAAACGCGGATCACGATGCATTTTTTCAATGTATTGGCTCGTCTGCTCAACCGTTCCGGAAACCGTTCCATTAATGCCTTCTTCAGCGACGAGAATTCTGCCTTTTAAACCTAAATCCTTGCAAAATTTGAGATGCTCGGCAGCAAATTCCTCATGGTTTTCAATATGGACATATTTGTAATACAGCAGCACGCGATGCGATTTGTTGCTTTCCAACAGCAAACATCACCTTTCACATTTTTCTTATACCGTCTTATCATATCAAAAATCGCTGCTTTTTTTAAATGAAACTTGCTTTCGCAATTTTTTCAACGACTTTTTCCAATTTCGAAGCGCTTTCGACCAGCCCGATGCGAACGTATCCTTCACCATAAGCCCCAAATGCAGAGCCAGGGGTTACAACAACACCGGCTTTGTCCATTAATTCCAGTGCAAATTGAAAGGAAGAGCGTTCATTCGGAACAGGCGCCCAAATGAACATGGTGGCCAAAGGTTTATCCAGCTTCCAGCCGATGCGATTCAACCCATCAACCAATACATCTCGTCTGTTTTTGTAAAGCGAAGCCATTTCTTCCAAAAAAGCATCCCCTTCATTTAAAGCTTTTACAGCTGCGCGCTGAATTGGCAGGAACACGCCAAAATCCAAATTTGATTTCAGCTTGCCCAGCGCTTGAACAATCTGTTCATTTCCAACAACGTAGGCAATTCTGCAGCCTGCCATATTAAAACTTTTCGATAAAGAATTAAACTCAACGCCAATATCTTTTGCGCCTTCAATCGATAAGAAACTCAGCGGTTTGTCAGTTGTAAAATTCAACTCGGAATAAGCGAAGTCATGAACGACAATGATGTCATGTTTTTTCGCAAATTGAACGACAGATTCGAAAAACGATGCTGTCGGCATTGCAGGAACGGGGTTTCCTGGAAAGTTAAGAAACATCACTTTCGCTTTTTCAGCGATCGCTTTTGGAATGGCTTGCAAATCCGGCAAAAAGCCGTTTTCCTTTAAAAGAGGCATGCGATGCACGCTTGCATCTGCCAAATCAACACCGGTCTGATAGGCGGGATAGCATGGATCTGGAAGCAAGACCAAATCGCCAGGGTTGGCGAACACAAAGGGAAAATGAACCAGGCCTTCTTGAGAGCCTGACAGCTGCAAAACTTCGGTTTTTGGATCGATGCTGACTCCATAGCGTCTTTCGTAAAAATCAGAAACCGCTTGGTTAAAGGCTTCTGTCCCTTTTAAGGAGTAGCCGTATTGATCAGGCTGCTGAACCGCCTGCGCCAACTCTTCACGCACGAACGAAGGGGGCGGCAAATCAGGGCTTCCAATGCTTAAATCAACCATTTCTTTGCCTTCCAATAATTTCCTTTGTTTGTATTGAGCCATCTCCGTAAAAATGCTCGTTTTAAATTTTGACATGAATTGCTGCGAAGCCTCCATGCAACTCCTCCTACGGCATTTTTGATTATTATTAGTGTATCATGAATCAAGAAAAAGGAGCCTCAAAAAATGGGCTCCTGTCAAAATGTCATGATTTCAGAGCGCTCGTTGAAACAGGATACGAAAACATGGTCAAGATAATGCAGCAACGAGTCGTAAGCCTTCTCCACTTTTGAAAAATCTGAATCATAGAGAAAAGCCTTCACAAATTTTTCGATTTTCTTCGCCAAAATGTCATCTTCAGCAGCGGTCATAATGGTCATTAACTCATTGCAGGCCATGCGATGGAGGTAGAATAAGGTTGCATCATATTCGTGCATCTGCATTGCAATCCCCCTTTTGCATATAGGAGATTACCGTTAGTATGAAGGTTTTTGCCTCGAAATACTTTACAAAAAATATCCCAGTCCGACACGCGATGATTTTACAATTGAAAACGGTTGCCGTAGAATGAAAATAACAAATTTTTTTAATGAGGGGGTTGCAATCCTTTGTCTGCCACCGCGCCTATCGACTTAGGCAATCGCATACACCTGATTGACGGAATGGATTTAGGAATGCCCCAAAAAACGGGAGCGTATGTCATTCAAGAAGAAAAAATCACCCTGGTGGAAGCCTGTTCCAGTCCATCAGTGCCGCACATTTTAAATGGATTAAAAGCGCTGAACATCAGCCCGGAACAAATCCAATACATCATTATTACGCACGTTCATCTTGACCATGCGGGCGGTGCGGGTCTGCTTATGGAAAAATGCCCTAATGCCAAACTCGTCGTCCATCCGAGAGGCGCAAAACATATAATCGATCCGACGCGGTTAATTCAAGGGGCCAAAGCCGTTTATGGACCGCAATTTCATACGCTGTTTGATCCGATTTTGCCCATTCCGGAAGATCGGGTCATCGTTAAGAATGATGAAGAATCGCTGCAAATTGGGCCAAATTGTGAGCTGCTTTTTCTCGATACGCCTGGACATGCCAATCATCATTTCAGCATTTACGATCCCGTAAGCAATGGAATTTTTGTCGGCGATACATTAGGCGTTCAGCTTAAACAAATCGAAGCGTTTCATTTCAACCTTTATTTGCCGGCAACCTCTCCAAACCAATTTGATCCTGACAAAACTGTGCAATCATTGAAACGCATTCAAGCGTTAAATGTTGATCGCATTTATTTCGGCCACTTCAGCGCTGCTGATCATCCTGATGAAGTATACAGACAAATTCAACATTGGCTGCCAATTTATGTAAATACAGCTGAAGAAGTTTTCCGCGAAGGCAAAAACGTAAACGAACTCGTCAAGCGTTTGCTTGATCAAATTACGGTTGTGCTTGAAAAGCATCAAGTCCCTAAAAACCATGCCATCTACAACATTTTGCAGATGGATTTGCAAGTCTTTTCCATGGGGCTGCTCGATTATTTTTCAAAAAAAACAAAATCCGAAGCAAAATAAAAAATGCTTCGGATTTTTCATTCGCGCAAATTCTTTCCTCTAAGAACGAATTTGCCCTTTTCCTTTTATCAAATATTTGTTTGTCGTTAAAGCCGTTAATCCCATCGGGCCTCGCGCATGAAGCTTTTGTGTGCTTATGCCGATTTCGGCTCCAAATCCAAATTCAAATCCATCAGTGAATCGCGTTGAAGCATTGTGATATAGCGAAGAAGCATCAACGCTTTGGAAAAATCGCTTTGCGCTTTCATCATTTTCCGTAACAATCGCTTCAGAATGTTTCGTCCCATATCGATTAATGTGTTCAATGGCTTCTTCAACGTTTTCAACCGTTTTTACAGCTAGAACCAAATCAAGATATTCCGTTTCCCAATCTTCTTCTGATGCTTGCTTCACGCCATCATATTGAGAAACGACAAACGCATCGCCATACAACTCAACGCCGTTTGCTTCCATTTCTTTCAACAAATCGACTAAATGATTTTTTGCCCAATTTTTATGAACAATTAGTGTTTCCATCGCATTGCAAACCGAAGGGCGCTGCACTTTTGCATTGACTGCAATTTGAATGCCCATTTCTTTTGATGCCGATTCGTCAATGAACACATGGCAATTGCCCGCTCCGGTTTCCAATACAGGTATGGTTGCATTGTTAACGACTGTTTTGATTAAATTTGCTCCGCCGCGAGGAATCAATACGTCTACATAATCATTTAACTTGAATAGCTTTGCAGCGGTTTCTCTGCTTGTATCTTCGATAAGCTGCACCGAATCAGGGGCAATTTTTGTTTTTCCCAATGCTTTATGAATGATTGAAACGAAGGCTTTATTTGATTCAATGGCTGATGAGCTTCCGCGCAAAATGACGGCGTTGCCAGTTTTCAAACATAATCCTGCTGCATCGACTGTCACGTTTGGTCTTGCTTCATAAATCATTCCGACTACGCCAATCGGCACGCGGACACTTTCCATTTGAAGCCCGTTGGGGCGTTCCCACGATTCCATCGTTTCCCCGATCGGATCGTCTAGCTGAATGACTTCATGCAATCCTTCTGCAATGCCTTCCAAACGCGCTTCCGTCAGCTTCAGCCGATCAAGCAATGCCGCGCTCAGCCCATTCTTTTCCCCATTTTCAAGATCAAGGGCGTTTTGCGTCAATAGATAGTCTTTGTTCGCCAGCAATTCTTCAGCAATGGTTTTCAGTGCATCATTTTTTTCCTCCGTAGATGCCATCGCCAATTTTGCAGCTGCAGCTTTCGCTTGTTTTGCTTTCTGAATTAATTCCATGCTTGCCTCACTCCTTTTCTAAAATGGATTCTACGAACATCTGATCCCGATGAACAACTTCACTCGCCGTTCGCTTTGCTGCTTTCTTTGCTTCTTCGCTCGACATTCCTTTCACTTTTAACAATTCTTCAGAAGAATAGTTCACTTCGCCTTTTGCGATTTGCCGCCCGTCCGCATTTTTAATTTTTACAACGTCTCCTGCTGAAAAGCGGCCTTCAACCGATATAATTCCAGCGGGAAGAAGGCTTTTTCCCTTTGTCAGCAGCGCTTCTTCAGCGCCTTTGTCAACAATGACTGCGCCAGAAGCCTGTGAATGAAGAGCAATCCATTGCTTGTAATTTTTCACCCAATAAGAAGTCGGCGCGCCAATGTATGTTCCATCGCCTTTGCCATTGACGACGTCAAGAAGTTTGTTTTCGCCAGCGCCTTTTCCAATAAAACATTTTACGCCAAGTGACAAAGCCGTTTTCGCTGCTTCAAGCTTCGAGCGCATGCCCCCTGTTCCAACCGGTGAACCGTTGTCATTCGCTTGCTGGAGTAAATCATCCGTAATTTCTTTTAAAAAATCGTATTTTACAGCATCAGGATTTGTTCTTGGGTCTTTGTTGTACAGCCCATTTGTATCCGTCAGCATGATTAAAAAATCAGCACTGACAATTCCGCTGACAAGCGCAGACAGCATATCATTGTCGCCGAATGTCAATTCTTCAACAGAAACCGAATCGTTTTCATTGATAATCGGCAGGACGCTGCGGCGCAGCAATTCTGACAGCGTTTGATAAATGTTTCGGTACTGTTCGCGGTTTTTAAAATTGTTTCTTGTCAACAGCAGTTGGGCCGTAACGATATGATAGCGTGAAAAAGATTCCCCGTAACTTTGCATTAACAGCGATTGCCCCACAGCTGCGGCAGATTGTTTTCCGGCAATCGTCACCGGACGCGTCGGATAGCCGATCTTGTGAAAGCCAGCGGCGACCGCGCCTGATGAAATTAAAACAACTTCATTTCCAGCTTGCTTTAACTTCGCAATGGCGTCAACATGCTCATTTAATTTTTCAAGCGACAAGCTCCCATTTTCATTTGTTAATGAACTGCTTCCAATTTTTACAACAATCCGCTGTTTCTTCATTCATGTTCACCTTTCCAGCCAGCGCGCTAACAAAAAAACTTTCCGCTCCTATTAAAGGACGGAAAGTCTCCGTGGTACCACCTTTTTTGACAGGCCTCATGCGCTGTCCGCTTCATTCGATAACGGCGCAAACCGGTCAAACTTTGAATTTGACAGCTCAAGGGCAGGTTCAAAAGTGTCATGCAATAGGATCTTTCAGCCTTCGAATCCTACTCTCTGATGCATGAACGATCTTTTTACTAATCCCCATCATTGCTTATTCCCTCTATCAATGTTGTTTTCATTATGACTAAAATCTAAAAAAAAGTCAATCAATCCGCACGGCATCCAGACATGACGATCGGCTGGCTTCGCCGCTTCCATGCGCATCGATGAATGCGCCGCACCTTAATCTTGATTGACAAGCATTTCGCCATACGCTTTTAATTCATCGCCAACCGAACACTGTTGAATGCAAAAACGCTGCGCATGATTTCTTCCATATGTTTGACGCAAATGTCGATTTAAAAAACAATCTTGACAAAACGTGTCGAGCAGTTCATTCACTTTATGTAAAATGTTTTTTCTTTCCACCCAGCAGCCCCCCCTTTGCGCATTCAAAACGATTTCAATGAACAATGTCTGCTTTCGTGCTATTTTTATAATGAATATGATAAAATAAATTATGCACATTGCAAACAGGACAAAAATATGAAATAAGGAGCTTTATCACTATGCCAATTAATATCCCAAGTGATTTGCCTGCAAAAGAAATATTAGAGAAAGAAAACATTTTTGTCATGGAAAATGAAAGAGCCTATAAACAGGACATTAGGCCATTAAATATTGTAATACTTAATCTTATGCCTGAAAAAGAAAAAGCTGAAACCCAATTATTGCGATTGCTGGGAAATTCGCCTTTGCAAGTGAATATCACATTGCTCATCCCCGAAACGCATCAGCCGAAAACAACGGCAAAATCACACTTGGACTCATTTTACACAACCTTTAAAAAGATAAGGCATCGCAAATTTGACGGAATGATCATCACTGGGGCGCCGATTGAACATCTTGAGTTCTCGGAAGTGACTTATTGGGAAGAATTGAAAGATATCATGAAATGGACGACGACAAACGTCACTTCGACGATGTACATCTGCTGGGGAGCGCAAGCGGGGCTCTATTACCATTACGGGATACAAAAATACGATTTGGAGGAAAAGCTATTCGGAATTTTCAAGCACAGTGTTTTAAAAGACAATGTAAGGCTGCTGCGCGGATTCGATGATGTCTTTTCGGCGCCTCACTCACGATATACCGAAGTCCGCCGGGAAGATATTGAAAATGTCAAAGACCTGACCATATTATGCGATTCAGATGAAGCTGGCGTGACAATCGTCGTAAATAACAGCGGCTCGCAAGTCTTTATTACCGGCCATCTTGAATACGATGCTTGCACATTAAGAGATGAATACGAAAGAGACTTGAAAAAAGGGATTAAAATAGCCAAGCCAAAAAATTACTTTCCAAATGACAATCCGAATGAGCTGCCGCTGCATACGTGGCGCTCACACGCCAATCTTCTTTTCAGCAACTGGCTGAATTACTACGTTTATCAAGAAACGCCATACTATTGGGAGTAAAGGAAAAAAGCCGCATTGACGCGGCTTTTTATAGGTATAAAAAATGATACAGACAAAAAAAGATGCCATTGACCTTATTTATAAATCATATAATTTAGCTGCGAAATCGGCGAACGGCCGATTGTGCAAAATCCAGCGCCAAGCTCGGGAATTGCTTCATGCAGTCGGCTCGCCTGACAAAAACAAAAAAATCATTTTAATTGCGGGAAGCAAAGGAAAAGGTTCGACAGCTGCATTTATTTCAACTTTATTGCAAGCTCTGGGCTTCCGAACCGGCTTGTTTACATCGCCTCATTACAATTCATTTAATGAGCGCATTCAAGTAAACAGCATTCCGATTCCTGATGGAGATTTCATTCGGCTTGCCAACCGGATTGCATCGGGCGTCGAACCGATCATCGAGCGATTGCAGCCTCACGAATATTTAGGTCCAATCGCAATAAACTTAGCAATTGCCCTTCTTTATTTTGCTGAAAAAAACGTCGACTATGTTATTTTAGAGGCTGGAAAAGGCGGAAAATACGATGACACCAATGTCGTCAGCAATCAATGGTCTGTAATTACGCCGATTTTAAATGAACATCTTGCCGAACTGGGTCCAACAATGCCGCACCTTATTGCGCATAAAATCGGAATCATCAAAGAAAAATCATTTGCTTTCATTAGCAAACAACAAAAAAACGTTGAAACGATGATGAACAAGATGCTGACGCATCATCGCAAGATTTATCGATACGAGAAAGAATTTTCCGTTTTGCGCTCAAAAATGTCTCAATATGGAATGGTTTTTGATTTTAAGACGAAACGAGCGCTTTACAAAAATAATTTTGTTCCTTTGCTAGGCGGTTTTCAATGTGAAAATATTGCGCTCGCCGTGCAAACGTGCGAAGAAATCATCGGGGATTCCATCGATCAAGCGATCATCCAACGCTGGCTGCAATCGCTTAAAAATCCTGGAAAATGCGAACTTCTATTGGATGATCCGCCCGTGATCGCCGATGCAGCAATAAATAAACATTCAGCCAAATATTTGCATGAAGTGGTTCAACAATTTATGCCAGGATCTGCTGCTGCAGTTGTCGGCCTTTCGTCAGATAAAGATTATGAAGGGGTCATTCAGACAATCGCTCCATTTACAAAAGAAATATTCATCAGCAAACCGATCAATGGATATCGATCCTTTCGCGAATATGAAATATATCAATACGCTTCACAGCGCTTGCCGGCACAAATCGTTTCATCGCCAAGCGAAGCGCTAAAGATTGCGATTGATCAAAACCGTTTCGATTTTATTTTAATTTTGGGAAACCATTCATTTATTGCAGAAACGAAACAATGGTTTGAGTCCCCTATGAGTTCGGCTTATGTATAAATAAAACAGAAATTTCAACCAAGAAAACATGCAATTTGCGCGGCAGCGCCAAAACACGCTTATGCAAGAAGAGCCCGTTGATGCGATGCATTTTTCCAAGTTTTAAAAAGCGCGCTCCGAAACAGAACATTGAAAAATTAAAGAAAGGGCTGTCACAGAAGTCATTTTTCAATGGCTTTCTGGACAACCCTCGTTTTCTATTTAAAAAAATCATTGATCATCTCTTTATATTGTTGAGACAAACGGTAAAACTCTACTTTGTCTCGTTTATCAAGCGCATTGTCAATCAAGGCCAACAAATGGTCACGCTTTGACTTCGCCATCAATTCATCAATCACCATTTGAGAAAAGATATCCAGCATAAACGCATCGTCTTTTCTCTGGTTTTCCATAGCAGATTTCTTCATGTTTTCTTTGTAGGAGCTCTCGTTTCTCATGTTGGTTCCTCCTCTGCTTTTTTTTATTATATCGAATCAGCCATAACATTTCAATCTATTTTTAGTCTTTTCTGAATATTGTTCATGCGGGCGTTTTTACTGCTGTGGTAAAATATAAATAAACGAATGGAAAGGGGTTTTTATAATATGGCTCAAGATAAAGTGATTGGCTTTATTGGCTTAGGCGCAATGGGCCTTCCTATGGCGAAAAATCTTGTAAAAGCGAATTACAGAGTCATCGGGCTGAATCGCAGCAAAGGCAAAGAACAGCAATTTATCGAAGCTGGAGGCGAAGGCGGGCTTACGCTGCAAGAAATGGCAAACGAATGCGATGTCTTGATGACGTGCCTGCCTTTTCCTGAAGATGTGGAAGAAGTGATTTTAGGTGAAGATGGAATTATCAAACACGGGCGTTCTGGACAAGTCATCATCGATTTTAGCACGGTGTCTCCAACATTGAATCGAAAAGTTTATGACAATGCGCAAGAAAAAGGGATTCGATTTCTTGACGCTCCGATCAGCGGAGGAAATTTCGGCGCTGAAGCCGGAACGCTAAGCATCATGGTTGGAGGAGACAAAGACGTCTTTGAAGAAATGCTCCCGCTCTTTCAAGTGCTAGGCGAAAACATTTACCATGTTGGCGAGTGCGGAAGCGGATCCATTGTAAAACTTGTAAACAATTTAATGGTTGGCTTTCATACGCAGGCAGTCGCGGAGGCGCTGAACTTGGGGGAAAAAATGGGCGTCAAATCAGATGTGCTGTTTGAAATCTTGAATGCCAGCTACGCCCAAAGCCGGGTATTTGACCGCCACTATGAAAATTTCATTTCAAAAAATGAATTCTCGCCTGGCTTTGCCATGAAATTGCTGCATAAAGATTTAAGAATTGCTGGCGAACTGGCCGATGAGCAAAACATCCCATTGCCGATTGGAAAAGAATTGGTGTCCATGCTGAAAAAGGCAGTCGATGCCGGCCATGGGGACCAAGATATGAGCGCCCTTTATCTTTATTTAAAATAAACAAGAACTTGGCCTAGGCCAAGTTCTTTATTTTGTGATACACTCCCTCTAAATGAGGAAGATCTCGTGCTGCTGAAAGCGCAGCAAGCTTGCCTTCAATATAATTTTCTACTTCCTTCTCAACTTGTTTTCGCAAAGCGCCAACCCCATTGGAAAATGTTTTTTGATAATGCTGCTTAAACTGCTCAAGGGCTGCCTGCAAATATTCATCCACCGGTTTTTGAAAAGCCTGTTCCATTGCTTCACACAACTCATGCTGCCCATTTTGCTCGAAAAATTGCTTTGGATTTTTAAAAATTGACAAAAGCGGGTAAAGATCTTTGGCATTGAGCGTGTAAAATGTTTCTTGTATTGATGGACTGCCAATCTCAGAAAGCTGAAATTCGTGCAAAAATTCCGCGGATGCCAGTTGATGAATCGCCGTTTCCATTTCCTTAAACAGATGGGTCATCTGTTTGCGCATAAATGTTTCAATCCGCAATGAAGTGGCTCGCATTTCTTGAACAAGGTCATAGCCAATGGATTCCGCCAGCTCATTCGCGCCTGCTTTCAGCTTCTCTCTCATCGTATGCTCGCCAGGCTGAAGAACGGCTGGATTGAACGATTGGCGAAATCGATCGTTAAACCTTAAAAACAGCCGTTGTTTTACATAGTAAAATAACTCTTCAACTTCCTGCATGAGCCTTTGCTTTTCTGTTGTCGACTGAAAAGATTGGATGAATTGCTTCACCTCATCCCGAATCTTTTTGGTCTGTTCTTTTTGCCGCAGCCGTTCCGCTTCCCCTTGTTTCGCTGATGCAATCCAATCTTTCAGCGTCTCAATCGTCCTAGTGATTTCTGTTTTTGCAGCCGCAACTGCTGCAGCGGATAGGTCTATATTGATAAATTGATAGAATGTATTTTCAAATGTTTCTATGTTGGACATGGACAGCCCTTTTTGAAGCCATTCTCCCTTTTTCGCATCTGGCTGAGAAAGCAGTGCTTTCAATCGGTCCAGCTGTTCTTTTGCGAGTTTTTCCTGTTGGCCGAGCCGCGCAAGCAATGCCGCTTGGCTTGAAACCGGGAAAATTCGCGGATGACGAATTTGGTGCTGCAGCAATTGCTCTTTAACATAATCGACAACAAGAGCTAGTTCTTCTTCAGATTTGGCCAAATCGGCGGCATTAACGATAAAAAACATTTTATCCAATTCAAACACATCTTTTACGCTTCCGAGCTGCGTCAAAAAATCTTGATCGGCGCGTGAGAACGCATGATTGTAATACGTTACAAATAAAATCGCATCTGCATTTTTAATATAATCAAACGCAACGCCTGTATGCCTCGCATTGATTGAATCTGCTCCAGGCGTATCAACGAGCGTGATGCCCTGCCGAGTCAGCGGGCAATCAAAATAAAGCTCAATCCATTCAACAAAAGCTGCTTTCTCCTCTTGAGCGGCGAACGCTTGAAACTCCTCCAGCGATATGGCCAGCTCTTTGCCCGCTTGCTCTCTAAAAAATTCAATGCCTCTCTGAATCGCATGTAAAAAAGCATAATGCGTTTTCGCTTGAGATGGAATCGGAGCGCCGGACAGTCCAGCGATTTTCTTTTCAAGCCCATGCAAAGAATCAATTTTTTCATCAAAAAATTTCAAAGATTGATTGATCTCGTAAATTAGGCCTTTCTCTGATTTCATTTTGACAATGGCAGTGCCATGCGGGTGCTCATCATCAACAGGGACAATTTTATTGATTGCCGCCGTTGTTGGATTCGGAGATACAGGCAGAACGGATGAACCGATTAAAGCATTGGCAAACGACGATTTTCCAGCACTAAATGCTCCAAACAAAGCAACCGTAAACTGTTTATTTTCAAGGCGGGCCGCTCGTTCAATAAGTTCTTCGGCTGCGGTTTGCATTCCCTTGACATCCTTTATTTCTTGCGCAATTGCTTTAAGCTTGTGAACGATTGCTTCGACGTCTTCTCGACCGCTCGTCTTATCAGCGTTTAACGGTTGATTGGCGCGGAATTCCGAATTCACTTTATTCCGTTGAGGCAAACGATGTTCCTTATCATCGACAATTTCAACGGTTGGTTCTGCCGGCAAATTCGCCATAGCAAAAGCAACTTCATCCAGAGACAAATGGGCTTCTTCAGACAGCAATGCTTGCAATTGTGAATAGGCCTTTCGTTCCTCCTGCTGATATTGCGCTTGTTTCTGCAAAGCATCCATTATCTTTCGATTGCGGTTTATCTTCTCTTCGAGCGCTATCCGCTCGCGATGAATGTTTTGCTCAAGTTCATGTGCCAATTTTTCAATCATTTCATCAGAAAATGAGCGGTAAATGTTTTTCGCAGCATGCGCGACATCTTCCGTATATTTTAAAAGATAATCTCCGCTCACCAAAGCGCCGGTTTTTCTTTGCTCTGACAGAATCGAAACCGGAATGTCAATCGTTTCGTTGTAAATCGCAGAAAACAGCGCATCATTGTTGATGCCATGCCGTTTTGCCAGGTCTACAAGACCGTGTTTCACATGCCAATCAAGCTGTGCGGTGACTTTTTCCAAAAAATTTGCGTAAAATGCGTTCGTTCTGCGAGTTCGTTCCTCCTCCGTTTTATTGCGCGAAAATAAAAAGCCAACTTTAAATTTTTCTTCCATGGCTTCCAAATACTGTTTGGCTAACTCCCGCGTTTCAAACGGCATTAATATCGCATTGTTTAGTATGCTCTCAATTTCTTCCTTCAGCCCTTTTTCAAAGGTTTCAACCATTCCTTCAATCTCGGTCTTGCGGCGGAGAGCCGATTCATATTCCTGTTTCGCGCGCTGGCGCTCTTCAGCGGATAAATGTTTCATCGCCGAATCAGATGATGCCATTTCTTCTGCATGCTGGGCTTTTAGCCATTTGAGATGCTCTTCAATCATTAAAGCAGCCGCTTTTTGAATGCTGCTGATCAAATGCCGATCTTTTTGCGCGATTAAAGACTTTATCAACTGCTTCAGTTTAGGCAGCTCATTATATTCCGATTGCTGCACTAATGAAGTGTAAAAAATTCCATCCGGCTCAACATTCCAGTGTTCCAGCGCCATTTCTACGCTTTGTTGGAATGCGTCAAACGGCAGCTCGCTTTCATTGTGCTTATCAATTTGATTGATCACAAAATAAAGAGGTTTTCCTTGTTCCTGAATTCCTTTTGCAAAATGAAAGTTTACTTCTGATTGAACGTGATTGTAATCCATAACATAAAAGACAACATCTGCTAAATGCAGCTGAGATGCTGTTGCAGCACGATGAGCGTCATCTGTTGAATCAATCCCTGGAGTATCCAAAATTGCAACGCGCTTTGGAAAATATTCACTCGGATGGCTGATTTCAACCGAAGCGGCTTCCTCTCCATCGAGGCAATAAGCTTTTATTTTTGCAATGTCGTATGGAAAATCCATATGAATGGGATTGCGATCTTTAAAATAGACGCGCGCCCATGGTTCGCCTGCTTTTACTTTTACCGTGTTGGCGCTCGCAGGAATCGGGCTGGATGGAAGCAGGTCTTCATTCCACAATTCATTGATCATGCTTGATTTTCCAGCGGAAAAATGTCCGCAAAAACCGATGGTAAATTCGCGCGCTTTAACTTTTGCAATCAATTGCCATAGTTTTTCTGCATGTTGTGCATCTCCTCTTTCTAACATGCGCTGCCGAATGACAGCAAGGCGATGCATCCAATCATCAACAACTTCTTGCGTCAAACGATCTGCTAGCTTCGCATTCATATCTGTTCCCCACTCTTTTTATTTGTAATCTCTTGATTCCATGCCTAAAAACCTGTCATGCAAGAATTGAAGCAACGACTGGCAGACAAGCCACTCATCGATTAAATCGTTCTAAAAGTTCCGTTACAATTGGCCGATATTGCTCGCGATTCCAAGAATTGTACGATGGATGTGGAACGTTGTGAATAATGGTCCACTTCTCTCCTCTCACCGGCGACAGGTTTAAAAACTTTTGGGCAAACCTTCCGCATGGAATGATAGTGCATGTTCGATTTGTTAATTTTTTCAGCTGTTCGGTAAAAAAAGATACAAGCACTTGCTGCAATTCATTCATTTCATTTGAAGCATATGAAACTTTATGATTCGTCGTCCGCAGTTTTTCAAGCAGGCTGAAAAAGGAATCATAGCGCTGAACAACCGCTTCATTATCGTACGCTTTTCGCTGCAGCGGAATGTTGGAAACATTCATCACTCCGATTTTATTTAAGCGCGCATCTACATGGCCACGTTCCATATTTTCCTTGATCAGCAATCCCAGCGGCCGATTGTACGAATCCCCCAACAGCTTGGCTGCCATTGTCTTGCCGGAAGAACCGGCAACAGGAGCGCCATGCTTTAATTCTTGAACATGCGGGGATTCTAAAATAAAAATAAACGCTGCTGCATCTGGGATTAGCGGTTGAACGGAATATTTTACACTTAATTTTTCAATGATCTCGCAAAATGATTCGTTCATGTCACTCTCCTAACCTATCAATGCAATGCTTGAAACAAGAGCAAATCCCCATCAAATGCATTCAAAACAGTTTCAGCGATTTTTTCATATCCCTTTCGGTTGGGATGAAAATGATCGCGGTGCAGCAGTTTGTCAGGCTCATTTGAAAAAATGGGGCTGGTATCGATAAAATAAATATCATTAAATTGGCGAATCACTCGTTTAGATTCATTGTTCCACATTTGAACAATCTCATTGATTTCAACAATTTCCGAAAAATAAGTCCGATACGGATTGAAGAGGCCGATCATAAAAATCGGCGATTGAGGATTTGCCTCTCGGATCACTTTTAAAATTTCTTCTAAATGTTTTCCAAACAAGACGCGCGGCTTCTCAAATTGCTCAAGATGCAATTCTAAAAAATGCTCGCGAAAAATCTTCATCACATCATTGGCGCCAATGCTTATAAAAATAAAATCTCCATCCATAATGGATTGGCGCATGCTTTTTTTCTTTACGCGTTTCAGCAACTGTTCGCTTCTTAGCCCTTTTTTCGCGTCATTTTGCAAATGGACGGGCACATGATATTTCGCTTCCAATTTTTCTTTAATGATGCCCAAATATCCTTTCCCTGTCACATCGCCGACACCTTCGGTCAGCGAATCGCCAATTCCAACAAGCTTTATCGGCTGCTGCTCAATGAATTGCGGTCGTTCTTGAGCAGTTTGCACCGATGCAGGGTGATATGCAATATGCGATTTCGAAGCTGCACAGGCATAGATGATTGCAGCGAGACATATGACAAACGGAACGTTAAGAAGCAGCTTTTTCTTCATAACTTCACTCAATCCCATGTTGACGAATTAATTGAAAGCGGTGAATATGATCCCACTTCTTTTCTTTGATTAATATCGATAATTGCTTTTCTCCGATTAGATCAAAATGCGGATAAGCATTCCGCCGATCAATCCAAGATTCTTTTAAATGATACTGTTTTCCCCACGCGATCAGCCGATCGATATCAATGCAGCCGACTTTTGTCACGGACTTCGCTTCAGGAAATCGCTCATCAAACCAATAATGGGTTAAAAATGCGATTTCGCCCCGCAGCACCTGATTTTTCCAATGAGCTAATTCCTCTCGAGTTATTCCAAACGCCATGGCATTCCATCAATTCACTTTCACTTTTTCATACGCTTCGTGCCATTCCGGCAAATGTTTGCGAATCTGAATCGGGCGAAAGCTGTCTTTTCGGACGCAAATATGGACACTTTCACCGGTCACACAAACTTCACTGCCATTTTTTAAAACTTCATAATGATAGGCGACTCTTAATCCATCATATTGTTTTACATAAGTCCGCACGCTTGCGTTATCGCCATAGCGAACCGGTTTTTTATACGAAGCCCGAACATCGATAACGGGGGAAATAATCCCTTTTTTCTCCATGTCCACATAGCTTAAGCCTAAACTGTGAATCAATTCGGTTCGGCCTAATTCAAACCATATAATATAGTTTGCATGATAAACCACTCCCATTTGATCAGTTTCCCCATATCGAACTTGAATATCCTTTAAAACCGAATACATCGCACTCACTCTTTCCCGCTTTCTGTTAAATTCATCACCTTAATTATTTTAACATATCGCCGCGAGTCATCCATCAGCAACGTTTGATTCGGCCGCGCAATGGCCAATCGTTTTTACGTGTTCTGCGTCATTCTGCTCTGTTTTGCATCCTGTTCGCAAATGCTCCTTTTAAATCGAGCAGGAGGAGGCGATGAACCTCCGCCCTCTCACACCACCGTACGTACGATGCGCGTATGCGGCGATTCAATTCAGATGAATAACGCAAGAATTCATAACGTTTCTGCAGACTTTTAAGCCCTAAGCTGCTCCAATATGAGTTTCCGAGGGTTTTGTATGTCTCTTTTTGAAATACGCCAGCAGCCGCTTCACCCTCCAAGAAGACCCCAACGAAATTCACCGCTTCTTCCCTCGAGTGGAACTGTGTTTTCTCTGTTCATCATCACTTGCTGAATGCAAAGGGCGATTCTCTTTTCATTGTTCAGTCCTTCCGGATTGTTCTTGACCAATCCGTGCCATAACCTCTGCTGACTTCTGACGGTTCAGCTGCTTATCGCCAAGCAGGTTATGAAGGCTGCTTCGCGTTTCCGCCAGACCTCCCCGGGTAAGGATGCAATCTTTCCTTCCATCCATCCGCTTCATTTACTCTGGATCACCTTCGGCAGAATGGACTTTGTTTTGGTTGGCAAACTCATCCAATAATACCTCGCCTGATATGAAGTTCGTGTTCCTCGGACCGGAAGTCTGCCGCTCGCTTCCTTCAGATTCTGCGTCACCGCAGACACCCTTGCGTTAAGCTAGCTGCTTCTTCTGCCTTCGCGGCTCGGGACTTGCACCCTATCGATTACACACCTATGCCAGGCGCATTCAAAAAAGCAGCACTTCCTTGCAAGGAAATGCTGCTGTCATGCATCTTCGATGAAATGTTCTTCCAGCTGCTTGCGAATGTGGTCCGGTATCGGTTCTTTCTGCTGCGTTTTTAAGTTAAAATTTACGTACACTGCTTTTCCTTTTGCGCAAAGCTTGCCGTTTTGGTGAATTTCTTCGTATAAAACAAAACTCGTATTCCCAATCTTTTCCACCCATGTTTTTACAACCGCTTGATGTCCATAATATATTTGATGGACAAAGTCGACAGACGTATGCAAAATGATGCATCGCCAATTGTCAAAGGAAAAATCCGGAGTAAACATTTCAAAGATTTTGTTTCTCCCGGCTTCAAACCAGACCGGTATCGTCGTATTGTTAATGTGGCCCGCCCCGTCTGTTTCACTGACGCGCGGCTCAATTATCGTTTCAAACAATGGCTGTCTCTCCTATCATGCCGGCATGATTTCGTTTTTTTCACCCGCTAGTTTGGCAGTTTTCCTTCAAATGCTGCTTCATAAATCGCATAGATATCCTGCCGCAGCAAAGGTTTTGGACTTCTTGCTAACAAGCGCGTCTGTTTTACGGCATCATTTGTGAGCGACTCCAACGCCGACTTCGGGATATGAAAGCCTTGCAATGTGGAAGGAATGCCAACATCGCGCACGATGGCTTCCATCCGCTTCACAAATAAATGCGAAGCTTCAGCGGCGCTTTTGCCCATATCACCGGTAAGGGCTTCATATAATTGCGCCATTTTTTGCTCGCAGCTTGAGCGAATGTACGCCATCACATACGGAAGCAGCACGGCATTTGATTCGCCATGCGGAATGTGAAATTGTCCGCCAAGCGGATAAGCGAGCGCATGAACGCCAGCAACACCTGCATTAAAAAAAGCCAGTCCAGCGATGTAGCTTCCCATGCTCATGTTTGTCCGCGCTTCTTGATCTTCGCCGTTTTCAACCGCGGCGCGAATCGAACGGTCAATCAGCCGCGCCGCCTGCAGCGCAAGACCATCCGTCGTTGGACTCGCTTGCACCGATAAAAACGCTTCAACGGCATGCGTCAATGCATCAACCCCGGTTGCAGCCGTCACTTTTGCTGGCAAAGACAGGGTCAACTGCGGATCAACAATGGCAACGTCAGCCATAAGCCGATCATCAGTGATGACGTCTTTCGTCGTCTCAAGTGAAAGAACGGAAATATTGGTCACTTCTGAGCCAGTCCCAGATGTTGTTGGAATCAGAATCGATGGAAGCCCGTGATTTTCAAGCGTTTTAGTTCCGGTCAAATTTAAATAGTCAGCAACTTTGCCATCATGCGTCGCTAAAATCGCAGCAATTTTGGCCAGATCCAGCGTGCTTCCTCCGCCTAACCCGACAACCAGCTCAAATTGGCCCGTTTTTGCGTAATCAACCAGTTTTTGCCCGCATGCCAGCGACGGTTCAGGTTCGACGTCCGTATACAGATCGAGTTCATAGCCTTTTTCAATAAGCGGCTTTGCCACCTGTTCGGCAAGACCGATTTTAACTAATATTTCATCCGTTACACAAAGAATGCGCTTCACTTGAAACGAATCAACAGATGGAAGGAGCTGCTCAATCGCCCCCCAACCCGTATAGCTTAACGCCGGAAAAACGAGTTTCGATACGGCCATCTTAGATTTCCCCTTTACGTTTTACTAGTTTCTTTTGAGGCAAAACCATCAATCATCGTCTCGACAATATATTTTGAATGCCATTCTCCTTCCGAAAGCTCAATAAGCGGATATCGCTTTGGAAACAGCTTTTGCGTAATTTCTTCCACCGACCAGCCTTTTTCATAAAGATGCAAAATTTCCGTTTTCTTTTCCAGCAGATCATCAAGCTTCATCTGCAATTTTCGCTTCCCGTCTTTCACATGCCCCGCATGCCCGCAAAACATATGTTCAAAGTCGTAAGCAAGGACGCGCTGCAGCGATTCCATCGTGTCGCGAATATGCTCCCAAGAAAGAATCAGGCGCGTTTTTGGCGTCACGTAAATGTCCCCAGAAAACAGCCAGCCTTTTTCCCGATTATAAAACGCAACTTGATCATACGCGTGTCCAGGCGTTTCTATGACTTCCCACGTATAATTTTTTGTTTGAAAAACATCCTTTAACGGTTTGACGGGAAATCCTTCATTACGAAGACCCCAAACAAGTTGGCGATATTTTGGATAAACGGCCGGCTTTGCACAGATGTCAACGGCATTTTCATGCGCATACACGGGGATTCCGCATTCATTTGCCAGCCACGGCGCTGTGCCGCAATGATCTTCATGCGAATGGGTCAAACAGACAAAATCAATGGCCGTTTTTTTGTAAAACGGGATGACATGCGGAAGCATATTTGGAGGGCCGGTATCTACAAGCATTCCATCAACATAGTAGAAATAGCTTTCGCGCCGCATGTTATCTAAACGCCCAATGATTACGTCTTCGTGCTGATACGTTGTTAGCATGAAAAAACCTCTTTATTAAAACTTTTTAAATTATTCTTTATTATATCGGATTTCATGCGTTTATTGAAGAAACTTCTATACTGAAATAAGCTTCAGCAATCCTGAACCTTATTGCCTAAACCATTATTGATAGAGTTCTTCCAATGAATAAACCAGGCCTTTTTCATCTTTAAAATAAACGTCTTTTTCTGTAAACTGTACGGGAGAATCATGGCCGGCAGCGGCTGCAATCCGAAACAATCCTTCCCGCAGCGTGATTAAATAATTTGCGACGCGATATTTTTTTTCATCGATAACGAGCGCTTTTTCAAGATTCGGATCGGTCGTTGCAACGCCAACCGGACATTCATTAGTATGGCATTTCAACGTTTGAATGCAGCCTACCGCAATCATAAAGCCGCGTGCGATGTTGATGAGATCGGCTCCCATCGCAAGCGCAATCGCGATCCGATCGGGACTGAACAACCTGCCCGATGCAATGATTTTCACCCGGTCGCGCACACCGTGTTTTTTTAGCGCCCGATTCATAAGCGGCAGCGCCGAATAAATCGGAAGTCCTACACTGTCCGCAAGTTCCTGGAACGAAGCGCCTGTTCCGCCTTCTCCGCCATCAACTGTTATAAAATCCGGGCCTTTTCCAGTTTCTTTCATCGTTCTCGCAAGCAGATCGGCTTCATCAGGCGAACCGACAACAACTTTCATGCCGACAGGCTTTCCCGTCACCTCGCGAATTTTTTCCATCATCTCAAAAGCGGACGGCAAATCGGGAAAATCGCGAAATCGATTCGGGCTGTCAATCGTTTTATACGGTTCGACTCTGCGAATTTCAGCAATTTCCGGTGTTACTTTTTCACCATCCACGTGGCCGCCGCGCACTTTTGCCCCTTGGCCAAACTTTAATTCATACGCTTTAATTTCCGGAATTTCGTTTTTCCGCTTTAATTCTTCCCAGTCAAAATTCCCTTCGCTGTCGCGGACCCCAAATAAACCCGGGCCAATTTGAAAAATAATATCTGTCCCGCCAACAAGGTGGTACGGAGAAAGTCCGCCTTCTCCTGAATTCATCCAACTGCCTTCTGCCATCGCAATCCCTTCAGACAGCGCGGTAATGGCATTTTTTCCGAGCGACCCATAACTCATCGCTGACATTCCAATTTGCCCTTTCACGACAAATGGCCTCCGCGTATTCGGGCCAATCACAATCGCATCTTCATCATCAAGGAGAAAAGCCTGTGACAAATGGTCTTCAAAAACTTCTTCACGCCTCGTAAAAATCGGTTCATTTTTTATGACATAGCGCTTCGTTTCGACAACCGCTTCATCATCAATTTTCAGTTCGGAAATGAGCTTCGGGAGCATTGCATTTCTTATGTAATAGCCAGGCTTTTCATAATCTTTCGTCGAGCCGAATCCAATGATGTCCTGTTTATATTTTGCGCTTTTCACAACGTGCTGGTAATCCGCTCTCGAAAATGGCCTCGCTTCCCGATCGCTGTCAAACCAGTATTGGCGGAGTTCGGGTCCTATTTGTTCTAAAAAATAGCGCATCCGACCAAGCAGCGGATAATTTCTCAATACCGGGCTTGCCGGCTGCCTCCGATCAAAAAAATAAAGAGTAATCCCGATGAGAACGATGATTACTGTAAATAAAACGAGCCCAACAAAGAAAACGACAATAAAATAATCAGCGATATTCAAGCCCATTCCTCCCAAGTCTATTCTTGTCGAAAGTAGTAAATTCATCATAACAAAAAAAACAAGCCTCATTCAACGAATTGAACGAGGCTTGCTCTAGCGATTAAACAAGTTGAAAATCGAGCGTTCCTTTGATGGCCGCAGTCCCATCTTGCTTTTCAGCAACAACGTTAAAATGGAGAACATTCTCATTTTTTTCCGCAAGTTCCGCTTTTAACGTGATAACGTCATCAAGGAACACCATTCCCGTAAAACGGATGGAATAATCTTTCACAAATCCTTCTTCATGGTAAGGAGTAAACAATTTTGCAAGATTTCCCATCGTCCACATGCCGTGAGCGATGATGCCTGGCAAACCCGCCTTTTTCGCCGCTTCATCGATCGTATGTATCGGGTTAAAGTCCCCTGAAGCGCCTGAATATTTAATTAAATCCATACGCGAAACCGGTGCCAATTCGATCGGTTCAAGCGACTGGCCGACTTGAAGTTCTGCCAACTTGCTCATTCTTTCATCATCTCCTTTCTCACAGCTTCATTGATGATGACGACAGATCTTGATCTGAAAATCACATTGCCATCAGCGTCTTCCCCATTGTTTTCCGTAACCAGGAATCCCATTGTTCCGCTTCTGCCCGTTTTCTCATAATAATCTTTCACTTCGGTATAGCAGTAGACATCTTCGCCAACGTACAGAGGGCGCTCATAGTGGAAACTTTGCTCACCATGAATGAGTCCCTGTTTTGGAAGTTTAAGCTCTTCAATTTTTCCAAAATCCAGGGTGCGTGCGAACGTTACCGGAGCGATGTTTCTTCCATAGCGCGTCTTTTTTGCATATTCAGGGTCGATAAAAATTGGATGTTCATCGCCAATCGAATGAGCAAATTTGCGAACAGCCCCCCGTTCGATTGTGTTCAGCACTTTTTCTGAGCGCTTGCCAATCATATCCTTATACATCGTCTGTCCTCCTTGCATATATTTATATAAAAATGTTTTTAATTTTTTGGACCGCCAGCAACATAAATCACTTGGCCGTTGACAAAGCCTGATGCTTCATCACAGAAGAACGCAACAGCATTCGCAATATCTTCCGGCTTTCCGCTGCGGCCGACCGGGATTTGAGAAATCGCTGCTTCGACGAATTTATCAAAAGGAACGCCGACTCTTTCTGCAGTCGCTTTCGTCATATCTGTTTCAATAAAACCAGGCGCAACCGCATTTGTCGTAATGCCAAATTTGCCAAGCTCAATAGCGAGCGTTTTTGTAAAGCCTTGAAGGCCTGCTTTTGCAGCCGCATAGTTTGCTTGGCCGCGATTTCCAAGTGCAGATGTTGAAGAAATGTTTACAATCCGCCCATATTTTTGTTCTACCATGTATTTTTGTGCTGCGCGTGCGCAGTTGAATGAACCTTTCAAATGGACATCCATCACCATTTGCCAATCTTCATCCGTCATTTTAAACAGCAGGTTATCGCGGATGATGCCCGCATTGTTTACGAGAATATCGAGTTTACCGAACTTGTCAACTACCGCTTTCACGGATGCTTCTACTTGTTCAGCGTCCGCGACGTTTGTGGCTTGCGTCATCACTTCATACCCTTTATCGTTCAGCTCTTTCTCAGCCTGTTCCAGGGCTTCTTCATTAATGTCAAAAATTGCGACCTTCGCACCCTCTTCAGCAAATTTGGTTGCAATTCCAAGCCCAATGCCTCGGCTTCCTCCGGTGACAATTGCAACTCTTCCATCAAATCTTCCCATTTTAACTGACTCCTCCTTATAAATCTAAATAAAAAATCTACATCTTTAACATACCGAGTATTTAGTTTGTTGTCAAAGCATTTTCTTTTTCAGACGGTCTTTCATTTTTTTGCTATAATTAAAAAACAAAATCAGCACAAAGGATGTTAGAAAGCCATGGTCATTCAATTAAAAAACGTGAGCTACCAACGGCAAAAAAAGACAATTTTGAAAAATATCAATTGGACCGTCAATGAAGGCGAACATTGGGCGCTGCTTGGGCTGAACGGATCGGGCAAAACTACGCTGCTCAATATTATCAACGGATACATCTGGCCGACAGCCGGAGAAGTATCGGTGCTCGGTAAACAATTCGGAACATACCCTCTCGGCGAATTGCGAAAAATTATCGGCTGGGTCAGCTCGTCGATGCAGGAAAAATTATACGGCGACGAATATACAGAAAATATTGTTCTGTCGGGAAAATTCGCTTCGCCAAAACTTTACGATGACCCGGAAAAGGAAGATATTGATCGCGCTTTGGCGTTAATGAAGGAATTCGGGCTGGGCAATTTTATTCACCGCCGCTATGCAACGCTGTCTCAGGGGGAAAAGCAGAAAGTGCTAATCTTGCGCGCGCTGATGGCTAACCCCAAATTGTTGATTTTAGACGAGCCGTGCACCGGTCTTGATGTGTTTGCGCGCGAACATTTGCTGGAAACGGTCGAGCAGCTGAGCAAGCAGCCGCATGCTCCGACGCTCATTTACGTCACCCACCATATTGAAGAAATTTTGCCGGTATTCAAAAAAACGCTAATGCTCCGCCGCGGCGAAGTCTTCAAAGCTGGCGATACTTCAGATTTGCTAACCGAAGAGCAACTGGCTGATTTTTTTGAAGCTCCTCTTCCTGAACGGGCCGTGTTTTTACATCAGTTCATTCGTTTGCAAAAATGATGAAGGAACCTATCCGAAATAGGCCATCCAAAAAAGTCAAATTTGACTTATTGGATGGTTTTTGTTGCATTTTAATTCGCTTACAATACATGCCTTTAACAATACCAATAATTGTAGGATGAATTTTTAGAATAATGCGGCATTTGAAGGATAAACATTTACATTATTGTGAAGCGCTAATAAACGAGAATAAAAGGAGTGATAAAAAATCATCAGCCTGCCTGTCTCACCCTAGTTGGCGCTTTACTGCAGCAGCTGGCGGTGTCTTATTTTTACGCCGCAGAAAAGCAATGAAATAATGTTAAATTGCTAGAAGCGCACGGTTATAATCGAAGAGCCTTGCGCTTCTTTCTTTTCATACCCTTCAAAAGTAGGGTGAAGATTCAAAAAACCCGAATTTATTAGTATATTCAATCAACGGACAAGCCTATATCTTAGTAGATAAGGTCTGCTTAGATAGGCCAATACATAAAAATAAGG
>CALKAO010000141.1 GCA_937983115.1 uncultured Caryophanales bacterium
TCAATATTCATTTCAACCAAATTGAACCTCCAAGCAATGTTGATGTTTTGCTCGTCGCTCCGAAAGGGCCGGGGCATCTTGTAAGAAGAACATACACTGAAGGCGCAGGAGTTCCAGCATTGTTTGCGATTTATCAAGACGTCACTGGAAAAGCAAAGCAGCTTGCACTTTCTTATGCAAAAGGAATCGGCGCTGGCCGTGCCGGCGTGCTTGAAACAACATTCCAAGAGGAGACGGAAACCGACTTGTTTGGTGAGCAGGCCGTTTTATGCGGAGGCTTGACATCGCTTGTAAAAGCTGGTTTTGAAACGCTTGTCGAAGCCGGCTACCAGCCAGAAGTTGCTTATTTTGAGTGCTTGCACGAATTAAAGCTAATCGTTGATTTAATGTATGAAGGCGGACTCGCAGGCATGCGCTATTCCATTTCCGACACGGCGCAATGGGGTGATTTCATCTCAGGCCCGCGCGTCATTAATGAAGAAACGAAAGAACGAATGAAAGAAATTTTAAAAGATATTCAAACAGGCAAGTTTGCGAAAGGCTGGATTCTTGAAAACCAAGCAAACCGTCCAGAGTTTAAAGCGATTAACAGACGCGAGAATGAACATCTGATTGAAGAAGTGGGGCGCAAATTGCGCGATATGATGCCGTTTGTGAAATCTAAATCAAAGGAAGTGGTAGGTAGTGCGAAAAATTGACATCTTCGATACAACGTTAAGAGACGGCGAGCAATCGCCTGGCGTAAGTTTGAATTTAGCTGAAAAAATTGAAATTGCAAAACAGCTGGAGCGATTGGGAGTAGATATTATTGAAGCCGGATTTCCGGCTTCTTCAAAAGGCGATTTCGAATCGGTCAAAGCGATTGCCGAGACGATTAAAGACAGTTCGGTGACCGGCTTGTCCCGCGTGCTGAAAAGCGATATTGATGCAGCATGGGAAGCTTTGAAAAATACGGAAGAGCCGCGGATTCATGTCTTTATCGCCACTTCGCCGATTCATATGAAGTATAAGTTGATGCAGACGCCGGATGAAGTTGTCGAATCAGCTGTCAGTGCGGTAAAGTATGCTGCAGAACGCTTTCCGATCGTTCAATGGTCTGCAGAAGATGCCTGCCGCTCCGATCGCGATTTTTTAGTTCGAATTATTAAAGAAGTCATTGATGCCGGCGCAAAAGTGATTAATATACCGGATACGGTCGGATATCGAAGCCCGAATGAATATGGTGAAATTATTAAATACTTGCGCGACAATGTGCCAAACATTGACAAAGTCAAGCTTTCTGCACATTGCCACGATGATTTGGGCATGGCCGTGGCGAATTCGCTTGCTGGAATTGAAAATGGAATTGAGCAGGTCGAATGCACGATTAACGGCATCGGAGAACGTGCAGGCAATGCATCGCTTGAAGAAATAGCGGTTGCTCTTCATATCCGCAAAGATCATTATCAAGCGGAAACAAATATAAAATTCAGCGAAATTAAGCGCACGAGCAATCTTGTCAGCAAGTTGACGGGCATGATTGTGCCTGCAAACAAGGCGGTTGTCGGCGCCAATGCTTTTGCTCATCAATCCGGCATTCATCAAGACGGAATGCTGAAAGAAAAAACGACGTATGAAATTATCACCCCTGAATTGGTTGGCGATGAAACAAAACTAGTTTTAGGAAAGCTTTCCGGCCGCAACGCATTTAATGAAAAAGCGAAAGAACTAGGCTTTGAGCTGGATCAAGAGGAATTGAACAAAGCATTTAAAGCGTTTAAAGATCTTGCAGACAATAAGAAAGAAATTACGGATGACGACATTTATGCAATTTTAACGGAAAAACGTTTTGAAGCTTCAGCGCATTCGTATTATGAAATTGAACAATTGCAAGTCCAATTTGAAACTAACAATACCGCTACAGCAACGATTGCATTGAAAACGTCTGACAGAGGAATTGTGAAAGCTTCAAAACAGGGCAGCGGAAGCGTCGATGCCATTTACAATACCCTGGAGCACATGATTGGCGAAAAAATTGTTTTGAAAGATTATAAGCTTCAATCCGTTGGCGAAGGCAAAGATGCGCTCGCGCAAGTCAATGTAAAAGTTGACATCAATGGCAAAGAAATCAATGGCCACGCCACTGTGCAGGATGTTTTGGAAGCTTCAGCTAAAGCTTATTTAAATGCAGTCAATCGTGTGATGACTGTTCAAGCGGATAAAAAAGTTGCCAGCAATTAGAGGCAGCAGATTGCAGGAGGCTGTATCATGAAAAAACAAATCGCCGTTCTACCTGGTGACGGAATTGGAGCAGAAGTTGCAGAAAGTGCAATCACTGTCTTGCAGGCCATTGGCAGCAAGTTTGGACACGAATTTGAATTTAAAAAAATGTTGATTGGAGGGTGTGCCATTGATGAAACAGGCACACCCTTGCCAGATGAAACGCTGAGCATATGCCGAAGCAGCGATGCGATTTTGCTCGGTGCGGTTGGAGGATATAAGTGGGACAATTTGCCGAATGAGCAGCGGCCGGAAAAAGGGCTGCTTAAGTTAAGAAAATCGTTGGACTTATTTGCAAATCTGCGTCCAGTCACAGTGTTTGAAAGTTTAGCAGATGCGTCAACGTTAAAGCATGATGTTGTCAATGGCGTTGATCTCATGATCGTTCGCGAGTTAACCGGAGGATTGTACTTTGGTGAACCGAGAGAGCGCCGGGGCGATGCTGTCATTGATACGCTTGCTTACACGCGCAATGAAATTGAGCGAATCGTACGAAAAGGGTTTGAGCTTGCGCAAGTGAGACGAAAAAAATTAACGTCTGTTGATAAAGCCAACGTGCTTGAATCGAGCCGCATGTGGCGAGAAATTGTCGAAGAAATTGCACCTCAGTTTCCCGATGTGGAGTATGAGCATCGCCTCGTTGACGATGCTGCGATGCAGCTGATTCGCAATCCGAAACAATTTGACGTCATTGTCACTGAAAATTTATTTGGCGATATTTTAAGCGACGAAGCGTCGATGATAACAGGATCGCTTGGCATGCTTCCATCTGCCAGTTTAAGCGCGGATGGCCCGGGGCTTTATGAGCCTGTCCATGGTTCGGCGCCGGATATTGCTGGCCAAAATAAAGCAAACCCGCTTGCGATGATTTTATCGGCAGCAATGATGCTGAAATATTCATTTCAGTTGAATGAAGAAGCGGAAGCGATTGAAACGGCCATCGTAAACGTTCTTCAAGAAGGATGGCGGACACCTGACATTTACGAAGATGAATCAAAACTCATTTCAACGACGGAAATGACGCGTAAAGTTGTCGCAAGGATAGAAAACAGCTAGCTGCCAGCTAGTAAACTATAAGGGAGGGGAGGATCGGTTATGGCACCGAAAACAATTTTTGAAAAAATTTGGGAGAAACATGTTGTAGTAGAAGAAGAGAACAAACCTGCTCTCATCTACATCGATTTGCATCTTGTGCATGAAGTGACGTCACCACAGGCGTTTGAAGGCTTGCGTTTAAATAACCGCAAAGTGAGACGCCCGGATTTGACGTTTGCAACGATGGACCATAATGTGCCGACCGTTGATCGTTTTAATATTCAAGATTTAATTTCGAAAAAACAAATTGATACCCTTAAGAAAAATTGCGAAGAATTCGGCATTCCACTTTTCGACTTGGAAAGCCCAGAGCAGGGGATCGTTCATGTGATTGGGCCTGAACTTGGCTTAACCCAGCCGGGAAAGACGATTGTATGCGGAGACAGCCATACGTCAACACATGGAGCGTTTGGAACGCTTGCATTTGGAATTGGCACGAGCGAGGTAGAGCACGTGCTCGCAACACAAACGCTATGGCAAGCGAAGCCGAAAACGTTAAATGTTGAAATCAATGGAAAGCTTTCGCCGTATGTGACAGCAAAAGACGTCATTTTGTACATTATTCGCGAACACGGCGTCGGATTTGGCACGGGCTACGTCGTTGAATACACCGGCGATGTGATACGTTCCATGTCGATGGAAGAACGGATGACGATTTGCAACATGTCGATAGAAGGTGGGGCAAAAGCTGGTTTAATCAGCCCGGACGAAGTCACATTTGAATATTTAAAAGGCCGAAAATTTGCGCCGAAAGGCGACGATTTTGATAAAGCGGTTGAAGAATGGAAAAAACTTGCTACGGATGAAGGTGCGGTTTATGATAAAACGATAAAAATTGACGCGAGCAAAATCGAACCGCAAGTAACCTGGGGAACAAATCCATCGATGGGAATTTCCGTAAATGACGCCGTTCCGCATCCGGATGATTTTGAAACGGAAACAGAACGCCGCGCTGCCCGCCGTGCATTGGAATATATGGGTCTTGAACCCGGAACACCGATTCAAGATGTTGAAATCCAGCATGTATTTATCGGATCTTGCACAAACTCGCGGCTAAGCGATTTGCGTTCTGCAGCCGAAATTGTAAAAGGCAGAAAAGTGGCAAAATCAGTGAAAGCCGTCGTTGTGCCAGGCTCACAGCAAGTGAAAGCGCAAGCGGAAAAAGAAGGCTTGGACAAAGTCTTCAAAGAAGCCGGCTTTGAATGGCGGGATTCGGGCTGCAGCGCTTGTTTAGGCATGAATCCTGACATTATTCCTGAAGGGGAACGCTGCGCTTCAACGTCAAATCGAAACTTTGAAGGCCGCCAAGGAAAAGGTGCGCGCACGCATCTTGTCAGTCCTGCCATGGCTGCTGCTGCAGCTGTAACGGGAAAATTTACGGATATTCGCAAATTAAAAAATGAAGAAGTGGTTTCTTAAAGGAGGCAGCAAGGGTTGGAACCGATTACAGTTTATACAGGAAAAGCCGCTCCGCTTGATCGCGTCAACGTCGATACAGACCAAATTATTCCGAAACAATTTTTAAAACGGATTGAACGGACGGGTTTTGGCGAATTTTTGTTTTACGATTGGAGATACAAAGCGCCTGGCAAGCTCAATGAAGAATTTGAGTTGAATCAGCCGGAAAATCGAGATGCAACCATTTTGATTGCCGGCGAAAACTTTGGCTGCGGGTCGTCGCGAGAGCATGCGCCGTGGGCCTTGTTGGATTACGGATTTCGCGTTATTATTGCTCCAAGCTTTGCAGATATTTTTTATAACAACTGCATGAAAAATGGCATTCTTCCTGTTCGTTTAGCCTCTCAGGAAGTGAAACAGCTGATGGAAAAAGCTGCTGACGCGGATTATGAACTCACGGTTAATCTGCATGAACAGACGGTTAAAGATTTGCAAGGTTTCAGCGCTTCTTTTGATATTGATCCACATTGGAAGGAAATGCTGCTAAACGGCTGGGATGAAATTGCGGTTACATTGCGCTATGAAGAGGAAATTGCAGCATATGAAAACCAAAACCCCCGCTGACGCAAAATTTTTTCGATGGCCAAACAAAATCGAGAAGCCTTAGTTGTTTGATTCGGAGAACAACTAAGGCTTTTTGCATGACCGTTATATTTGACGCTGGGTTTGAATGGAGTTTGTCTTGTCAATCAATGAAACAACTGTTAGACTGAGTGCGGATTGTATCAAGCACTTAATAAAAAAGATAGCGTGGGCGATATGATGAAGAGTGATGACAAGAAGATCATTCCATTTCCGCATTTGAGGCAAACGCTTGTCGAAAAAGGGATGCTGGCGCTTAAAAATAACCAGCATGAAGAAGCGCTTGAATGCTTTAACCAGCTGTTGTCCATGGATTCCAAACATGCGGAAGCCAATTTGGGAAAAGCGATTTGCCTTGCTGAGTTAGGCGACTTGCGCAAGGCGGCTGCCATTTGTGATAAAATGTTGACCGAAGCGATTGGCGACTATTTTGAAGTTCTGGAAGTTTACATTTCAATATTAATTCAACTGGAGCAGTATCGCGAAGCCGCAGATTTGCTGGAAGCCGTTTTGCAAGAAGAAACATTGCCTGTTTCATCAGCGGAATTTTTTTATCAAATGCTGGCCTTTTCAAAAAAAATGGCCGATGGGCGCAGCGAGCGGCGCATATCGCTGTCTCATGAAGAAATTAAGCATTACAGCAGCTTGTTGGCAGGCGATCAGATAGAAAAACAGCTTATCGCCATTAAAAAGCTGGCAAACAAACCAAACAAAGCCATGTTGAATGAGCTGCAAAAATTTTTAAAATCAAGCAGCGCCGATCCCGTTTTAAAAAGCATCGTCATTCGACATCTTGCTGATGAAAAAATAAACGAGCTGGTGGAAATTCATAAATTTTCCAACCGGCTTGTCATTGAGCCGGCCGCTGCACAAAATCCTTTCGATCATCCGCAAGTGGAAGAAGTAAATGAACGATTGCGTGAGATGTTGGAAAGTGAAAATCCATCGTTGTGCGAGATGAGTGTGCAGCTGTGGGCCAATGTCGTGATGTCCTTTTATCCCTTTCCGCTGCCCGATTATGATTCAAGTGTCCTTGCAGCCGCGATTCATCATGAAAGCTGCCGTTTGAACGGGCTGCCGGCAGCTGCAGAAGAATTGGCATCCCTTTATGGCATCGCTTTGAAAGAGCTGCAAGACTGCCTCATTGAAATGGAGAAAATGATGCCTGATGCCCTTCAGCTGTTTGAATAACCATTCTCGCTTGATTATAGGATTGAAAACGCGTTAATCTATGCTATAATGTAATGGTTATTACGTCGATGAACTGAAACAGCGCCGATGGTTGGACGGGAATTTGCGCTTGTTGAAAGAAGAGGCTCAGTCCAAGAAATGGAGGAAAGCGAGCCCGTCAAAAAAGAAAGAGATGTTTTGGAGGTAAAAAGATGACTGCGAAATGGGAAAAAGAACAAGGCAATCAAGGGGTATTAACGTTTGAAGTTGATTCTGAACGATTTGATTCCGCCCTTGATCAAGCGTTTAAAAAAGTTGTAAAGCAAGTCCATATACCTGGCTTTAGAAAAGGAAAAGTTCCACGCAAAATTTTTGAACGCCGGTTTGGCGTTGAAGCATTATATCAAGATGCCGTCGATCTCGTTTTGCCTGAAGCCTATTCGCAGGCGGTGGAAGAAACAGGCATTGAGCCGGTTGACCAGCCTGAAGTCGATATTGAACAGATCGAAAAAGGCAAATCATTAATTTTTAAAGCCACCGTTACTGTCAAGCCTGAAGTAAAGCTCGGCGAGTATAAAGGATTAGAAGTTGAAGAACAGGATGTTTCAGTTACAGATGAGGAAGTTGAACAAGAGCTGAAGCGCCTGCAAGAAAATCAAGCCGAACTCATCGTAGTTGAAGATGAGGAAGCAAAAGAAGGGGATACTGTTGTTATCGATTTTGAAGGCACGATTGACAGCGAACCGTTTGAAGGCGGAAAATCTGAAAACTTTACGCTTGAATTAGGTTCAGGAACGTTTATTCCCGGTTTTGAAGAACAATTGATTGGCGAGAAAGCCGGCTCTGAAAAAGAAGTCAATGTGACATTTCCTGAAGACTATCACGCTGAAGAATTAGCGGGAAAAGATGCTGTATTTCATGTAAAAATTCATGATGTGAAAAGAAAAGAACTCCCTGTACTTGATGATGAATTTGCGAAAGACGTCGATGACGAAGTTGAAACGCTTGAAGAATTGAAGGCAAAATTAAAAACGCGGCTTGAAGAGGATAAAAAGCATCAGGCTGAGCATGTCAAGCAGGATGCCGTCGTGCAAAAAGCAGCGGAAAACGCGGAAATTGATATACCTGAAGTGATGATTAAAAACGAAATTGACCGCATGGTGCAAGAGTTTGAACAACGATTGCAAGTACAGGGCATGACGCTTGATATGTATTATCAATTTTCAGGCCAGGATGAAGAGGCTTTGCGCGAACAGATGAAAGAAGAGGCTGAAAAGCGCGTTCGCGCCAATTTAACGCTTGAAGCGATAAGCAAAGCGGAAAAGATTGAAGCGTCTGATGAAGAAGCAGAAGAAGAAATAAAGAAAATGGCAGATATGTACAAGATGGAAGTTGACCAAATCAAACAAATGCTCGAGCTTCAAGGCGGCATTGAAGCAGTAAAACGCGATGTTGTAATGCGAAAAACGATTGACTTTCTCGTTGAACACAGCAAAGAAGTGCCAAAAGCAGAAGAAAAAGAAGAAGCGGAACGGGATGGCGAAGAAGAAGCCGCTCAAACTGAATAATTCTACATCGCAAAGACAAGGTGCACACTGCACCTTGTCTTTTATGCAAATTCAGCTTACATAAACTGGCGATGACGTGAGATAATGTACACAAGCGGCTTAAAGTGTTTTAGTTTTACTGAACATAAAATTATGATACAATGCAATACATAATGTAGGAAGAGTGAAAAAGAAAACGTTTGGGATAAAGCAGAGAGAAAATGGGCTTTTTCATCATGATTAGTTGTGAGGGGTGAACGCCGTGTTTAAATTTAACGATGAAAAAGGGCAATTAAAATGTTCATTTTGTGGAAAAACACAAGACCAAGTCCGCAAGCTGGTTGCCGGACCTGGTGTTTATATTTGTGATGAATGCATTGAACTATGCACTGAAATTGTTGAAGAAGAACTTGGCACAGAGGAAGAAGTTGAGTTTAAAGAAATTCCAAAGCCGCATGAAATCCGCGAAGTGCTCAATGATTATGTCATTGGTCAGGATCAAGCGAAAAAATCGCTTTCAGTTGCGGTTTATAACCATTATAAACGGATTAATGCTTCGAATAAGTCAGACGATGTCGAGCTGGCGAAAAGCAATATCGTGTTGATTGGACCGACTGGAAGCGGGAAAACGCTGCTTGCTCAAACTCTGGCGCGCATTTTAAACGTTCCATTTGCAATCGCTGATGCAACTTCATTGACGGAAGCCGGCTATGTGGGCGAAGATGTTGAAAACATTCTGTTAAAACTGATTCAAGCCGCTGACTACGATGTAGAAAAAGCTGAAAAAGGCATTATTTACATTGATGAAATTGATAAAGTGGCGCGCAAATCAGAAAATCCTTCCATTACTCGCGATGTTTCCGGAGAAGGAGTCCAGCAGGCGCTATTGAAAATTTTGGAAGGCACAACTGCCAGTGTGCCGCCGCAAGGAGGACGGAAGCATCCTCATCAAGAATTTATTCAAATTGATACGACAAATATTTTATTCATTGTCGGGGGCGCATTCGATGGCATTGAGCAAATCATAAAGAACCGTCTCGGCAAAAAAGTGATCGGTTTTGGCGCCAATTCCGAAAAAGAAGATTTGAAAGACAATGAATATTTATCGAAAGTCTTGCCGGAAGATTTGCTTCGTTTTGGTTTAATTCCTGAGTTTATTGGGCGTTTGCCTGTATTGGCGACACTGGAAGAGCTTGACGAAGATGCACTCGTTGAAATTTTGACAAAACCGAAAAATGCGCTTGTGAAACAATATCAGAAACTGCTTGAATACGATGGCGTTGAACTCGAATTTGAAGACGAAGCACTCGTAGAAATCGCCAAACAAGCGATTGAGCGCAAAACAGGAGCGCGAGGCTTGCGATCGATTATCGAAAAAATTATGCTCGACGTGATGTTTGATTTGCCGTCTCGCGAAGATATTAAAAAATGCATCATTACAAAAGAAACGGTGACTGACAATTTGCCGCCAAAATTGCTGCTTGAAGATGGCACGGTTGCCAAGGAAGCAACGAAAAAACCGAAAGAAAGCGCATAACTTTGAGAAAACCAACTAGTGCAAAAATAGTTGGTTTTCTTTATCTGCGGCATGCCCTTTATCACATTTTTCCATTTTATCGTTTATGCACCTCTTTGCAAGGAAATACTAGTACAACGAATTTTCTTGCAGGAGGTAAAAACATGGATTGGACAGTCATCGCTGTTGTCGTTCAGCTCTTTTTTGGAATTGTGATCGGACTTTATTTTTGGAATTTGCTTAAAAATCAACGGATACAGAAAGTGTCGATTGAAAAAGAGTCGCGAAAAGAAATGGAACAGCTCCGCCGCATGCGCAATATTTCATTATCCAAACCCTTGTCAGAAAGAATTCGCCCGACAACATTTGAAGACATCGTCGGCCAGGAAGATGGAATTAAAGCGCTGCGCGCAGCCATTTGCGGCCCTAATCCACAGCATGTCATCATTTACGGGCCGCCTGGCGTCGGGAAAACAGCAGCGGCGAGACTCGTTTTAGAAGAAGCGAAAAAAAATCCAGACTCGCCTTTTCGCTCAGATGCTGTTTTTGTGGAGCTTGACGCTACGACGGCTCGTTTTGATGAACGCGGAATTGCTGACCCTCTTATTGGCTCCGTCCACGATCCGCTTTACCAAGGGGCAGGCGCGATGGGGCAAGCGGGAATTCCGCAGCCGAAGCAAGGGGCTGTAACAAAAGCGCATGGGGGCATTTTATTTATTGATGAAATCGGCGAGCTTCACCCGATTCAAATGAATAAACTTTTAAAAGTGCTCGAAGATCGAAAAGTCTTTTTGGAAAGTGCATATTATAGTGAAGAAAATCAGAACATTCCATTGCATATTCATGACATTTTTAAAAATGGGCTTCCGGCGGACTTTCGTTTAATTGGGGCGACGACACGGACGGCGGATGAAATCCCGCCGGCGATCCGCTCTCGCTGTTTAGAAGTCTTTTTTCGAGAATTGACACAAGCAGAAATTGCCCAAATTGCAAAACGGGCTGCAGAGAAAATCAATTGCGCGATTGATGAACGTGCGGTGGAAATGGTTACAAACTATACGCGAAATGGACGCGAGACGGTAAATGTGATTCAAATTGCAGCAGGCGTTGCTTTGAGTGAACAAAGAAAAACCATTCAAATTGAGGATATCGAATGGGTTGTCTACTTTAGCCAGCTTCCGCCGCGTTTAGAAAAGAAAATCAATGATTCGCCTGAAATTGGCGTCGTCAATGGATTGGCAGTAACCGGTCCAAATACAGGCATGCTGCTTGAAATTGAGGCAGCGGCATCGAAAGCCAAAAACCACGAAGGGTCCATTACAATTACCGGCATCGTTGAAGAAGAAAGCATCGGAAACAGCAGCAAGTCGATACGCCGCAAAAGTTTAGTTAAAAGTTCGGTTGAAAATGTGCTGACGGTTCTTCGCAAGAACGGAATGTTAACCGATCAATATGACATCCATATCAATTTTCCCGGCGGCACCCCTATCGACGGGCCTTCAGCTGGAATATCAATTGCAGCAGCGATTGTATCTGCAGTTAAACGGATCCCCGTTGACAACACAGCTGCTTTAACCGGCGAGTTAAGCATTCATGGAAAAGTGAAGCCTGTCGGCGGCATAGTGGCAAAAATAAAAGCGGCAAAAGAAGCCGGAGCAAAAAAAGTGCTCATTCCAATTGATAACAATCGCGAGATGCTGAAGCAAATGGAAGGCATTGAAGTGCTCCCTGTTCGCACATTGTCAGAAGTGCTAGAGGCGACTTTAGTGAAGCCGAAAGTGAAACGAGAAAAACAGGTTGTCCCTGCAGTTAGCGGTTTGCATGAGCCTCCGATGAGAAGAAAAATATAAGTCGGGGTTCTTCCTTTTATGAACAGACTGCGGCGCGCATGCGAAAAATGATTCGCCATATTCGCAGAAAAACACATTTATTCGCAAATGCCATTTTAATCCTGTAAACTATGATGAGAAACTTTTTCATTTTACTGGCGTGTCGGAGGTGTAATACATGTCAAAGTCAGAAACGATCACAATCCCGTTATTGCCATTAAGGGGTTTGCTTGTTTATCCAACCATGGTTATACACCTTGACGTCGGACGGGAAAAGTCAGTGCAGGCTTTAGAAGCGGTGATGATGGGAGACCAGCACATTTTTTTATCTGCGCAAAAAGAAGTCTCGCTTGACCAGCCGACAGAAAGTGATATCTATCCGATTGGAACGTATGCACGAATCAAACAGATGCTGAAACTTCCTAACGGGACAATCCGTGTGCTCGTTGAAGGCATGAAAAGAGGAAAAATAAAAAACTTTACTGAAACACAAAAGTATTTTGAAGCAAATGTCGAATTGATTGAAGAAACTTCAAAAAAAGATTTAGAAGATGAAGCGTTGATGAGAACGGTATTAAATTTATTTGAACAATACGTCAATTTATCAAATAAAGTATCGGCCGAAACGTTTGCTTCTGTACAGGACATTCATGAGCCTGGGCGGCTAGCGGATGTGATTGCTTCCCATCTCACGCTGAAAATACATGAAAAACAGGAAATCTTAAACGCGTTTGATGTGAAAGAACGGCTTAATCTTTTAATTCGCCTATTAAATAACGAAAAAAAAGTGCTTGATTTAGAAAAGAAAATTGGACAACGCGTCAAAAAATCAATGGAAAAAACGCAAAAGGAATATTATTTGCGGGAACAAATGAAAGCGATCCAAAAAGAGCTCGGCGAAAAAGAAGGCAAATTTGATGAAGTGATGGAATTAAGAGACAAAATTGAATCCTTGGGCATGCCTGATCATGTCAAGGAAACGGCATTAAAAGAGCTCGATCGCTACGAGAAAATTCCAACAAGTTCTGCCGAAAGCGCCGTGCTTCGAAATTATATCGACTGGCTCATTCAATTGCCTTGGACGAAGGAGACTGAAGACAAGCTTGACATCAAGCACGCTGAAAACATTTTAAATGAAGATCATTACGGATTAACAAAAGTGAAAGAGCGTGTTCTTGAATATTTGGCGGTTCAACAATTGACAAAATCGCTAAAAGGGCCGATTCTTTGTCTTGCGGGCCCGCCAGGTGTTGGAAAGACGTCGCTCGCCCGCTCTGTCGCTCGGGCGTTAAACCGCAATTTTGTTAGAATTTCGCTTGGGGGCGTTCGCGATGAAGCGGAAATTCGAGGCCATCGGAGAACGTACGTTGGCGCCATGCCGGGCCGGATCATACAAGGCATGAAAAAAGCTGGCACGATCAATCCGGTCTTTTTGCTGGATGAAATTGACAAAATGGCCAGCGACTTTCGCGGGGATCCGTCGTCTGCCTTGCTGGAAGTTCTCGATCCGGAGCAAAACAGCACGTTTAGCGACCATTACATTGAAGAGCCTTACGATTTATCAAAAGTCATGTTTATTACGACTGCAAATAACATCGGTGCAATTCCAGGTCCGCTTCTCGATCGGATGGAAGTGATTCGAATTGCAGGCTATACCGAAATAGAAAAAACGCATATTGCGAAAGATTATCTCATTCCAAAGCAATTAAAAAACCACGGTTTGGAAAAAAGCATGCTGCAAATCCGTGAAAATGCCATGATTAAACTGATTCGCGAATATACACGAGAAGCCGGCGTAAGAAATTTAGAACGGCAAATTGCCTCATTATGCCGCAAAGCGGCGAAACAGATCATTACTGCAGATAAAAAACGAATCATCATTACCGACAATACATTGGAAGAATATCTTGGAAAGCCGCTGTATCGCTATGGCCAGGCGGAGGAAGAAGATCAAATTGGCGCAGCGACAGGTTTAGCCTACACGCCTTCAGGAGGAGACACGCTATCCATTGAAGTGTCGATTTATCCCGGAAAAGGCAAACTCATTTTAACTGGAAGTTTAGGAGATGTTATGAAAGAATCGGCGCAAGCGGCATTCAGCTATATCCGTTCGCGTGCGGAACAGCTTGAGATCGCTTCTGATTTCCATGAAAAAAATGATATTCACATTCACGTTCCTGAAGGGGCGACGCCGAAAGATGGACCTTCTGCGGGCATTACGATGGCAACGGCTTTGATTTCAGCGTTAACGGGCATTCCAGTAAAAAAAGAAGTTGGAATGACGGGAGAAATCACTTTGCGTGGACGCGTGCTGCCAATCGGGGGATTAAAAGAGAAAAGTTTAAGCGCTCATCGCGCAGGGTTAACGACGATAATTTTCCCGAAAGAGAATGAAAAAGATCTAGACGACATTCCAGAAAGTGTGCGCACCGATTTAAAATTTATATCCGTCTCACATTTGGACGAAGTGCTGGACATTGCATTGAATCGGGGAATGAAAGCATGAAAGTGACGAAAGCCGAATTGTTCATCAGCGCGGTCAAGCCAGAGCAATATCCCGATGGGAACGCGCCGGAAATCGCGCTTGCCGGCAGGTCAAACGTCGGCAAATCTTCGTTTATCAATAAAATGCTGAATCGCAAAAACCTTGCAAGGACTTCTCAAAAGCCAGGCAAAACGCAAACGTTAAATTTTTATTTTATTAATGAGCAATTTTTTTTCGTCGATGTTCCTGGATATGGCTATGCCAAAGTTTCGAAAGCGAAACGGGAAGCTTGGGGCTCGATGATTGAAACCTATTTTTTGCATCGCCAACAACTGCGCGGAGCCTTGCTCGTGCTGGACATTCGCCATGAACCAACGAACGATGACCTATTAATGCATGATTGGCTGAACCATTATGGCATCCCCAAGATTATCATTGCGACGAAAGCAGACAAAATTTCTAAAGGAAAACGCGAAAAGCATTTAAAGCAAATACGAAAAACATTAAATGCAGGCGATGACGTGCTCATTCCTTTTTCTGCGGAAACCGGCGAAGGAAAAGATCAAGCTTGGAAAGCGATTCAAGACTTATTATGAAAAATCGCCGCGGCGCGAAGCAATTTGCACGTCGATTGTACTCGCCGATTGCGATTTAAAGCAGCATTTATGATAAATGAGGCTCTCATGATAAGTCCAGAGTCTATTTCTTTTTCATAAGCAAGTATAAGCCGAGGCCAATGAGCAGGATTGGCCAAAATCCATTGAAGTAGGCGACCGCCATCGCTTGCCACCGCTGGAAATCCGAATAAAATAATTCTAGTGCGGATATACCTATAAGAAGGAATGCGGTTATTTTGCTTAAATGTTTTTGCGTTAAAAAAGCGATGCCGATAATCAAGGTGTACATTCCCCAACCCGTTGGCCAGTGAGCGGAAAAGGAAATGGCTGAAAAATGAACGCCCAAGCCGAATAAGATGACGCCGGGAAATAAAGCGTGCCGCTCTTTTCCAATTGCGCCTTGAACGAGGAATGCGGCTCCGAGGATGAGCAGTAGCATCGGCCATTGAAGCAAAGAGCCGCTGAATGAAAATGGCAGCTGCTCAAGCAATAATCCCCCTCCAGCACCAATGAGGAGAGTCCCGGTAAACAATTGATGATTTTTCATTTTTCTCTCTCCAATTTCTTTGATTCGTGTCGAAACTTCTGATATACTGCCTTCAGTCAAAAGGTGTGTTTTTATGCGGTTCATACATCTTTCACAATGTGCGCCTCGGATTCCTATAAAACATGCTAAAATGAATGAAGTAGCATAATGTAGAGGGTGAACGTCTTGCACGTTATTGCAGTCAGTCTAAATTATAAAATTGCACCAGTTGAGATTAGGGAAAAAATGACGTTTGATGTCGAAAGTCTTCCGCAAGCGCTAATCACATTGCGTCACTCTAAAAGTATACTTGAGAATGTGATTTTGTCTACTTGCAATCGCACGGAAATTTATATCGTTTGCGATCAATTGCATACCGGGAGATATTATACGAAAGCGTTTTTAGGCAAATGGTTTTCGCTTGATCCGCAGACGTTTGCGCCTTACTTGACAATCTATGAAGAAGAAGAAGCCATTCAGCATCTGTTTAAAGTGGCTTGCGGACTCGATTCGATGATCTTGGGAGAAACGCAAATTCTCGGCCAAGTGCGCGACGCCTTTATGCTTGCGCAGGAAACAGGCACGACAGGAACCATTTTTAATGAATTGTTTAAACAAGCGATTACGCTCGCAAAACGTGCTCACTATGAGACAGGTATTGATGAATCGCCCGTTTCTGTCAGCTACGCAGCGGTTCAGCTGGCGAAGTCGATTTTTGGCAGTTTAAAGAATAAACGCGTTGTTATTCTCGGGGCTGGCGAGACAAGCCAATTGACAGCTAAACATTTGCAGAGCAGCGGCGTTAAAGCGATTACGGTTGTCAATCGGACGTATGAAAACGCCGTTCAACTCGCTTCTTCGCTAAATGCAAAAGCGGTTCCGAGTGAAAATCTTAAAGAAGCATTGGCTGACTGTGACATTTTAATCAGTTCGACTGGCTCAAAGGATTACATCATCACGCCTGAAATCGTTCGTCCATTCATAAAGAAGCGCAGCGGCCGGCATTTATTTATGATTGACATTGCTGTCCCAAGGGACATTGATCCAGAGCTTGATCAAATGGAAAATGTCTTTTTGTACAATATTGATGATTTGCAAAAAATGGTCGATGAAAATATGATTGAACGCAAAAAGATTGCGAAAACAATCGAAACGATGATTGAAGAGGCCATCGAAGAATTCCATGCGTGGCTGCATACGCTTGGCGTTGTTCCCCTGATTTCTGCGCTGCGGACAAAGGCGCTGTCGATTCAAGCGCAAACGATGGAGAGCATCGAACGAAAGCTGCCCGATTTAACGGAACGAGAATTGAAAGTGATTCGCAAACATACAAAAAGCATTATCAACCAAATGCTTCGCGATCCGATTTTAGGCTTGAAAGAATCAGCGGCCGAGCCGAATGCTGAGCATGTGATGGAAACATTTATAAAGATTTTTGCGATTGAAGAAGAAGTCGAACGTGAAAAAGAAAAACAGAAGCTGAAAACAGCAAAAGCTAAAGGTGAAGAAGCTGTTGTTTCGCGAGTGGCAAAAGAAGCATTCGCTGAAATGCCGCTGCGCCCCTAAAGAGAGGTGGCCAGCCGCATGCACAAATTTGATTGGATCTATGAATTTTCCCTCATCATCTATGCAGTGTCTTTGCTAGGCTATTTTATAGATTTTCTTCAACACAACCGGAAGGCAAACCGTATTGCTTTCTGGTTGCTTTCTATTGTTTGGCTTTTGCAGACGGTCTATTTCTTTGCATCATTTATTCATTTAAACCGAGTTCCAATCTTGACGCAGTATGAAGGGCTTTATTTTGTTTCGTGGCTCATCGTTGCGCTGTCGCTAATCATTAATCGGTTTTCAAGAATTGATTTTTTTGTTTTTTTTGCAAACATTGTCGGCTTTGTGATGATGTCCGTATATCTTTTTTCTCCTGAATCTGAATTTATCCCTTTGCTTACGGATATGATGACGACAGAATTGTTTGTTATGCATATTGCCATGGCTTTTTTAGCATATGCTGCATTTGCCTTATCTTTTGTGTTTGCAATGATGTATGTGATTCAGTATGAAATATTAAAAAATAAAATCGGTTTTCGCCGCTTGGGCCGTTTTGGCAGCTTGACAGAGTTGGAAAAAATGTCGTTTTTTTTTACAATGCTTGGTGTGCCGTTTTTGCTTATCAGTTTAATTTGGGGTGTCATATGGGGGCATCTCACTCTCGATGCATTTTTTTATTTTGATGCAAAAGTCGTGACATCAGCGATTGTATTCATTGCATACAGCTATTTTTTATATATGAAAATAGCAAAGAAAAAACAAGGAAAGAATTTGGCGCTGACTAACATTGCCGCTTTTTTGCTTTTATTAATCAATCTCTTTTTATCGCAGACGTTCTCTACCTTTCACTGGTGGCAGTGAAACAGCATAGGAGGAAATTTATGAAAAAAATTATCGTAGGTTCTCGCACAAGCAAGCTTGCTTTAACACAGACGCATTGGGTGATCGACCAGCTGAAACAATTGGATTTGCCCGTCGAATTTGAAGTAAAAGAAATCATGACGAAAGGCGATCGCATTCTCGATGTCATGCTGTCAAAAGTAGGCGGGAAAGGGCTTTTCGTCAAAGAATTGGAGCTTTCAATGTTAAATGGCGAGATCGATATGGCTGTCCACAGCATGAAGGATATGCCGGCTGAGCTTCCGGAAGGTTTAATGATTGCCAGCGTTCCGGTGCGTGCGGATCATCGCGATGCGTTTATTTCAAACAAATATTCATCGCTCGCGTCAATGCCAAGCGGATCGATTGTCGGGACAAGCAGTTTGAGAAGATCGGCCCAAATTCTTGCGAAGCGCCCTGATCTTGAAATCAAATGGATTCGCGGCAATATCGAAACCCGTTTGCGCAAACTTAATGAAGGCGGATATGATGCGATTATTTTAGCGGCTGCCGGGCTGGAGCGAATGGGCTGGTCCGAAGAAGTTATTACAGAATATTTGGAAATAGACGATTGTCTTCCTGCTGTCGGCCAAGGCGCCTTGGCGATTCAGTGCCGCGAAAATGACGAGGAGATGAAACAGCTGCTTGCTAAAATCAATGATGATGCGACAATGCGCACCATTACAGCTGAACGCACGTTTTTGCATAAACTTGAAGGCGGCTGCCAGGTTCCGATTGCTGCTTATGCTGAAGTTCTTACTAATGATGCGATTCGTTTAACAGGCCTTGTTGGCGAACCAGACGGAAAAACGATTATACGCGACTCGCTTGTCGGCAGCAATCCGGAAGAGATTGGGCGTGCGTTGGCTGGACAGTTGATGGAACGCGGCGCAAAAGAGATTTTAGAGCGCGTGAAAGAAGAGATGGATCATGACGAGCGATAAACCGCTTGAAGGAAAGCGGATTTTAGTGACGCGCGCCAAAGCGCAAGCCGAACGGTTTGCCGCCTCCATTCGCAAGCTTGGAGGCATTCCTGTTGTCATTCCTCTTATACGGATTGCGCGTCCGAAAGATGTCGCGCCGCTTGTGGAAGCAATCAACGAGATCCAGAGCTTTGATTGGCTCGTTTTTACGAGTCAAAACGGTGTGAAAGCTTTTTTTTCATTCATGCGTTCTGAAAAGATTTCTGCGGCTCAGCTTGAACGCCTTAATATCGCTGTTGTCGGCGAAAAAACGCGCGACGCGGTTCATGCATACGGCTGTCTAGCCAAAGTCATCCCTTCTGGCGAGTATACAGCTGAATCGCTGGCAGCTGAATTTTTGCGCCATGTCAAGCGGGGGGAACGGGTATTATTTCCCCGTGGAAATCTGGCAAGAGATGTTTTGCCGAAAACGCTGAGGGAACATGGCGTTTGCGTTCATGATGTTATTGCCTATGAAACAGGCATCAATGAAGAGGTTCGCCATGAACTGCAGTCTGAAGTGATTGAAGGAAGATTGGATGCGATTGCGTTTACGAGCCCTTCAACCGTCGATCATTTCGTCACCCTTCTTCATTCGGTCGATTGGCGCAGCAAAGCTGCGGAAATTTGTTTGGCTGCGATTGGGCCGATAACCGAACAAATGATGAAAAAGCATGGACTGCAGCCTCATGTTGTTGCAAAATTAAATACAACGGATGGATTGCTGCAAGCCATTGTGGAATTTTTTGAAAAAGAGGAGGAATAAAAATGTTGCCATTTCAACGCCATCGCCGCTTGCGGCGCACTGAAAGCATGCGGAAGCTCGTAAGAGAAAACAACCTGCTGGTCGATGACCTGATTTATCCGCTATTTGTAGTTGAAGGAGAAAAAGTCAAACGGGAAGTTCCTTCGATGCCTGATGTGTATCATTTGTCGCTCGATATGCTGCATGCGGAAATGGATGAAATTGCTTCCCTTGGCATTCAAGCGATTATGCTTTTTGGCGTGCCGGATGAAAAAGATGAAGTCGGTTCAGAAGCGTACAGCGATCAAGGAATTGTTCAACGCGCGATAAAGCAAGTGAAAACAGTCCATCCAGAGTTGACGGTTATTGCAGATACATGCTTATGCCAATATACGGATCACGGCCATTGCGGCGTCATCAAAGACGGATACGTTGAAAATGACGAAAGTTTAAAACTGCATGCAAAAACAGCCGTTTCGCAAGCGAAAGCTGGAGCGGACATCATTGCGCCGTCGAATATGATGGACGGCTTTGTAGCTGCGATTCGCCAAGCATTGGATGAAGAAGGTTTTGAACACATTCCAATAATGTCATATGCGGTTAAATACGCTTCTGCATTCTATGGCCCTTTCCGGGATGCTGCAGGCAGCGCTCCCCAGTTCGGAGATCGAAAAACGTATCAGATGGATCCGGCAAATCGTCTGGAAGCGATTCGCGAAGCGCAGTCAGATGTGGAAGAAGGGGCAGACTTTTTAATGGTAAAGCCGTCTCTGGCGTTTATGGATGTGATACGTGAATTGAAAGAAGCGTTTCCTTACCCGCTCGTTGCTTACAATGTAAGCGGTGAATATTCCATGGTGAAGGCAGCTGTGCAAAATGGGTGGTTTGATGAAAAAGAAATTGTGTTGGAAATGCTGACGGGTTTAAAACGCGCAGGAGCGGATTTGATTATTACATATCATGCCAAAGATGCTGCCAATTGGCTGAAAAATGATAAATGAGGTGCTATGAATGAAAACATTCGAACGTTCAAAAGCGGCCTTTGAAAAAGCAGTTCGCGTCATGCCGGGCGGAGTGAACAGCCCAGTAAGAGCGTTTAAAAATGTTGACATGAATCCAGTTTTCATTGAAAAGGGAAAAGGTTCAAAAGTATATGACATCGACGGAAATGAATATATTGATTATGTCCTTTCCTGGGGGCCCCTTATTTTAGGGCATGCTGATGACGCAGTCGTTGAAGCGATTAAAGAGACTGCGGAAAAAGGAACGAGTTTCGGCGCTCCGAATGAATTAGAAACGAAACTTGCTGAGCTTGTCATTGAACGCGTTCCGTCTGTTGAAGTTATTCGAATGGTGAACTCAGGAACCGAAGCAACGATGAGCGCTTTGCGTTTGGCAAGAGGCTATACGAATCGTAATAAAATTATCAAGTTTGAAGGATGCTATCATGGGCACGGCGATTCTTTGCTTATTAAAGCAGGATCAGGCGTTGCAACGCTTGGTTTGCCGGACAGCCCGGGCGTTCCGGAAAGCATTGCCCAAAATACGATTACGGTTCCATATAACGATTTAGAAAGCGTCCGAGCGGCATTTGAACAGTATGGCGAAGATATTGCGGCTGTGATCGTGGAGCCTGTGGCTGGAAATATGGGGGTTGTTCCGCCAAAAGAAGGATTTTTAGAAGGTTTGCGCGAGATTACCGAACAACATGAAAGCTTGCTCATTTTTGATGAAGTCATGACCGGTTTTCGCGTAGATTACCATTGCGCACAAGGCTATTTTAAGGTCACACCCGATCTGACCTGTTTGGGCAAAGTCATCGGAGGCGGGCTTCCGGTTGGCGCATATGGCGGAAAACGCGAGATCATGGAGCAAATCGCTCCGAGCGGCCCCATTTATCAGGCAGGAACCCTCTCCGGCAATCCGCTGGCGATGGCAGCAGGCTATGCGACGCTCTCACAACTAACGCCAGAAACGTATCAGGAATTTCAACGAAAAGCAAAACTTCTTGAGGAAGGATTGACGAGCGCGGCCAGAACTTATCAGATTCCGATAACCTTCAACCGTGTCGGATCCATGATCGGCATGTTTTTCACGGATGTCGATGTTGTGGACTACAAAACGGCAAAGACTTCCAATCTTGAACAGTTTAAAGCTTATTTTAAAACGATGCTGCAAGAAGGCATTTCTCTTCCGCCTTCTCAGTTCGAGGGCCTTTTTTTATCAACAGCCCACAGCGATGAAGATATTGAGAAGACCATTGCAGCGGCTCAAGCAGCGTTTAAAAAATTAAATGAACTGCAGTAGGAAAATCGCGGCGTTTTATTGCGCCGCTTTTTTATGCATAAATTTGAAAATGCCAAGTCAAGCGGCGAATGCGGATCAAAAAGTTTTTTCAAATTTAAAAAAGCCCATTCAGCATGTTCATGAAGACATGTCTAATGATCGTGAAAGCGCGTGGCATTGACAGCTCAAACGAAGATCTTGTCCGTTTATGTGGTGTGCATCCGTCAATCACTGTTCAATTGTTTTGCGAGATGGAGCCGTCCATTGGCAGAAAGAAGGAAGAGCGAAAGAGCTATTTGAAGCAAATGCTTCTGCATGTTGATGCGGGAGATTGCAAAAACGGTGAAAGCCGCACAAAACGAGGCATATTCGATGGGTTGATGGGATGAATAAATTGCCATCAAGAAGATAGAAAAGAGAACGGTTTAAATTAAGGAAATTGGCGCCATCTGACAGAAGCGCATTGGGGTCTTTTATAACGTTTCAGTCAGGATAACCGCTCTGGACAAAAGTGGGGATGGAAACCATTATTTATCTAGTTTTCATTCCTATTCTTTACTCATATTCGTTTTTATTATCGCATAAACCTGTACTATATCGAGGCGCACGAAAGAAAGGTGATGATTGGATGGCAAATCGATTGAAATTTAATGTTGACGAGTCGGTTTGGTTTAATCAAGGAGAGGAAATTGAGAATATTTTATCGATCTCGCTGGAACCCGATGTTGCGGTAGAAGAAACAGGAGATTATGTAACGGTTAAAGGTTCGCTGCGATTAGGCGGAGAATACGAACGAATGCAGGAGGTTCAAGAACAGGAAGAAACGCTCGAGCGAACGAGTGAGCATATGGCTTTTCGTATTGTACAAGAAGTTCGCAGCCTTGACGATAATAAGGCTGAATTTCAGCACCGATTCCCGGTTGAAATCACGATTCCAAAAAATCGCATAAAAAACTTTGAAGAAATTCATGTGAGCGTTGAATCGTTTGATTATCAACTTCCAAATGAGCGCCATCTGCAATTGTCTGCACAATTAGCCATTGAAGGCATTGAAGAGGACAATGCGGAATCAAAGGAAACTCAGGAATTCGAAGAAAGGGTAAAAGAGATTTACGTAAACGATAAAGCATCGTTTGTTATTGACGTAAAGCGAGAAGATGATGCAGCAATGGATTTGCATGAAATGGACGAGGGGTTGCAAACGGAGGAAGAGCGGGAAGAAGCAGGCCCTCAATTTGAATTGAAAAGCCGTGTGGAAGAAGAATCGAAAGAAGACAATCCTGACATCCTGGCGTCTTTAAGCAAAAAACCGGAAGAAGAGCCTGTTGAGCGGAGGGAACACGAATCCGTTGAGGCTGTTGAAGCTGAGGATGAATCTGAAGAAGATGCTGAAGCAGATGAAGCCGTTGTTGAATCGGATGAAGAAGAACCGGAGGAAAAACAGCCCGTCCGTTCTGAAAATGCACTTTATTTAACGAAAATGCTTACCCGGGAAGAAGAACAGTTTTCACGTTTGCGCATGCGCATCATTCAACCTGGCGAATCATTGGATTCGATCGCCGAAGCTTATGAAGTGCAGCCTACGCAATTAGCCAGGCTCAATCGATTGCACGATGAACAAGTTGAAGAAGGCCAGATTTTATATATTCCTGTGAATTCGTCAGAGAATCAGTAAATTCACCAGAAATGCAGCCGTTAAAACCATTCAAGAAATAAGGAAAGCGTCAATCCGATCAGGATTAATAATAAAATGACATCAAAGGGGGTTGGCAGCAGCAAAGTTCGAATGAATTGAAAAATTGTTAAAGGCAAAATAAAAGCGGCGCACGCTTCTCTAATTTTTAACAGCAGAGGCGGATATTTTAATCGGCGGTAATATTGCTTTTTTTTCCCGAGCTGATTCATTTTTATTCCTCCTTATCGTTCGTTGTCGCTTCTTATAATGTATGTGTAAAAAAAGCGATGTGTTCGGTCCACTTGACGTTTTAAGGCAAAATCGGGTAAAATCTAAGCAAACTGAATGATGGCAGATGCGATGAAAGGGACGAGTATGTGTGAAGCTCCTTGCCAGAGAGAGAAATCAGCAGCTGAGAGATTTCTTAAGGAAAGCAGCACAGAAGTCACCCTTGAGCAGTTTCTTTGAAAAGGCAGTAGAAGAAACCGGTAAAGCGCCGTTACCGAGATGAGCTGCACAAATCTTTTTGATTTTGTGAATAAAAGGTGGTACCGCGGAAGAAAACTTTCGTCCTTTTGTGGATGAAAGTTTTTTTGTTTTGCGTAAAATTTTGACTTTACACGTTAAAGATTTTGATTTGCGTTTATGAAAAAAATTTATATCATGCAATGGAGGAATAAAAATGACTGAAATGCCGAAAAAGTATGATCCGAAAAAAACGGAAGAAAATTGGTATGCGTATTGGCTGGACGGCCGTTATTTTGAAGCAACCGGCGATCCGAAGAAAAAACCGTATACAATCGTCATTCCGCCGCCGAATGTTACCGGAAAACTTCATCTCGGGCATGCGTGGGACACGACCTTGCAAGATATGCTTACAAGAATGAAGCGGATGCAAGGATATGACGTTTTATGGCTGCCAGGCATGGATCACGCAGGGATTGCAACGCAAGCGCGAGTGGAAGCCAAGCTTAAAGAGGAGGGGTTGACCCGCTACGACTTAGGGCGAGAGAAGTTTCTTGAAAAGTCTTGGGAATGGAAAGAAGAATATGCGGATCACATTCGCAAACAATGGGCGAAACTCGGACTTGGGCTTGACTATTCACGCGAGCGGTTTACTTTGGATGAAGGCTTGTCAAGAGCTGTTCGCGAAGTTTTTATCAGGCTTTATAAGAAAGGCTTGATTTATCGAGGCGAATACATTATTAACTGGGATCCAGAAACGAAAACGGCATTATCGGATATTGAAGTGATCTATAAAGACGTTAAAGGCGCATTGTACCATATGAAATACCCGCTGAAAGACGGCTCCGGCTGCATTGAAGTGGCGACGACACGACCAGAAACAATGCTTGGCGACACTGCTGTTGCGGTTCATCCAAATGATGAACGATACAAGCATTTAATTGGAAAAAAAGTCATTTTGCCGATTGTGAATCGCGAAATTGAAATCATTGCCGATGACTATGTAGATATGGAATTTGGTTCAGGAGCGGTTAAAATCACGCCAGCCCATGATCCGAATGACTTTGAAATTGGCAACCGGCACAACCTTGAGCGGATACTCGTCATGAATGAAGATGGCACAATGAATGAAAACGCCGGTCCATATGAGGGGCTTGATCGTTTTGAATGCCGCAAGAAAATCGTGAAAGATCTGCAAGAACAAGGCGTTTTGTTCAAAATTGAAGATCATGTGCATGCTGTCGGACATTCTGAGCGCAGCGGCGCTATCGTTGAGCCGTATTTGTCGACGCAGTGGTTTGTAAAAATGAAGCCTCTTGCCGAGCAGGCGATTGAATTGCAGAAATCCGGCGAAAAAGTCAACTTTGTCCCTGAACGTTTTGAAAAAACGTATTTGCACTGGATTGAAAACATTCGCGATTGGTGCATTTCGAGGCAGCTGTGGTGGGGCCATCGAATTCCAGCTTGGTATCATAAAGAAACCGGCGAAATTTATGTTGGCCATGACGCTCCTGAAGACAGTGAAAATTGGGAACAAGATGAAGATGTGTTAGATACATGGTTCAGCTCTGCGTTGTGGCCATTTTCGACGATGGGCTGGCCGGATGATGAAGCTGAAGATCTGAAGCGGCATTATCCGACGGATGTGCTCGTCACCGGCTATGACATTATTTATTTCTGGGTGGCCCGCATGATTTTCCAAGCGATTGAATTTACAGGCGAACGCCCGTTTAAAGATGTTCTGATTCATGGACTCGTTCGCGATTCAGAAGGAAGAAAAATGAGCAAATCGCTAGGAAATGGCGTCGATCCGATGGAAGTGATCGATAAATATGGCGCAGACGCCCTTCGCTATTTTCTTGTCACAGGCAGCGCGCCTGGCCATGATTTGCGCTTTTACTGGGAAAAAGTCGAAGCCGCTTGGAATTTTGCCAACAAAATTTGGAATGCCTCTCGCTTTGCATTGATGAATATGGACGGTTTAACCTATGATGAGATTTCTTTAGATGGCGATCTGCAGCTTGCAGACAAATGGATTTTAACCAGGCTCAACGAAACGATTGAAGCTGTGACCGAGTTAAGCGAGAAATACGAATTTGGCGAGGTTGGCAGCAAGCTGTATCATTTCATTTGGGATGATTTGTGTGATTGGTACATTGAAATGGCGAAATTGACTTTATATGGCGATGATGAAGAAGCGAAGAAAACGACGCGCTCCGTCCTCGCGTATGTGCTTGAGCGGACGATGTGCCTCCTGCATCCATTTATGCCGTTTATTACCGAAGAAATATGGCAGCACCTGCCGCACGAAGGCAACTCCATTACCGTTGCGAAATGGCCTGAAAAACAAGAGAAATGGCATGACCCAGCAGCACTTGAAGAAATGAAGCTGATACAAGAGGTGATCCGTTCGATTCGCAACATTCGCGCTGAAATGAACGTTGCGCCAAGCAAGCCGATTGTCATGGCGATAAAGCCGCTGTCCGAACAATCCGAACAGATTATAAACAAGAATGCGGCGTATATTGAACGATTTTGCAATACGAATGCTTTGACGATTTCACAGGATGCAAAACCTCAAGAAAAATCAGTCACTCAAGTGATTACCGGCGCAGAAATCTACCTGCCGCTCGAAGAGTTAATTGACATTGATGAAGAGCTTAAACGCTTGAAAAAAGAATATGAGAAATTGACGAAAGAAGTTGAGCGCGTTCAGAAAAAGCTTTCAAATGAAGGATTTATTAAAAAAGCGCCTGCCAAAGTCGTTGAAGAAGAACGGGCAAAAGAAAAAGATTATCTCGAAAAACGGGAAATCGTAAAGAAGCGCATGGAAGAACTTTCGCGTTAACACGTTGCGTTGCAATTGAATATCGGCATCGATCTGCTTTTCATGAACGAGCCAGTGGCACGCTGCTCATGGCATGTCAGGATTGTGCCATTCCGGCAGAAGGCAGCGCTTTTTAAGCGCGCTAATGCCTTTCCATGAATAAGACTGAAACGCAGCATCACACGGCATTAAAATCTAGAAAGGCGAGTTGCGGTTTCCAGAAAGCTTTCGCGATGTTGAAAGCCGAATGCAAAGGATGCTTCTCGCCTTTTGCATTGTCATAAGGAGTGGATAACGATGAAAATGAATACCATTCAAGAAGTGTTTGATTGGCTGCAAGGATTATTAACGTTTGGAATTAAACCAGGTCTTGAACGGATGGAATGGATGCTTGAAAAGCTGAATTATCCTGAACGCCGATTAAAAACAATTCATGTCGCGGGAACAAATGGAAAAGGCTCGACAATTGAGTTTCTTGCTCAAATGTTAAGAAATGCCGGCCAAGAAATTGGCACATTTACATCGCCGCATGTCACTGGTGCGAAGGAGCGGATTGCCGTAAACGGCGAACCCATTTCAGACGATGATTTGATTTCAATTGCGAATAAAATTCGTCCGCTCGTAGAGGAATTGGAGACGACTGAATATGGACAAGCGACAGAATTTGAAGTGATGACTGTTATCGCTCTTGAGTATTTTGCCAGAACCGCTTATCCAGATATTGTTATTTTTGAAGCAGGGCTGGGCGGCAGACTTGACTCAACAAATGTGATTCATCCGATGCTGACGATAATTACAAATGTCTTCCTTGATCATTCGGATATTTTAGGCGATACGATTGAATCCGTTGCATCTGAAAAAGCTGGCATTATTAAATCAGGCGTTCCTGTGATTACAGGAGCAACAGGAGAAGCGCTTGAAATTATTGAAAAAACAGCGAAAGAGAAGCGTGCAAAATGCTACTGTTACGGCGATGATTTTTTGACTAAAAATGAAAGATCAATGCCGGACGGCGAACAGTTTGATTTTCAATCGCCGTTTTTAACAAAAGAGGCCGTGTACATTCCGATGAAAGGAAAACATCAAATTGAAAATGCTTCTCTTGCATTAATGGCCATCGATTATTTATATTTCTTTTTCGGTTTATCGGTTGAAATTGATGAATTAAAAACGGGTTTGGAATCCGCATTTTTGAAAGGCCGTTTTGAAGAATTGAGCGAACAGCCATTGATTGTTTTAGATGGTGCGCATAACGCGCAAGCGACAGCGTGTTTAGCTGATACGATTGTTTCTCGCTTTCCGAATCACAGCATCCATATTATTTTTGCTGCTTTGGATACGAAAGATGTCCGGCCGATGATAGCCAATTTGGAAAAAGTTGCAGATCAAATGACGTTAACATCATTTTCTCATCCGAAAGCATTGTCTGTTCAAAAACTGCAGCGATTTGCAACAATGCAAAACCTTCAAGTTGAGCCGGATGTAGAAACAGCGCTCGACGATGCTGTCAAAAATGGCGGCGAATCAACGGCAATCATTGTAACTGGCTCGCTTTATTTCATTTCTGAAGTTCGCAAACTTTTGTGCAAACAGTCATAATTTTGACCGTTCCGCCATAAAGTTTTTGTACAAGCTGTTGGAAAAGGAGCGAAGACATGGTGGAACGCAATGAAAAAAAAATTACAGTTGTCGTGAATGGAAAGAAAAGAGAAGCCAGCAGTTCCTCAAAAGATATGGGTGACATCGAGATTCTCGATGCAAGCGGCGGGTTTGGCGAACAACAGCCGAGGAGAAGAATTCCTCACGCGCATTTTAAAAAAAAGCGAAAGAAAAAGCAGCGTTTTTTTCCGAAAAAACGGAGCAGCCCGGTATTAAAGCAAGTGTGGGCATCTGCGCTGACGGCATTAGGCATTGGCGCTGCGTTTGGGTTTCTCATGCTTTCGATGTTTACGGGCGAGCAGTCCGTCATTGATAACGCACAAGGCAAAGAGACGGAAGCTGGCGAAACCGCTGCAGCATCTGTCGAGGACAGTCTTGAAATTGCAGTCAGCCTCATTCAAGGCGGCGCTTTTAAAACGATTGAATCGGCCAATCAAGCGAAGGATGCATTTATTCAGGATGGATATGCTGCTGTGGTGGATGAGTCAGAACAGCCTTATCGGCTTTATATTGGAATCGGAACAAAAAAAGATCATTTGCAAACATTGATTTCAGAATATGAATCGTCAGGGAAAGACATATATGTAAAAAAATACGAAGCATTGGCTAATGAAAGCATGCCTGAAGAAGAGAAACAGCTGCTGATAGAAGGCAAACAGCTTCTGCTGGCGTTTATTATGGATACCGAACGGCTTTTTAACGATCAAGACATCAAGGATCGGGCAGCACTGTCAAAAAAATTGGCGGAGTGGAAAGCAGAAATCGAACAAAAGGATCGGGAAATAGCGGAATTTGCTCATCAACTGCAGCAAACCGATGATGCCATTCAATCTTATTTGAATGAGAACGAAAAAAAACATTTTTGGGAAGCGGAACAATTTATAATGGAAGCATTTTTGCTATATCAGAAAATGGTTCGTTAAGAAATGGTTCATTTAGCTGCAGAGTTTAAATTGTTGAAGAGCAGCAATGGCAAACGAGATAAATGAGCAAATAAAAGCGGCTTAGCCTTTGAAGGCTGAAGCCGCTTAATTTTTTTATTCAATTGCGTTTCTGCAGTGCAGAAACAAGCCTTCGCCAACAATTGCCGCAATGGTCCAGCGGCAATAGGCGCCGGCAAATCAAGATGGTTTCAGATTTCTAAATTCATCTTTGAAAAGCAAATTAAATCTTATGTTTTTATTATCGGGAATTATGTAATTTTTAGCAGGAAATTCCTCATTGATGCTGAAAATAAACTATGAATAGAAACCGTATCATTTATAGAGAAGAAGGTGAAGGAAGATGGAATATGATGCGATTATCGTCGGGGCGGGATTAGCGGGGCTAGCTGCTGCATGTGAGCTTGCAGAAGCTGAAAAAAAGACGCTATTGCTTGATCAAGAGCCGGAAGCTTCGCTGGGCGGCCAGGCATGGTGGTCGTTTGGCGGTTTATTTTTTGTAGATTCTCCTGAGCAGCGTCTCATGGGAATAAAAGACTCTCCTGAATTGGCTTGGCAAGATTGGCTTGGCACCGCAGGGTTTGATCGCGAGGAAGATGAAGATTACTGGGCAATCAAATGGGCGAAAGCTTACGTTGAGTTTGCCGCAGGCGAAAAGCGCGAATGGCTGAGCAAGCTTGGCGTTCGTTTTTTTCCGATTGTCGGATGGGCAGAACGCGGCGGCTATTTGGCCGATGGGCACGGAAACTCCGTTCCACGGTTTCATATTACGTGGGGGACAGGTCCGGGACTTGTTAAACCTTTTGAAGAACGGGTTCGCGCAGCGATTCAACGAGGACTGATTGATTATCGGCCGCGGCATCGTGTGGATCAGCTCATTGTTCAAAATGGCAGCGTCGTTGGCGTTGAGGGCGCGATTCTTGTTCCGAGTTCGATAAACCGCGGGGAAAAAAGTTCACGCGAAGCCACTGGATCATTTCAATTTCATGCACAAGCGGTAATCGTTTCGAGCGGAGGCATCGGCGGCAATTTTGATCTCGTACGAAAAAATTGGCCGTCTCGGCTTGGCGAACCGCCGAAGCGGCTAATCAGCGGCGTGCCTGCACATGTTGATGGCAGGATGCTTGAAATAACGGAAAAAATCGGCGGACGAGTCGTAAACAAAGATCGCATGTGGCACTATACGGAAGGCATCAAAAATTGGAATCCGATCTGGCCGATGCACGGCATTCGCATTTTGCCAGGCCCATCCTCGATTTGGCTTGATGCAAAAGGACGGCGCTTTCCAACACCGTATTTTCCCGGTTTTGATACGCTTGGAACGCTTGAAGCGATTATGAAAAGCGGCTATGACTACTCGTGGTTTATTTTGACGCAAAAAATTATTGAAAAAGAGTTTGCACTATCAGGTTCTGAACAAAATCCGGATTTAACGGGAAAAAGCATCCGCGAACTGTTAAAACAGCGCCTGATGCGGGGTGCGCCAGCTCCTGTGCAAGCTTTTATAGACAAAGGCGAAGATTTTATCGTTTCCCATTCATTGCAAGAACTCGTGGATAAAATGAATGCATTGACTGGAGACAATTTGTTGGCGCATGAAGAAATTAAGCGGCAAATTGATGCTCGAGATCGCGAGATGGATAATCCGTTTACGAAAGATTTGCAAATTGCAGCGATGCGCGTTGCGAGAAATTATCGAGGGGACAAACTGAGCCGAGTGGCTAAGCCGCACAAAATTCTTGACCCGAAAAATGGCCCTTTGATTGCCGTACGCCTGAACATTTTAACCCGAAAAACGCTTGGAGGCTTGCAAACGGATTTGTCCAGCCGCGTTTTGAATCATGAAGGCGAACCGATACACGGCCTATATGCTGCGGGAGAAGCTGCTGGTTTTGGCGGAGGCGGCGTACACGGATATCGTTCATTAGAAGGCACGTTTCTCGGAGGCTGCATTTTTTCAGGCAGGCAGGCAGGCCGTTCTGTTGCAAAACAATTAGCTTAGCCTAATTTTGTTTTCTCCCGTTAGAGCAGGATAAGGGGAGGATTTGAGGTGAAACAATGAATGATTATCCGATTATGATTCGCGATGTTCCGATCGCAGAGCGGCCGCGGGAGCGGCTCGTTCAAAAAGGGGCGCAAAGCTTATCAAATCAAGAGCTGCTTGCCATCATTCTTCGAACAGGAACAAGGAACGAGTCGGTTTTGCAAGTCGCCCAAAGAATGCTCCAGCATTTTGAAGGGCTGCGCCTTTTGAAACATGCAACCATTGAAGAGTTGACAGCGATTAAAGGGATCGGATCAGCGAAGGCGATTCAAGTGCTCGCTTCGTTGGAGCTCGGGCAGCGGGTGATGCAATTGCATCCTGATGAAAAATATAAGATTCTTTCTCCTGAAGACGGGGCAAACTATGTCATGGAAGACATGCGCTTTTTAAACCAAGAGCATTTTGTTGCAGTTTATTTAAACACAAAAAATCAAGTGATTCATAAACAAACGGTGTTTATCGGCAGTTTAAACGCATCTCTCGTCCATCCGCGCGAAGTGTTTAAAGAAGGGATCAAGCGCTCTGCTGCCTCTCTTATCTGTTTCCACAATCATCCAAGCGGGGATCCAACGCCAAGCCGTGAAGATATCGAGGTCACAAAGCGTCTGTTGGAAAGCGGGAAAATATTGGGCATTGATTTGCTGGATCATATTATTATCGGCGATAAGCAATACGTCAGTTTAAAAGAAAAAGGCTATTTATAGCTTTAAACAGCGGCATCCTTCGTTTGCTTTGCATCTTGCCAACTGCCGTGAGGCATGGCAGAATATCGAACGTTCAGAGATTGACTTTAAAACCAAAGAGTGAAGACATTTTTCCTCGGATGATTCGGCGCTTTGCCAGCAGGAAGCTCGCTGGGTGAATGTTCTTACACGATGCATCTTCTCTCGTTGCGAAGCCATGGACTTTTCTCTCTTTTTCTTCACTGGCGTAAATCGACATTTCGTTTACAAAATTTACAACTCTGTAAATGTCTCTTTTTCCACCTATCATTTTCACGTTTTATCAAGTATAATCTAATTTGTTAATTATCCTTTATCCTGCTCTAACGGGATTGTTTTTCATTTTTTTAGTATGATAATACTGGATTGGTTTCGTTTTTGTAAATTTATAAGAAGTCAGGGAAGAACGTTAAACAGCATAATATCGATCATTTTCGGTGAGTGAAGGGAGTTATACATAGATGTTACGTGGAAATGCAATGGGGATTGACTTGGGAACAGCGAATACACTTGTTTATACGAAAGGGAAAGGAGTTGTTGTTCGAGAACCGTCAGTTGTCGCTTTGCGAAAAGATACGGGGCAAATCGAAGCTGTCGGCGATGACGCCAAAAAGATGATCGGCCGCACGCCTGGGAATATCGTTGCTGTCAGACCCATGAAAGACGGAGTCATTGCTGATTTTGATACGACAGCAATCATGTTGAAATACTTTATCCAGCAAGCGCAGAAGAAAGGGTCGTTTTTTTCTCGAAAACCGAATGTAATGATCTGCGTTCCGTCTGGCATTACAGCGGTTGAAAAACGCGCCGTTGAAGACGCCACGAGACAAGCTGGCGCACGCGAAGCCTATACGATTGAAGAACCGTTTGCAGCTGCGATCGGAGCCGATTTGCCGGTATGGGAGCCAACAGGAAGCATGGTTGTCGATATCGGAGGAGGGACGACGGAAGTCGCAATCATTTCGCTGGGCGGCATTGTTACTAGCCGCTCGATTCGGGTAGCGGGTGACGAAATGGATGGGGCTATTATACAATATATCAAGAAGAAATATAACTTGATGATTGGCGAGCGCACGTCTGAGCTGTTAAAAATGGAAATTGGCTCAGCGAGCATTTCCGATGATTTGGGGGAAATGGAAATTCGCGGCCGCGACTTAGTCACTGGTTTGCCAAAAACAGTTTCCATCACGGGCAAGGAAGTCGCCGAAGCATTGCATGAGACGGTCAACAGCATCATCGATACTGTAAAAATTACGCTTGAAAATACCCCTCCGGAGTTGGCGGCGGATATTATGGACCGCGGGATTGTATTAACTGGCGGCGGAGCATTGCTGCGCAATCTTGATCGAGTTTTAAGCGAAGAAACCAATATGCCTGTCATCGTTGCGGAAGATCCGATTGAATGTGTCGCAATCGGTACAGGCAAAGCATTAGAAAATCTGCACTTACTTCGCTCAAAAACAGGAATTACAGGACGTTCAAAATCAAAATAATATTGTAAAAGTTATGGTGAAAGGAGAGCAGCGAACGAGGAAGATGGGGATAAAGAATGGACGAGCGGTTCGCAAATCGGACCGGGAAATGGTGATGTTTTCGCTTGAACATCTTGAAACTAAAGATGCTCGCTGCTCTCGCAAGTCGAAGTAGGTGTTCGTATGCGTCAATTTTTTTCAAATAAACGGTTAATTGTATTGCTGATTTCGATCATTATTCTTGTTGCTTTAATTGGATTTTCGATGAAAGAACGAAGCACGCTGTCTAAACCGGAACAGTTTTTTAAAGATGCCGTAGCAACCGTTCAATCGTTGTTTTATAAACCCGCTAAAACTGTAGCGGGTTTCTTTGAAAACTTAGCCGATTTGAAAAACTTGTATGAAGAAAACAAAGTGCTAAAAGCCCGGTTGGACGAGTTTGCCAAGCTGTCTGTTGATTATCAAGACGTTAAAGCTGAAAATGATGAGTTGAGGGAGCTGCTGGATCAAAAAGCAAGTTTGCGTGATTATCAAACGATTCCTGCGAGTGTGATCGCTCGATCGCCCGATCGGTGGAATAATCTTCTGACGTTGGATAAAGGCAGTGAAGACGGCGTTGAAGTAAACATGGCTGTCATTACGCCTGCAGGCTTGATCGGAAAAATTAAAAACGTTCAACCGTTTTCGAGCACCGTGCAGCTTGTCAGCGATCTGGATCGGACAAATCGGATTTCTGTATATGTGAAAGGCAATGAAGATATTTTTGGCGTAATCAATGGTTTTGATGCTGAAAAACAAGCGCTGCAATTTAGCAATATTACGATCGATTCGGAAGTGGATGAAGGGGAAATTGTCGTAACGTCTGGTTTAGGCGGCATTTTTCCTAAAAATTTAATTGTTGGTGAAATTATTGAAGTTAAAAACGATAAATACGGATTGACGAAATCGGCGCTTGTGAAGCCGGCTGCAGATTTATACGATATCCGCCATGTAATGATTGTGAAAAGAGCGGCTGCTGTTATTGAAGATGATGAAGAAGAGGAGGAAGAACGTTGAAGCGCGTTTACCTCCCGGCCATTTTATTTTTGTGTTTTATTATTGAAGGAACGATTATGCAAGTCATAGCGCCTGAAAATTTTGGTTCTCAACTTGTTCTCGTTCCCCGCTTTGCGATGATTGTTTTAATTTTGATCGCGCTGTATGTCAGCATTCCTTTGGCTGTGATTTATGCGATTGCTGCTGGTCTATTGCATGATATTATTTACACTGATTTTATTGGGATTTACATGTTTTCAATGGCCGTTGCCGCTTATGTTGTCGGACAAGCCGCAAAGGTGATGCACATCAATGCGATCGTAGGGCTGCTTGTTTCGTTTGTTACGGTTATTGTTCTTGATTTTTTAATTTATGGTCTTTATTCATTGATTGGCTTTATTGATTTTCCTATAAAACTTTTTTTATTGGAGCGATTGCTGCCGAGTTTAATTTTAAATGGGGGGTTTTTTATTTTAATTTTTGCGCCGATGAAAAAAGTTATAAAATCTGTGAATGAATAAAGGATTTCACTGAAACGTTGTTGAATACCTTATGTTGAGGTGAATCGCATCATGGGACGCAAGCTGCAGTATGTAACCATTAAAGGCACAAAAGATGGCTTTACGCTTATTCTTGATGATCGCTGTTCATATCGTGAATTATTGGATGAAATTGAAGAAAAATTATCTGTGGCTACACGCGAGCCGAACGACAATCGATTGGTTCCCGTTTTTTTGGAAACAGGAAATCGCTATTTAAACGAGGAGCAAATTAATACGATTTCTGAACTGATCCGCAAGAAAAAGAAATTATACATCGAACAAGTTCATTCCAATGTCATTACAAAGGCGGAAGCGGAAAAGATGCAAAAGGAAAATCGAATCGTGAAAATTGAAAAAATGGTTCGGTCTGGGCAAGTTCTCGAAATTACGGGCGATCTTCTGCTTATCGGGGATGTCAATCCCGGAGCAAAAGTCGTCGCTACTGGAAATATCTATATTATGGGTGTGCTTAGAGGCATTGCGCATGCCGGGGCGAATGGAAAAACAGATGCAGTCATCTGCGCTTCAAAAATGGAACCATCTCAATTGTTGATTGCTGATATCGCTGCACGTTCTCCAGATGAACTGCAAGTTTTCAATCATGAGATGGAATACGCCTATATCGATCACAATCTTAACCAAATACGAATTGATAAACTCCAATCTTTTACGATGCTGCAGCAAACTTATACATAAAAATAGAAAAGGAGAGGGGCAAAATAAATGGGAGAGGCGATCGTAATTACGTCTGGGAAAGGCGGGGTCGGAAAAACGACGACAACGGTCAATATTGGCACTGCCCTAGCGCTATCGAATAAAAAAGTCTGTCTCGTCGACAGCGATATTGGACTTCGAAATTTAGATGTGCTGATGGGATTGGAAAATCGCATCATTTATGATTTGGTTGATGTGGCTCATGGCAGATGCAAATTAAATGCGGCGCTCATTAAAGATAAACGCTTTGACTGTCTTCATGTGCTTCCAGCAGCGCAAACGGTTGATAAAACTTCAGTCAATCCGGAACAAATGAAACAAATCATCCATGAATTAAAACAAGATTATGATTATGTTTTTATTGATTGTCCGGCAGGGATTGAACGCGGCTATAAAAATGCCGTTGCGGGCGCGGATAAATCCATTGTAGTGACCACACCAGAGTCTTCAGCTGTCCGCGATGCCGATCGGATTATCGGCTTATTGGAGAAAGAAAAAAACATGGAACCGCCGAAATTAATTATCAACCGCATTCGCAAACAGCTCGTTAAGTCGGGCGATATGCTGGATGTCGATGATGTTGTATCGATTTTGGCGATCGAGCTGCTAGGAATTGTTCCCGATGATGAAGCGGTGATTGCAGCAGCCAATCGAGGGGAACCGATTGCTCTTGAACCTTCAAATTATGCTTCGATTGCTTACCGGAATATCGGAAGGCGCATTTTGGGTGAATCGGTGCCATTAGCCTCGTTTGAAGAGTCTCAAGGGTTGTTTTCAAAATTGAAAAAATTAATTGGCATTCGCTAATTGACGAAATGGAACGTTTATGCTGTCGGAACAGCGGGCGGAATCGCGCGATGCATCGTTCTCTCGAAAGTTGGCCGTTTTTTATGCATGAAAGAAGCCTGATATAAGGTCAGGCTTCTTTTTTTGCGCCCTCAAAAAATTGACAGTTAGCGAGACATATCTGGCGGGGACAAGTCATAGGATGTAACAACGATTGCGAGTATAGGAATGATTGGAATGGGGAAAAAAATTGAGCAGTTTAGAAAAAGGCATCAAAAAAGAAAAGCCGAACGGATTCGACGTGCTCGTGCGCATCCCGTCTCTCCCATTTATGCAAATATGAAGGAGATCGATCAGGGAAAGAAGCCGCTGCATCCTTTGTTTTCAAAAGAATTGTTTTTGATTAAAGTCTTTTTATCCATTGTGCTGTTTCTTTCAGTTGCCATTTTATTCAAACAGCCGGATGATAAGTTTACAAATCTTCGTCAATTTGTTGAGCACACTTTTGAACAAGATTTTAAATTTGCTGCTGTCGCGGCGTGGTATGAACGCCAATTTGGAAAGCCCCTCGCGCTTTTGCCTGAACGGCTTATCCGTGATGACTCTGATACTTCCAATCAAGCGAATTCTCAATATGCAGTTCCTGTCACTGGAAAAGTGATTGAACCGTTTGATGTTGAAAAAAAAGGGATTATGCTGGAAACGGAGATTGATGAAAAAATTGAATGCATACAGGATGGATTTGTTGTTTTTGTCGGCGAACGCGAAGGCTTGAATAAAACTGTGATCGTCCAGCATCACGATGGCAGCGAATCATGGTATGGAAATTTAGAGTCGGTTGATGTTGCCTTATATGATTACATTAAGAGCGGGCAAACGATTGGAATGGCGCTTAAGGAGAACGATGAAAAAACGAGGATGTTTTTCTTTGCATTGAAACAAGGCGAATCGTTTATCGACCCAATTCAGGTGATGTCGTTTGATTAGTCGGCTCGATGTTCATCCACTGACTTGGTTTGTATTCGGAATGGCCATGCTGACAGGTTTTTTCCGCGATTTAATCGTTCTGTTTCTCATTATTTTTATTCATGAATGGGGTCATTATTGGATGGCCCGTTTTTTTAATTGGCGAGTGCGCCGGATTGTTTTATTGCCATTTGGCGGAATGGCTGAAGTTGATGAACATGGCAATCGTCCGTTTAAAGAAGAATTTCTCGTTGTTTTGTTCGGTCCGCTTCAGCACGCTTGGCTAATCGCATTCGGCATGTGCCTCGTTTATTTCGACGTATGGACACCGGCATTTTTTGAGAAATTTTTTGCTTATAATTTTATGATTCTTCTCTTTAATTTGCTTCCGATTTGGCCGCTGGATGGAGGAAAGCTATTGTTTTTGCTCATTGCTTATTTTCGTCCGTTTAAAAAAGCGCATGCGTCCATGCTTATTCTTTCGTTTTTCTTTCTCATTTGTTTTGCTTTTGTTTCGATGTTCATTTTTCAACTTCATTTAAATGCGGGAATTATCTTAATTTTTTTATTATTTTCTCTCTATACAGAGTATCGCCATCATTATTATGTTTTTTTGCGTTTTTTGCTTGAACGGCTGGCAAAAAAAACGGAAGCCCGACGCATGAAGTATTTGTATGCCCAGCCAAATGACTCGATCGAATCGGTGCTGCAATCTTTTCAAAAAGGGGTGCGGCATGCGGTAGTCGCAGAACGCCAAGCGAAAGATGAGCAAGAACTATTGGAAGCGTATTTTATCCGCAGACAACTAAAAGCTACTGTTCGCCAGCTGTTTCGGTTAGAATGAGTAGTAAAAGTTGATTTTGAGGAGCAGAATTCGATTGCGTACAATCTATTTATCCAAGTGGAACGAACGGCTTGTAGCAGCAGTGATTGAAAATGGAAAAACGATGGCGCTGAACGTCTGCAATGATGAAGAAGAAACCCTTGCTTCGATCTATAAAGGAATCGTTAAAGCGGAAAAAGCAAATATTGACGCCTATTTCGTTGATATTGGACAGGAACGCGATGTTTTTTTGCATAAAGCGGATTGTCTGCACTCAAATTTGCAAATCGGCGAAGAGGTCATTGTTCAAATCGCAAGAGTAAGCAGCCGCTATAAAAGCGGACAAGTGACGATGAAACTCACAATTGCAGGCCGCTATATGGTTTATTCACCTTTCGATGATTACATTGCTTTTTCGAAAAAACTTCCCTTTTTGGAACGGAAAAAATGGCTGGATTTTGCAAATAAGGTGAAGCGCGAACGTGAAGGTTTTCTTTTCCGAACAGCAGTTTCAACTGTGCAGTTCGACGAAGTCAAACAAGAATTAAGCCAATTGCGCGAACAGATGATGCAGATTATTGAAAAAAGCAAGCAAGTGCAAGCTCCCGCCCTTTTGCATAGAGGAAAGGATTGCATCACACAAACCGTAAACCGCTGTCTTTCTTCGGGCGTTTCCGCCATTACGACAGATTATGAAAGCATTTATAACCGCTTTAAAGATCAATTCCAGTTGAAAGTGATATTTGATGCTGCGCCGCCGATCGATCTGAATCGGGAAATTCATCGCGCCATGAAAAAAATTGTCTGGCTCCAGGATGGAAGCTACTTGCTCATCGAAGAAAATGAAGCATTAACTGTGATTGATGTCAATAGCGGCCATTCCACGCTTGATCCGATGACTATTAATCAACATGCTGCTTTTGAAGCGATTCGGCAGCTGCGCTTGCGCAATCTTGGCGGAATGATCGTTATCGACTTTTTGAGAATGAATGAACAGGAACAAACGTTCATCCATAAAGAAGTGGAAAAAGCTGCTGCACGCGATCTTCAAACGATAATCATTTTTGGATTTACTCAAATGGGTTTATTTGAGCTGACAAGGAAAAAAACGGGGCGCTCATTGAAGGAAAGTTTAAACGGCAAGGTTAATCAGTGAAGGATGCACCTATAAATGTAGGTGCCTTTTTTTGCACCCGACTTTTTACGGAATAGATTAATGGAAGACAAGCTTTTATCTTAGTAATTAAGGTCCACTCATTTTTTATTACATTAAAACAGATTAAGAGGAGGCGGTAATTTGAAAAAAATAACAGGCTCGATTGTCGCAATATTGTCGCTGGTTTTTTTGTTTGTGTTTAGCCTGAATGCTGCAAATGCGGAAGATCGGACGAAAGACGTTAAATTGGAAACAGGATTTGGGTGTACTGTTACTTTGCCGGGGGGAGTTACGACTGATCCAACAGAATTTCCAATTATCATTAATGCAACTGTTCCAGAGTGGGTTGGACCGAACGAACAATTTTATTTAACTGATGTCTCGGTTGAAATGGTTATTTTTGATGAGCTGTCTCCGAGTTACTTCCCGACTGGAAGTGTAGCTGAATCACCAGTATTTCGAATCAGTTCAGAAAATACAGAAACTTCAATTTTAAGTGGGCCATTTAGCGATCAAGAAATTCCTCGACCTGGAGAAGGATCTTTATTCTTTCCAAGTGAAGGAGAAAGTGTAGAAGTTGGTCCATTTACAGCTGGTGAAGAAGGAGAAGTCATTATTAAAGCTCAGCAAATTGGCATGAATGTTAACATCGGATTGCCAGTAGCTTTAACTTGTATTCCAATGGAAGGACAAAACGATGTAATTGCAACGATTCCAATTGACAGTGAAGCTCCAGTCATTACGTTAAATGGGGACAATCCTATCATCGTGAAGCAAGGTGATCCTTACGTTGAACCTGGTGCAACTGCAAAAGATAATTATGACGGAGATTTGACTGACCAAATCGAAATTTCAGGAGATGTCGATACGAGCACAATCGGCACGTACACCGTCACGTATACAGTCAGCGACAGCGCTGGCAATGCAGCTACAGTTGAACGCACTGTAAATGTCGTTGAACCATTTGGCTCATGGTATACAGGTGAGGGGCCGCCAAGCGATGAGCTTGGAAACAACGGAGATTCATATCTTGATCTTTTAACAGGCGACATTTATAAGCGTGATCCAAACACCTGGACAAAAGTTGGCAATGTAAAGGGCGATGATGGTAAGCAAGGTTCTTTGATCCACACTGGATCTGGCGCTCCAAAAGCAGATCTAGGTGATATCGGCGACTTGTATCTTGATACAAAAACAGGCGACGTTTACGAAAAAACGTCCGAAGGATGGAAAAAGGTTGCAAACTTGCAAGGGCCTGCTGGACCGCAAGGGCCGAAAGGATCGAAAGGTGC
>CALKAO010000142.1 GCA_937983115.1 uncultured Caryophanales bacterium
TTTTGCCGCATAGCAAATTCAAGGTTCAGCACAAGCCAATCCGAACCGGATTCCGACACAGATTCAATCCTGGCAATTTTCATCAGTCGATAAATCCTTTTATGGTTGACACGCATACCAAATATTCGTTGAATGTTTAATTTCATTCGACGATAACCATAAATTTCTTCTAACTTTCTCATGAATATAGCCATCATTTCTTGGATCGTTTCTTCGTTTTCTGTTTCTCGAAAAGAAGGCGTACGATTTAACCATTTATAATAGGCAGCTCTGGAAACACCGGCAATTTCACATAATAGCACGATGCTGAATTGTTCTGTTTCATGAAGTTCTTTAATAGCGATATATTTATCTTCAAATCTTACTTGACTTACTTTCGCCTCCTTTCGATTCCTCTAACTTTTTTAAGAAAGCATTCTCCGCACGTAAACGTTCATTTTCTTTTTGGATTCGACGCATTTCTAATTTCAATTTTTCTTCTTAAGTTAATTTTTCTTCCTTCTTCGAACGTCCACGTCGATCCTTTAATGCACCCCATCCACCAACTTCATATTTATGCACCTACTGATATACTTGTTGATATGACACCTGATGAATTTCCGCTGTTTTTTCATAGTCTTTTCCACTTTCTAAACAATCCTGTACAATTTCAATTCGTTCTTTCCAAGTGGTTTTTCTACCTTTAGTCATAGAGCTCGATTTCCCTCTTCCCGTATTTACTGATTCTCTATGATCATTATACATTTTTATCCATCGTTGAAGCACACTTCTACAAGAATTTCCATATTTCCGTATAATTTCATTTTGAGAGCATTCTTCTGATAAATAGCCACGTACTGCAATTTCTTTCAATTCTTTTGAATATTGTTTCCATGTTTTCGAATCTACTAATCCTTGCAACTCATCTCTTTCAAAATGTTCAACCCAGTTATATAAAGTATTTTCACGAATGCGATATGTTGAATGTAGGTTTGATAAAGTTTCTCCATTTTTATAAGCCATGATGACTTCATATTTAAATTCGACAGAGTAATATTTTGGACATAAAAACTCCCCTAAGATAAACAGATTTTTATTTTTTTAACCTGTCTACCTTAAGGGGAGCATATCAAGGAATAACCCTGCCTATTTGTTATTGAAAAGGGTTTTTATACAAAACTGCTTATGTTTTCTGTTCATTGCACGGACATCATGTAAGAAAAATTGAGATAAATTTTTTAGACTTATTCGTTACGTGCAAGCCTGATTTTTATTTATTATTCAATCGCCTCGTCGCTGCCGCGATAGCGTTTGTACGGAAGCGGGTTCCACGTGCGGTATGTTAAGTCTTCATTGCGAAGCGTTTTCGGAATGTCGTCGAGAATTTTCTTTGCCACTTCTAATTCGCGCTTGGCTTCTTCTTTATCTTGATACATGAATTCATCAGAAGCCGTTTCAGGCGCCTGTGCGACTTTTTCTTCCAAATCTTGAATGACCATTTGCTGCTGAGATTTGAGTGCATCGAGCGCATCCATTTTCCATTCCGGCTGCAAGTCGCGATCGGTGTCGCCGACACGGCTGTACTCTTCAAATACTTCTTTATAGATGCGATGGGCGTTCTCGCGGACATCTAAAATGACTGCTTCCAGATCCCGTTTGGTGACTTCTTCCAGGGTTAACGGCTTTTCCCGTTTTGGACCGCCTAAGCGTGTTCGCTCCATATAGAAAGGGAAAGTCCCTTTTACAATTTTTCCAACTGGCGAAATGGATTCGCCGTGTTCATCGACGCCTTTCGGCTGGATGCCTTGCATCGCGATGCGCGCTGATTCAGGGCGAACAATTTCTTTTGGCGGCAATATGCCGTGGCGCAGCATTTCGCGAATGTTTGTGCCGGAGATGTTGATGCGAAATCTTTCGTCGTGCGGGCATGATTGCACCGTTGCTGGGCTGTCGCAGCGCATGCAGTAAAAGACTTCATGGAAGAGGCGAATGTCAATGCCGAGTTCTTCGCCGGTAAATTCGTCAAAAATCGTATGGCTCGCGTATTTGTCGTAATAGTCGCCAATCCCTGCATGATCGCGTCCGATAAGGGCATGCGTACACCCGTAGTTTTTCATAATCAAGGCATGGAGAACCGCTTCGCGCGGACCGGCAAAAATATACGTGACGCGCAATGGAGACAGAATTGCTCGGTTTTTTGGATAGTACGCATCTAATACCGCGCGGTAGGCAAGCATGCGAAATTCGTGGCGGGTATATTCGCGTTTTGCCATTTCTACGAGAGGCTGAAGCAATAAGCCGTCAATTTCTTCAAGCGCATTTTTATGAATGTATTCATGCCCGCGGTGGAGCGGATTTGCACCTGTAATAAAACCAGCGACCGACCGGAATTTTTTCTCTTCATAAAAGAGGCGCCAGGTGTCTTTTGGCTCCATTCGGAGTTTTTCGAAAGGCCCCCAGTTTGCACGTCTCAATAAAGTGATTGGCCCCCCTAAAGCGACATCTCCCATGCGGCGGTAAATGGAATCAACGCCAGGGTGGTTGCGATCGGTTGTTCCAAAAAGATGCGAAGCCCGCTCTTCTTTGTCGTAAGCAAAAATGTCTTCGATTTTTAGAATGGCTACAGGCTCTTTTGTTTCATCAGCAAGCGCCACTTCATCGCCGACGGAAAGCGAGCGGACGACTTCCTGATTGCGGGCGCCGATGGGCGCAAAGCTTAATGGCACAGGCCAAACAAGTCCATTTGCCAAGCGTCCCGTTTTCAGAACAGATTTGTAGTCTTGTTCATTCATAAAACCCTCATTTGGTGAAAGCACGCCAGTTGCAATCATTTCAATCGTGATGACGGCTTCAAGGTCAATCATAATCATTGGCAATTGTTTTGCTCTTGCGAGTTCTTCTTCCCGTTTGCTTCCGGTTGCCACTCGGTTGATCAAGGTTCCTCCGTGCGGCTGTTGTGGATATTTTGCTAAAAGTTCCTGTTTCACAGTATTCCTCCTTCTGTTGGCGTGTTTTTGAAAGATTCAAGCTTTTAAACAAAATGTATGCTTCTGTTTCATCGATATGTTCGGCAAACAAAGCGAAATGCTCGAAAACGCTTTCAGAGATTTACATAAATGATAGCATGTCTATCGTGTTTAGAAAAGATGCGATTTTATGATTTTTTTGCCAGTTTAAAAGGTTTTGGATAGTGGAAAAATCAACGTTAAGTGGAATTTGGCTGATTTATGCAAAGTGCAAATTTTGCAGAAAGGATGGGGGAAACAATCGCCCACAGATATTAGAATAATGATATTGATACTAAAGAATGAGGGATGCAAAGATTATTTTAAGAAAAAGTTTTGCTGTTGTCTTGTACAAACTAAAGTTTTTAGGTTTTTCGTTTTTTTCGCGTCAAAGTCCATGCCAAAGCGCCCCCTGCAATTAAGGTTATGCGAGTGGCAAGCGGGTGTTTGCTCGCTTTAACATACATGCTGCCGGAACGAATCCAGCCGTAATGCGCGCTGCGTTTGCGCAAATCAAATCCTGCTTTGTATAAAGCGCTTTCTTCACGTGGTTTGGAAGGTCTGTCGGCGCGTTGAAAATGATAAAGCCAATGTTTCATCAGCTTATCTGCAACTGTCGGGAGCAGGGTTCCAAACAGTTTTACCGCTATCGCTTGCGTTCCAACGCATAAGTCTTTTTTTGGGTGTTCTGCAGCATATAGAATGGTTTCAGCTGCAGCTTCCGGCGGGTAAATCATGCCTCCGTGGGCAGGCTGCTTACGTTCATGGCGTGGCCGTAAATTGAGACGCCAGCATAATTTGCCCAAGTATCAAATCTTCCAACTCTTTGACTGCGATTTCTGCAATATTGTTGACGTCTTCTTCGCGTCCGACATCCGCTCTAACCCAAGCCGCCTCGCATCCGTTTTTTCTTAGTTCATCAACGAGCTGTTTTAAAGCCTCTTCATTTCCGGCTGCAGCCACAACTTTTGCTCCGCGTGCCGCCGCCATTTTTGGAGTGACGAGTCCAATGCTGCTTGATGCTCCTGTTATGACGATGACTTGGTTTTGTAATTTTTTTAAGGAAACGGGATTTCTTTTTATAAAGTATTGAAGGTTGTTCATGGATTATCCAATCCTTGCCTTTTTTTGTTTTCATCTATTTTAATTGATTTCTCACTTCTTATAGAACATGCATAAAAAAGCGCTGAGTGGAATTGGCTCAGCACTTCAACTTATTTATTTCGTTTCTTTGGCGATTTCTTTTCTAACAATTGGAGCGACTTTCGTTCCGAGCAGTTCGATGGATCGCAATACGTCTTTGTGCGGCATGGTGCCGACGTTTACATGCAAAAAGAAACGATCAACGCCTAAGTTTTTTCGAAGCAGCAGAATTTTTTCAGCGACGTATTCCGGATCCCCCACGTACAGGGCTCCCCGCATGCTGCGGGCGGCGTCATATGTTTCGCGCGTATACGGCGGCCAGCCGCGTTCGCGGCCGATGACATTCATCTGCGCTGCAGTTGGCGGATAAAACAGCTCTGCCGCTTTTTCATTCGTTTCATCAACGAATCCGTGCGAGTGTGTTGCGATTTTTAGTTTGTTTGGATCATGCCCTGCTTTTTCAGCAGATTGTTTATAGAGGTCGATGAGCGGTGCGAATCGTTCAGGCATGCCGCCAATAATTGCGAGAGCGATTGGCAGCCCCAGCGCTCCCGCTTTTGCGACTGACTGCGGCGTGCCGCCGCTTGCGATCCAAACAGGCAGCGGGTTTTGGATTGGCCTTGGGTATACCCCTAAGTTATTGATGGACGCCCGATGTTTGCCTGACCACGTCACTTTTTCTGATTCTCTAATTTTTAGGAGCAAATCCAGTTTTTCATCGAAGAGTTCGCTATAATCGTCTAAACTGTATCCGAAGAGCGGAAAAGATTCAATAAATGATCCGCGTCCAGCCATAATTTCAGCTCGTCCGTTTGACAAGCCGTCCAATGTCGCAAATTGCTGGAAAACGCGGACAGGATCATCGGATGACAGGACGGACACTGCGCTTGACAGGCGGATTCGTTTCGTTACGGATGCTGCGGCAGCGAGCACGACGGCAGGCGATGAACTGGCGTAATCTTTGCGGTGGTGTTCTCCAACTCCGTATACATCCAATCCGACTTGGTCGGCAAGAATGATTTCTTCGACCGCGTTTTGCAGGCGCTGTGCGTGGCTAATCGTCTCACCGGTGATGGGATTTTTTGTCGCTTCTAAAAAGGTGCTTATCCCAATTTCAAATGTTGGTTCACTGGAAGTCATCGCTGGCATTCCTTTCCTATGCGTGTTGTTTTCTATAGTATAGCAGACCTGCATTGAAAACTCCCGGCTGCCGCTTGCAGTTAACGTGAGATGACAAAAGTTTTGGAGTACGGCATGGCGAATCGCGTTTCATGCGGAATGCATTAAAAATGCCTAATTGAATCTTCAAACAGGGATTGGCAGCCGCTGCTGCAGCAATTCCCAATGAATGAGAGGTGCATGTTTATGAAACAGTTTGTTATTTTCCTGGTTCTTTTTGCTTTATTCCATGTGATGTCTTAAATTGCCTTAGGTTTTATTCAAACGATGATGCATGTCCCTGAATCATTGGATCACGTTTATCATGGGTTTCCATCACGGCATTTGGAACCGCTGCTCCTTATTTATCTTTTTCACTGGCGCTTTTATCTGCAGCAGGAGTTTATTTTTTGGCAAATCAGCTAATTAAAAAAAGCAGGCGCTGACAAGAAATTTCTTTAAACTTTTCATTTATTGTTCGTTTGCATACAAAGCAGGGCTTCGTTTTATGGTTCTGCTTTTTTGATTTGAAATCAGCGGCGTGTTTAATTAAAGCTGCGAATTTTGGGGGTGTTTTCATCTTTTCAAACCAAAATAAAAGCAGGGCCTCACGGCTCTGCTTTTACTTATAATACGTCCAAACTCCATGTTGAAAGTTTTTTTGAATCAATCCTTTTTCTTCAAGGTAATCCAAATGCCCGATGATTTCTGACATGACGAGCGAAAATTGTTTGTTGTATGTATCTTTGTAATATTGTTGTGCCAGTTCGCTTGCAGTCAAACGTTTGTTTTCCAATAAAGAGAGAAATTTATTGGCTTTTTTCTGAATTCCCAAGATTCTTTTTTCAATGAGTGCATGTGCGTTTTGAATCAGTTTTCCGTGTCCTGGAAAAACGGTCTCGATGTCCAGCGTTTGGATTTTTTTCAAGGAAGCTTCGTGATCGATGAGTGTTTTCATCCGTTTTCCGTGTTCGTCCGGTTCGACGAGCGCGTTGCTGGAAATATGTTCAATGAGCAAATCACCGGAAATCAAGGATTTTCTTGTTTCATCGTAAAGCGCAATTTGGTCGATGGCATGGCCGGGCGTTTCAATGATCTGGAATTGTTGAAAAGGCAGTTCTTTAATATCGCGTATTTCACATTCTATGGATTGTCCTGCATTTTTTTTCATTGCATTTTTTAGATAGTCGACTTGTTTTTCCCCTGCTTCGCCGCATCCCATTTTTTCATAAAGATCGGCAAAAAATTCAATGCGTTTTTGCAGATAATCAGGATCTCTTTTCAGTCGAGGAACGGCGAGCCGATGGGCGTAGACAGGAATAGGATGTTCTTCTACGATGCGATTAATTAACCCGATATGGTCGACATGATGATGGGTTATGACGATGTGTGTCAAGTCTTTCAATGCAAGCTGATGTTCAGCCAGCGTATCGTTTAGCGCCTGCCAGCACTCATCGGTGTTCATGCCGGCATCGGCTAATAGCAAATGGCGGTCTGTTTTTATCAAATAAAAATTTACACTTTGCAGCTGCGATGTTACAGGAACGATCACCGGAAAAATTGTTGAGCCATTAGCTGTCATGGAATTCACTCCAAGCATCGAGTCTGTGTTCCATCACATTTTATCATATTCTGTTTACGCTGTGGGAATGGATTGGGGATGGCGAGGCTTGAAGGTCTTAACGCAGGATTGCGAAAGCATGAAAGCAGCTGTTAAAACGATTGATATTCATTTAAAAGCTTATCGAGTTTGCGGCTGATTTTTAACGTTTTATGATGGTGCAAACCATATTTTCTTCCAGTTTTGATTAATTGTTTGCGCAGCCGATTAATTTTAAGCAGCAGCTCTTCCGGCTGATGGCGGGGGGTCGTCAACTTTTATCCTCCTTGCTCGCCGGTGCAATATGGCGGGGATCGATGGTTTGCTTTGATGGTAGCATATATTTTCTGTTTCGAATAGGAAATTTTGGAAAAAGATGTTTTTTATATGCTTGATATTTTTGATATTTTAGCGATGCGTTTAAAAAGCGGCAAAGCCGTCAGCGGGCCCGGCGAGAGGATGCGAGATGCAGACGTGCAGTCAAGGCTTGTCCTTTTTTGAATGCTGTCGGTTGATCATTTTTCATTTTATTCGCTGCTATTGGAAGAGGCCGATGGCGATCCATATTAGCGTCATCAGCATCAAGGCGAATTGAAAAATAATGAGTTTTTCTTTCGTTGGAATAGGCACCATTTCTTTTTTTAATGTTTGAATCGATAAAAAAATGAGGAAAATAATGATAAAAATTGAGAGTGATGCAAACAGCTTCATTTTTGGCTCCTCCTGTGGTTTGCCCCATGTTGTAAATGTATATGCAGCAGCGGCTTGTTTGTTTCGCTGTGATTTCGACTATAACGTTAATGCAATTGTCGAATGAAAAGGTGTGTGTAAATTGAAAACATATAGCGTTTATTTTATGATTCATTCTCTGGATGTGATGAGAGGCGGTATGACGCGAGCGCTGTTGGAGCGAGCGTTATTGCTGCGTGATTTTTACGATGAGATCGGCATTATTACGTTTGATTATAATCCGGATTATGATCAAGTCCTTTGCGATTTGCATAATGCCGGTTTATGGGATTCGCATTTGCGCCATTATAATGTGTACGAGTTTTTTATGGGAAGGCATTGTGGGGAGAACATTGAACCGCTTAATCGGGAAACATTTTACATCGATCCCTATACCATGAAGGAAGCTAATGATCGTTTTGGAAATGTGCGCAAAATCACGCTCATTCATCCAGAGACGAACAACATTTATAAAGAATATTTTTTCCTAGCGAATGGCTCCTGTTTTTTTGAACGCAAATTTGATCCGGTGTCCGGAAAAACGATGAAGTGCACATCATATCAAGCGAATGGCGTTGAAGAGCGAAGCTTCAATAAAGTAAAAGATTATCGCGATTTTTTTATTCGATCGTTAATTGAAAAAGATGAGCATGCCGTTTTATTATCCGATGGGCGCTTTTCAGATCGCATTCTTTTTTCTGTGAATGATCCAAAAATCGCCAAAGTGGCTCTCATCCACAGCCATCACCTTCAAGCGCCATATCAATATGGAAGCCGACTTGTACCCCGCAATGAATCGCTGATTAAGCAAGTGAACAAGCTTGATGCTTTCGTTACGCTGACTAAGCAGCAAGCAGACGATATCCGCAGCCGGTTCGGACAGATTTCCACCATTCATACCATTGGCCATCCGGCGCCAGCCGTTCAATTGGATGCTGAACAAAATTATGAGCCTTATACGGCGGTTATTGTAGCCCGTTATGTTGGGATTAAACAAATTCCCCATGCGATTAAAGCATTTAAAAAAGTCATCAAAAAAGTGCCGCAAGCGCGTTTAGAAATTTGGGGATTCGGAAGCCAAGAGCCGCTTTATCGCAGACTTATCGCCAAGCTTAAGCTTGAAAAGCACGTTTTCATTAAAGGATTTGCGGAAAATGCGCAAGCGGTTTTTCGGCGCGCTGCATTTTCGGTCATCACTTCAAAGTCGGAAGCTTTTGCGATGTCCATTATTGAAAGTTTGTCCGTCGGCACACCGGTGATCTGTTATGCGTGTCATTATGGGCCGATTGATTTAATTAAACATAATAAAAATGGAATGCTCATTGAACCTGATGACGTGCATGGACTGGCAAACGCCATGATTGAATTGTTTCAAAACAAACAGAAAAGACAAGCATTAAGCAGAGAAGCGGTCAAAATCGCGGAACAATTCAGCCGAGAAAAAACGGCGCGAAAGTGGGTTCATGTTTTTGAACAGGCTTTGAAACAAAAAGAGCAGCGCATCCAGCTGAAAAAAATGACGGCTCACATCAACAGTTTTATTTGCCAAGCCGATGAACCGTTATTTTTTTTAAAAGGCGAGCTTCATTTGCATCACAATGCATTTTCGCCTGAAACAAAACAGCATCTTCATCTTTCATTGCAACTGCGGAGGCAAAAACCACTGCAAGATCGCTATTTTCCGCTTCAATTTAACTGGATTGATGATCAAACGATTCTTTTTTACGGAAAAATTTTTAACGTTGAACAATTTGGGGCTGGGATGTGGGATTTTTATTTAAGCGTGGCATGTTTGAATGATTGCAAATTTATTAAAATGGAAGGAAGAAGAAAGCCGGCGTATGAATCAGCAATTCATCGAATGAGAAAGGCTAAATTGAAGGTGTATGTCACGGATGCTGCGGTGCAAATGAAGGTGCTTCGTTCCGGCGAAAAACAGAAACGCAATTTTCGCGCCTACCGTGAACAGGCTGTGAACAATTATAAACAGAAACTAAAGCAGCATATGGCGAAATTGGGGCTTTACGGCAGATGAATGGCAATGGATAAAAAAATGAAGCGGATTTTTGCAAGTTTTGTTCGTTATTTTTGGCATTCCGCTGCAGGCTATACGTTTTGGGGTTCATATGCGCCAGAAGAAATGCTGTCCGTGCGGCATTCATTTGTCATTAACGGCACAACGATGTTAACGTTTCTTTTGCGCCCGGTGGATCACCCTCGTTTCCGTTTCGCCGAGGCTTATTGAAAATATGCGTTTATTGCATAAATCCGCCTGGAAAGTTAGGCGGAAATTTTTTATCTCATCGAGAAATGCAGCATAAACTGTAGTACAATATTTTATAAAGGAGGGTAAAAAGTGGCCAATAATGACGAACGATTGCTGGCATGCCTCATTTATGTGACGAGTTTTTTCACAACGGTTATCGGCCCCTTGCTGATTTGGCTCTTAAAAAAAGACGAATCCATGTTGATTGATTATCATGGAAAGGAATATTTTAATTTTTTCATCTCTTTTACAATTTATTTGATCATCAGTTCAATTCTTATGATCGTCCTTATCGGGTTTATTCTGGCGCCAATTGTGGGAATTTTAGCGTTTGTGTTCACGATTATTGCTGCCGTTAAAGCGTTCAACGGCGAAAAATATCGAATTCCGCTCGTCATTCGATTTTTTAAATGAAAACTGATATGGCCAATCCTTGAAAGACATTGAAAAGGATTGGCTTTTTATTTCGGCAAAGCTGGCATGATTTTAATGAATAAGATAAGATGAAATTGTCTTTTCGTTTTCAATGAAGTGGAAATTAAGATATGATAAGGGCGGTGATTTGCATGGCTGAAAAAGGCTGCATCAAATGCGGCGGAAAGGAAACTGAAACGAAAGAAATCGCAACAACGGGGTCAGGATTGTCAAGAATTTTTGATATTCAGCACAATAAATTTCTTGTTGTCTATTGCAAAAACTGCGGCTACTCAGAGCTTTACCATCGCAATTCTTCGAAGACTGCAAATGTGATCGATTTATTTTTGAGCGGATAATCGTTAATCGTTGGAAAATGAAGAGGCTGGAGAGGATAGAATGACAAGCTATCCTCTTTTTTATGCAGCGCGATTTGTCTTGCTGTTTGAAAAGAATTGCAAAAACTGCCAAAAGACGGTGGTTAAATGGATAAACAAGGTGTGCATCCGTGCTGCGATTGAATTTGCATTGGTGAAACAAGTTCAGCCATCATTCAAAATGCCGGGAGGCGCTTGGCTGAAATATGCCTCTCAGCTATTTCCTTTTTAAAAATCAGCTGCGGAGAAACGTCTGAAAATATGGAATGAAGCTTTTTTCCTGCTGTGGCTTGAACTGATCATGCATTGCAAGGCTGAGAGCCCATGCGGCTCATGATGTGCAGCCGAAACATTTTGATTCTTCCGATGAAAGCCTTTCAAACTCCGTATGCCGACTGTTTTATTAACTTGGCAAATCGTTTATTTCTATGCCTAGCAGCACTTCAGGATTTCATCAATTGCTGGCAAAAACGAGGAAAGGCTGCTGTTCTATGACGCATCTCCTAAACGAACTTGATCGGCTCTCCAATGAAAAGGCAGCGGATTCCCTTTTTAAAGTTGAAAAGATTGTGTGATCATGTCCAAATTTTCGTCAACCGAATACACTTGATACGTGTTTTTTCCTTTGATTTGAAGGCCGTGCAGTTTTCCGCCATAAACAGCGGCTCCGTCAATGCCGATTTTTGTTTTGCAATCCGAGATCCAAATATCATCGCGTTTGTCTGAATGAAGCCGCCGTGTTGGGGTATGTCCAAAGACAATCGTTTTTCCTGTTTTATTCACCCCTTGATGAAACGGTTCGCGAATCGAGCGGAAAAATTGCCTTCCGCTATTTTTCCAATTGCTTAAATTCAGATTGATGCCCGCGTGGACAAAAATATGATGTTTGTATTCAACATAATCTGGAAGTGAACGAAGAAATTTGATTTCATTTGGATGTTCGTTTTGAAGTTTTTCCGCCAATTCTTCTGGCGAAAGTGACTGGACAAGCTTGCGGCTGAAAAAGGAAGCAAGGGTCTCTTTGCCGCCAACTGCATAATAAAAACTGGCATGCTGCATGGGACCATCAAGCCATTCAAGCAGCAAGTCTTCATGATTCCCTCCGATGACAACAGCTCCGTAGTCTGTCGAGAGCTTCATGGCCAGCTGGACAACTTCCCGGCTTTGTTCCCCTCGGTCGATTAAATCTCCGATGAAAATCAATTGTTCATTATCAGCGTTCCATTTCGTTAATAATTGCTCCAATGTTTCAAAACAGCCGTGGACATCGCCAATTGCAAAAATTTGCTCGCTCATATCAAAATCCCCCTTTAATTCAATTTTATACGATCTGGAAGCTTTTTTTCATTTTTCAGTTATTCTAAGCTAAAAAGCTGCTGCAAAGCTGCTGCTGCAAATATTTTCTGCAG
>CALKAO010000143.1 GCA_937983115.1 uncultured Caryophanales bacterium
GATAACATTAAAGCCAACCCCGCCTGAACCAATGACCGCCACTGTGCTGCCTGGCTCAACTTTTGCTGTTTTCGTCGCAGCGCCAACCCCCGTAATCACACAGCATCCAATAAGCGCCGCCTCTTCAAATGGAATATCGTTGTCGAACGGTATCGCCGAACTCTCGGGAACAACGGTATATTCACTAAATGTTCCCGTTAATGGAAATTGGTGCACTTTCTTGCCATTAATGGAAAAACGCGTCGTTCCGTCCAACATCGTTCCCATTGCAGAGATTTTAGCCGCTTCTTCACACATATCTGGTCGTCCAACTCGGCAATAGTAGCAGTTCTTGCACGACGGCACCCAATTGAGCACAACGCGATCGCCCACTTTTACGCTCGTAACCCCTTCTCCAACGGCATCGACAATTCCAGCCCCTTCATGTCCAAGAACAATGGGAACCGGCAATGGCAAATGCGCATCAATGACATGCTGGTCGCTATGGCAGACGCCAGCTGCTTTCATTTTGACGCGGACTTCCCCTTTGCGCGGCTCTTCCAAATCAACGTTTTCAATCTTTAACTCTCCACCGTATTGATGCAATACTGCTGCCTTCAAAGCGATTCCTCCTCATTTTATGAAATCAATTGTTTTTATTTGCTCAAATGTCTCTCTTTTAATTTTTCAATCAATTGCTCCATACCAGGACGCTGTACATCAAGATACCGCTCCCACTCTTTTTTCAAATTCATTTGCAATTTCATCAATCCCATTACGACAGGTTTCATCGAACGGTCGTTTAAAAACACTTCAGCAAATGCATCTTTAATGTTTTCTTTGCGGCCTTTTACGCCGTGATCTTTGCCATATTTCAAATGTTCATCAAGAATTTTGGCAATCTCGGGATTTCCCGGCCCTCCACTTTGGCGATAAAAAGCATCTATTCGTTTTTTCATTGTCAATTGCTCTTGTTCATTGCTCATGCCTGCTTTCCCCCTATCCTTGAAATGCTTGCCATTTGCAAAAATGGTGAAAACGGCTGCACAAATGGAGTCAATGTCTTGAGCTGCAAGTTTCATATTGAAATTTCTTCGACACTGGCAGCCATTTTCCTTTTTATTTTGACTATTTCAATTTCATTGTTTTATCAAAATTGTAGTAAAACTATCTCACAAAAACTATCCTTCAATTGTCGTATCATGGTAGAAATCTTATAAAATTAGACAAAAATCATCGTTAACATCGTTACAATGGTCAAAAATCATGTTTTATAATAAAGCCGTTATTTTTCGAATGAGCAAAGTATCAACAGCAAAAGTCGCCAAATTTTCCATCAACCCTACAATTTTAGGGAATGTATAAGTCATGTCCCGCACACGTGTTTTCTAACAGGCGCCATAGTTGAATCAGATAGACAAAAAAACGGCATTCGCCCTTTATACAATTGGACAAGCCGTTTTTTAGCGCATGCATTATTGGAGCAGATGCCAAGGCTATGAGACTATTCGATATTTTCACGTTTAAAGGCAATTGTTTCCTCTGAGTTTGCCTGGCGCGACGCTAAAAATCGATCCCACTCTTGCTTAACGGCGTTTTTCAATTTTAACAGGCCGAGCACAATCGGCTGAGTCGAACGGTCGCTGAGAAACACTTCCGTAAAAGCGTCACGCACATCTTCTCTTTTTCCCCGTACGCCGTGGTCTTTTCCATAAAGCAAATGTTCATTTAAAATTCTCGCAATTTCCGGGTTCCCTGGCCCGCCGCTTTGGCGATAAAACGCATCAATCCTTTGTTTCATTGTTAATTTTTCGTCTTCGGTCACCACTTTTTACTCCTCCTTTCCGCTGAAACGCTTCAATTAAATTTTCAAATGAGCTGCGCGATATCTAAAAAATCGACCGATGCCTTCTCGTTCGGAATAACCGCCAAAGCATGAATAGAAAGAGGACAATCGACACGACCAAGCTGGCATTGGCAAGGGTTGTTTTCTGCATTCCTAAAAATGTGCCTTCAGGTATGCTCGAAATCATGAAACCGGTTGCAATAATAATAGCAAATGTCACAAGCGCCAATGCGATTCGGTTTGCAATCTGATTTAACGTGTTTTTAATGGTTACATCCGGTTGAATTTGCATATTAAATTTCACTTTGTTTTCGGCAACATTTTCGATAATTTTTGATGCGCGGCGCGGAAACGTTGTAATTAATTTTGCCGTTTCGGCCAAGAAACTTGCATTTGCCCGATAATCAAAACGCTTGCTCAACATGCTTTTTAAAATCGGAATTTCGTAAGCTTCGACAACTTCACCATACGATATTTCCGGACAGAGCCAGCGGGCTGCACCTTCCGTCGCTGAAAACCCTTTCGCCCAGAGCGCTAATCCGTTTGGAACTTTACAGTAGTTTTTAAGTCCGATTGCTGTTGATTCCAACACTAGATTTCCATAGTTGTAGCGATCGCTGCCCTGGACAGCATTGACGTACCGCAATGCGAGCGCTCTCAATTGGTCTTTTAATTTTACGACATCTGTATAAATTGTCGGTGAAAACAGTTCCATCGTCACTTCAGCCACGTCTTCGGCTTGATTCAGCTGGATATGCATGATGATCCGCATGAGCGTCTGCGCCAGCACGCTATCCATTCTGCCCGTCATTCCCCAGTCAATGACGATCGCCTTTTTGCGGTGTTTGCAGATCATGATGTTTGATCCATGTGCATCCGCATGATAATGCCCGTCAAGCATTTGCTGTACGTACAGATGGACAAGGTCGATCATAATTTTTACACGCTCTTCAAACGTAAAGAAATCTACTGGAAAATCTTTAATCAGCCAGCCGTCGATGTATTCCATAATCAGTATGTTTTTTGTTGCCGTATACACTTCAGGAACATCAACGTAGTCTGTTTTGCTGCGGTATTTCGTCATTTCTTTCATCTTGCGCGCTTCTTCAATCATGTCGAGTTCATCCATCGCACTGCTGTAGTAGTCATTCACTAAACCGTTGAGATCAAGCGAAGCGGCAAGTTCAGGCGGCAAACGCTTGCGAAGAAGCGATGTCATTTTCTTAATGACTCCGATATCCGTTTGAAACAGTTTTTCAACCGTTGGCCGGACGACTTTAACCGCAACGACTGGACCGTCTTTTAATTTTGCCTTATACACTTGCGCAAGCGATGCGGAACCGAGCGGCTCTTCTTCAAACCATTCAAACGCATCCATTCCTTCTGGAAGCTCTTTTTCCATAATGTATTGGAGTTTGGAAAATTCAATTGGCGGCACTTTGTCCAGCAGTTTTTCCAATTCCAGCGTAATTTCTTCTGGAAGCATATCTTGACGGGTAACGAGCACTTGCCCGAGTTTTATAAACGTTGGGCCTAATTCCTCAAATGCCTCGCGCAGCCGCTTGCCCACTCTGCGCATATGCTCCCGTTCGGTTCGGCTTCGTTTTTCTTTACCCATCAGCTTTCTTGTAAGCGTATCTTTAAGAAGGATTCCAAGGCCATTTTTAGCAAATACGGATACGATTTTCCTTCTGCGTTTCCCAGGTGTAATGGCAGCTATCTCTTTAGCGATTTGCCTTTCGATCGCTTCCAAATTAATGGAACGATCTTTTGCCGTCGACGAAGTTTTTTCTTTTACTACAGTCAATGACTATCCCTCCTCATTCGTCTAAAAAGACGAAATTTTGCAAAAAACGAAAAAGATATTTTGTCGGAGCTGCATGAAACAACAAAAAGCCATTTCCCAAAAATTGCCTATCCCTACATTTGTTGGATGCCAAGCCGCAGTCAACAACGGGATATTGAGATGGTTATCAAAACACCTCCTCATCTCATGCCGTGAATTTCCATTGTTTTTGCTGTATAAAACCGACAAAAATATGATTTCCTTTTTATCATATTCGAATGATTTAAGCATATCAATTCCGTTAAAAGTAGGAAAAATAAATTTTTTACCCCTATATATGTAGCATATTTGACAAAAATGTTGTAAAATTCTAAAAAAGGCGAAAAAATAAACAACACATTGCTAGTTTTCATAAAGGGGGTATGATGCAACATGCAGATCACGTTAAGTCAACAGCTGGCAGGTATATTAGAATTGGGAGTTGACATCGTACGTGAATACAGAGAATTGATTTTAGCCAAATGGGAAGAGAGAGTTGAAGAAATCGCCGGCAAAGAAAATAAAACATCGGAAGAATTTCACCTGATCATCACGATGTTATCTGAATGTTTATTCTCAGATGAATTAGACATTGAAGACATATTTAGAAAAATGAACGAAACAAAGTTAACAAAATTTCACTCAATAGAACCAAATCGATTAGTTTTCTTCATTACATTGCTGGAAAACTGCGTACATGAAATTATTCAATCTCAAATTGGAAACGCTTATGAAAAGCACCAAGCGATTCAGTACTTATTTTCTAAAATCAATGAAGAATTTTTTTCGGACTCCACTTTAAAACATGGGCTTGATCTGAATGCATTTCTCACTCAGCTTGTCCGTTCCCGGCAATTGCCGATCATTTGGTGCGCCAAACTTGTCAAATCTCCAGGCGGCTTTTATGTAAAAAAGATTTATTCTCAAGAGCCGGAACTGTCAAATAAAGTCCCGAAGTTTGGAGAGGTCGATTCGCTCTTCAAACTGTCTGAGCAATTGCTTGAATCAATGCCTTCAAAATTAAGCGAAAATCGTGTATTTCCCATTCCTTGGGGCGATTATACATTGCTCTTCTGTACGACAGAGCCGGAAACAGAAATCGTGCCATTTATCTTATTTTCATTGCAGACGTTTTTAGAAGGCAAAGAAGCTTTGAAAAATACGAAACGAAGAAAGCAATGGATGGATGCGGTCATTTTATTTAATGAATGGATTATGCGCTCCAAGAGCTATCAAGAAGCATTGGAAAATATCGCATCAGGATTTGTCAACTATCTGCCTTTTGAACGATGTGCGCTGTTTGCTTATTCGAATACAGAGCAAATCGGAATTGGACTGTTTGCCCATTCGCTAAGCAACGAAAAAATTCAAAGCATAAACGAAAATATCAACAATCTTCCATTTATTAAAAAACATTTGCAGCAATGGGAAGCGTTAGGCGAACATGCGAGAAATGTACAGCCATTGTACATATCTGAGGCAACGATTGGCTTTCCAGAACAATATGTCAAGCAATTTCAACTCGAAACGGTCGTCCTTGTGCCTATTTACATGCCCTCTGAAAGCCGGTTAATCGGCGCTGCAATCGTTGACCAGGGGCCTAGGACAAAATTTAAACTTTCACGCGAAACTTTTCTTGCTCTGATGAAATTTGGCCAAAGCGCGGGAGAATTATTGGCCAAAATCAGTCCGAATGACGCGCAGCTCGCAAAATCTTTAGCCGAATCACGATTGTCTCCGCGTGAAATTGAAGTATTGAAATTGATCTCCGAAGGCAAATCCACGAATGAAGCGGCTCAGCGACTGCATTTAAGCGAATACACCGTGCGCGATTACATTTCCGCCATCATGCAGAAAATGAATGCAAGAAACCGTACAGAAGCAATTGTCAAAGCGATTCGCAAAGGGATTATTTAATCGGCTTTATAAAACAAAAAAAGCTTGCACAGCATGATTCAACAGCATCGCCAACACCGCCATCAGTGGATCAGGATATCTACTGATGGTTTTTGTTTAACGATTTACCATGCTGAAAAGCAATTAAACGCATCTATCCATTGACTTTAATATCAATGCTTACATTCGGAATGTTCAGTTGTGAGGCAGAAAGAAAAAGGCATTGATTTTTGGCTCATCCAGCTTCATCGATAACGTTTCCAGTTGAAAAACTTCGGAAGGGTCAGCACTAATTATACAGGAAACTTATTCACAGTATGAACTAGGCTGAAAATGAAGCAAATTGCGGTGCTAGATATTTGGATGGGAAAGGCATTGACTCATTAATGAAATGGCGATCTTCAGATGATGTTTAGATTCATCCGCTGACTGAACTTTCCTTTTAATGAATTCAAGTTCTTCCAACAGGCGTGTGAATATCCATCATCCGAAAAATAAATTGATTGTTTTTAACTTTGACGGCCATCGTTTAACGGAACGGCTGATTGATTGTCTGTTTAAGGAATCTTGCGTTTGACGGCAAAGGCCGACGCTTCACAAACAGCAGCAGTTTTTCCAATAAAAAAGCCCCTGCGATGAACAGGGGTTCGAACGGTTATATGTTGGCGACATTTTTACGTTTGACCACTTGACAAACCCTGCGATGAACAGGGGCTCGAACGGTTATCCTTATCTGAAAAATGCTGCGTTTTTCTCGATAAAATGATATTCTTCTTCTGGAACGTCTTCTTCTTGATAAATCGCGTCAACTGGACAAGCAGTTTGGCAAGCGCCGCAGTCGATGCAATGATCAGGATCGATGTAAAACATGTCTTCGCCTTCATGAATACAATCAACAGGACAGACTTCAACGCATTCTCCTGCTTTTTCATCCATACATGGTGAAACGATGACAAATGGCATTCCACTCTCTCCTTTCATCCGAATAGACTTGTGCTATGCTGCGGCTGCATGCGCGCTTTCGGATCAATATATGTTTTTGCACTGCTTATCGCGATGGATGCTTCACCAAAACCGGTGACGATCAATTTCACTTTTCCATCAAATGTTGTCACATCGCCTGCCGCATAAATGCCTTTAATATTCGTCTCCATTTTCGTATTCACAACAATTGAATTTTTTTCAATCTCCAGGCCCCAATCTTTAATTGGACCTAACGACGAAACAAATCCATAATTGACAATGACTTCATCAACAGAAAGGGATAGCGTTTCATCCGATTTCGCTTTTTGAATGACAACTTCTTGAATGCGTTCACCATCACCGTGGATTTGCACGGGTTCATATGGAGTTATCATGTGCACGCGTGATTTTTTCAGCTTCTCGACACTGCTTTCGTGGGCGCGAAATTGATCGCGGCGGTGCACAATCGTTACTTGCTTTGCAATCGATTCGAGCATCAGCGCCCAATCGACCGCTGAATCTCCGCCTCCAAAAACTGCGACATGCTTATTGGCAAACTGGTTCATGTTGTCAACAAAGTAATGCAAATTTTTTCCTTCATATGCAATCGCATTCGGCAATTTTAGGCGCCGCGGCTGAAATGCGCCAACGCCAGCGGTGATCAGAATCGTTTTTGAATAATGGACGTTTTTATCAGTTGTCAGCCGGAACGTGCCGTCTTTTTGTTTTTTAATATCTTGAACGGTTTCATCCAATGCGATGGCGGGTTCAAATTGAGAAGCCTGCTCAATAAGCTGATCCACGAGCTGCTGAGCATTAACTTTCGGGAATCCAGCGACATCGTAAATCCATTTTTCTGGATATAATGCAGAAAGCTGTCCGCCGAGTTGCGGCAAACTTTCGATAATTTTGACTTTCATTTGGCGCATGCCGCCATAAAATGCAGCAAACAGCCCTGCCGGCCCCCCGCCAATGATGGTCACGTCAAAAAGTTCTTTGTTGTTCAAAACTTCCACACCCTATCCAACGATTTTTTATCGGAATCCATCGGATCCTTCGTCCTAAAAATCGCATCGGTTTCTCTTTCATTCATGGTGGCTTGAATTCATCAGCTTTTTCTAAAGAAATTTAAAATCAGCGCATTCAACTCATCAGGTTTATCAAGGGGAATCCAATGGCTGGCATCCATTTTTTCATACTGCCATTCACCGATTACTTTTTCCCCTGAACGTTTCATCTGCTCTTCCGTCAGCAGCACATCGCCGCTGCTCCAAATCCCAAGTGTCGGAACACGGATGGGCGGAATTTGCAGCGGCATCGCAGGCAGCGCTTGAGGAGCCATATTTGCCCGATACCAATTTAATGCTGCTGCCAGTGCGCCGGGACGCGACATGTTTTCAAGCCACTTTTCATGTTCGGGATGATGGCGCGACCACTCTTTGAACAGCGCCCAATCATTTTTCTGAAGCATTTGTTCCGCAATGCCCTGAAACTGAAAAAACAAAATGTACCACGATTTTTCCAACTGATCTGTCGTAAAATCCGTGAAAACCGACGGGTGGCCGACAGAAAGCGCAACGAAACGCTCCATTCGATTCGGATGCATTGCAGCCATCAGCCATCCAACGACAGCCCCCCAGTCATGCGCAATCACATGCGCGCGGTCAATCGACAGCGCATCGAGCATTCCGAGCACATCGTTCACGAGTTTCGGCAATTGGTAGTCTTCAATTTTTTCTGGTTTGTCAGAATCCCCAAATCCGCGCAAATCTGGAGCTATGACACGATAGCCCGCTTTGACGAACGCCGGAATTTGATGCCTCCACAATTCCGATGAATCGGGAAATCCATGCAGCAATAGAACGGAAGGTCCGCTTCCTTCATCAATCACAGCAAATTGAAGCGAGTGAATCGTTAGACTTTTTTTCGTGAATGGCATTCAATCGCCCCTTTCGGGTTTTCTAAAATAAAAAAAGAATCAGTGAGAAAAAGAGAAGGCTATTCAATTTATACTCGATTTTCCCACTGATTTTTGCTTCTGTACGATAACGTATCCTGAAAGGCTGATTCGATTGCACTTCCAATCAGACAAGCTCAGTCTGCTTTTTGCAAGCTTGATGATGGAAGCTCACTCGCTAAATCCTTGTAAACGGGCCTGCTGCCATTCGCAGCATCAGCAAGCTTGTAAATTACTGAATGGCTCTTTCCAGCTCTTCCGCGCTTTCGTATTTCCGCACGCGATCGATTTTGCTTTTTCGAATTTTATACTGTCTTTCTGCAAAACTTTTCAGCAGGTTCGGATCCACTTTAACTTTTGATTCATACGTGATTAATTTTTCTTGCTGCACGGCTAAATCGGTTAAATAATTGATGAAATCGTAAGCATGAACCCACAGTTCATCAATGTAGTCATTGAAAATTTTATAGTTTTCATCATTTCCCGCAACAAGCCGTTGAATCGTATAGATGCCAAATTGTATATGGCGGCCTTCATCCATATTCAAATAATCGATTCCTTTTAGCAAACCCGGGAATAAGCCCGCTTTTCTAAAAATTTCCCGAAATGCGTTATATCCGGATTCAGCTAAAATGCCTTCAACCACCATGTTGTACACCGTTGCCGCGCGAATGACTGCTTCTGGCGAATCGTCGGTTAAAAGCCGATTCATCGATTCCGGCAGCTCTTCATAAAATATTTTTTTGTAGCTGTCCGTGTGGAAAACCGATAAATCCAAATTGGCAATCCCGACTGCTTTTTGCCAGCGCGCGAACATTTCCGTATGCTTTGCTTCTTCATGGACAAACGTCGTCAAATACATCGTGTCTTCCAAGCGCCCTTGATTCGCCATCGCGTGCATCATTGGCAAAATATCCAGTGTAACGGCTTCCTCCCCTGCCGAAAATGCGGAAACAAGCGGCAAAGCTGTAATGCGTTCCTCATCTCTCAGACTTTGAAAATCTTTTGCATCCTGGCTGAAATCAATATCAGCCGGATTCCATGTGCCAATTTTTTTCGCTTTTTCATACAGCTTATACATCGGGTCATCCCAATTGATGGATCCTTTTACCGTTTGAAAACTTTCATGATGAACCATAAGTCATCCTCCTAGAAATTTTTTTGTTTTTCGTTTTAAGAAAGGGCTTACATTTTACACCCTCGGAGCATATTCATCTAAAATGCCTTGCAATTTCAATGCGAGGCCAATGTCTCCTTCGATGGTTAATTTTCCGCTCATAAACGCTTCTGTTGGATTTAAAGCGCCAGCAAGCATGTCGCGATAGTCCTCATCGCTAATCGTAAGCGTGCAGTTGGGATCTTTTTCCGTGCCTTCAATTGCTTTTCCGCCATTTTCATCAATTATCATTTGATACGTTCCGCTGTCTTCTCCTGTAATATTGAATTGATACACTCCTTCTGAACCTTCCAGCTTTTCCGGATCAAGTTTCAGAGCAGCATCAATCATTTGAAACACCGTTTTCATTGCCGGCTTAGCCATAATCACATCCTCCTTCTTTTTGAATGTTGCGATTCTTTAAATCAAAGCAAGGGGTGAGGCCGTGTCACTTCCTCACCGCCTTGCCATATTCTATTAAGTTAGGAATCCAACCGTTCAATAATCGTTGCGGTTGCCATGCCAAATCCAATGCACATCACTTGCAGCCCATATCTGCCGCCGGTGTCTTCAAGCGTGTGCAGCAAAGTCGTTGCAATGCGGGCGCCGCTTGCGCCGAGCGGGTGCCCAATCGCAATCGCGCCGCCGCGCGGATTCACTTTATTGACATCAGGTTCAAATTCACGCTCCCACGCTTTATATACGGAAGCGAACGCTTCATTCACTTCAAATACGTCAATCTGGTCAAAGGACAGACCCGCTTTTTGCAGGACTTTGCGTGTCGCTGGAATAATGCCAGTGAGCATAATTACCGGATCTTCTCCAACTGCAACGCGCGCAATGATGCGAGCCCGCGGCTTTAAACCGAGCTCTTCCGCTTTTTCTCTGGACATCAGCAGCAAGCCTGCCGCTCCATCGCTCACTTGGCTCGAGTTTCCTGCAGTAATGACTCCGCCTTTCGGCTGGAACGACGGCGTTAAGCCTGCGAGTTTTTCCAAAGACGTATCGCGGCGAATGCCTTCATCTTTATCAAACGTTACTGTATTTCCATCCGCATCCTTTACTTCAACAGGGATGATTTCTCTTTTAAACAGCCCTTTGTCTGTTGCTTCTGCTGCGCGCTGATGGCTTTGAAGCGAAAATTCATCCAATTCTTCGCGTGACAAATTCCATTTTTTCGCGATCATTTCTGCCGAAATGCCTTGCGGCACGATGTTGTATTTTCTTGTCAAATCTCGGCTAAAGCGGCCCATGTCGCTGCCCATCTGCACTCTTGTCATATTTTCAACGCCGCAGGCGATCACAATGTCGCTGTCGCCAGCTAAAATCGCTTGAGCCGCATTATGAATCGCTTGCTGGCTGGAGCCGCACATCCGGTTCAATGAAAACGAAGGGACTTCAACTGGAAAACCAGCAGCAAGCACAGCCTGGCGGCCGATGTTGCCGCCTTGTTCGCCTGTCATCGTCACACATCCTGCAACAACGTCTTCGACATCTTTCGGATCAATTCCATTCCGCTCCACGAGCTGCTTCAGCACGGGAACGAGAATATCGACAGGATGCGTTTTCGCAAAAACCCCTTTTCGCCTGCCGACAGCGGTTCGAACCGCATCGACAATCACGACTTCTCTCATCTGTTTTCCTCTCCTTTGCTATTAAAATGTAAATAACTCAATGCCGCCGGAAACATTCAAGCCAATGCCGGTAATGTACTTCGCTTTATCCGAACAGAGGAAAGTAATCGCATTGGCGATATCTTCAGGCTCTCCCGGTCGTTTGAATGCGGTCCGCTGAATCATGCGCTCGTTCATTTTTGGATTTCCCATTTTGAAGGCTTCGGTAGCAATAATTCCTGGCACAATCGCGTTGACATTAATGCCATGGCGCGCACCTTCCAAAGCCAGGCTTTTTGTCAATCCAAGCAGGCCGCTTTTAGTCGTCGAATAGCTGGCTTGGCCGAAGCCGCCCAATGTTCCGGCAACAGAAGCCATATTAATAATCCGTCCCCAGCCTTGGTCTTTCATATAAGGCCAAACAGCTTTCGAACAATTGTAGGCGCCAGTCAAATTGACTTTTAAATCCCGCTCCCAAAAATCATCTCTCTGCTTTTCAATCTGAGCGGTATGATCGAGCGTTCCGGCGTTGTTTACAAGAATATCAATCGAGCCCAGTTCTTCTTTGATTTTTGCAAACACTTCTTTCACTTGTTCGCGATCGGTGACATCCATTTTTATCGCAAATGAACGGCGCCCCATCTCTTGAATTTCTTTTGCTGTTTTTTCTGCATAGACAACTTTTGTGCTTTGAAAAACTTGCGAAAGCGGACCATATTTTTGCGCTTCCTGTTTGCTTTCTTCGTCTGATTCGATCAAAATATCCGTAATGACAACGTCAGCTCCAGCTTCTGCAAGCGCCAATGCGTCCGCGCGGCCAAGACCGCGGGAAGCGCCTGTAACGACTGCAACTTTTCCTTCTAACAGATTTGCCCAAGATGACATTGCAATTCCCACCTTTTCTCAGTTATTTTTTTGGTAAAAAATTTGCTTTTTTTCGTTGGAAAAAAGCTGCCAAGCCAATGCCTGGCTCTCCGGTTTTAAACGTTTTTGCAAATGCGTCTGCTTCCACTTTCATGCCTTCTTCAATCGGGCCTTCAGCTGCGTTAATCGCTTGTTTTGCCAGGCCCATCGCTCTTACCGCACCTTCGGCCAATTCTTCAGCAAAAGCAAGCGTTTCTTCTTCAAGCGTTTCCGGTGTCGCCACTTGATTGATGAGCCCCACTTCAAACGCTTCTTCGGCATCCAGCCGTTTCGAGAGGAAAATCAGCTCCGTCGCTTTCGCACGGCCCAACAGCCTCGTCATTCGCTGGGTCCCGCCTGCCCCAGGAATCAAGCCAAGCGACACTTCCGTGAGCCCGATTTTTCCTTTTCCCTGCGCCATAATTCTGAAGTCGCATGCCATGGCGAGTTCGCAGCCGCCGCCAAGCGCGTGGCCATTAATCATTGCAATGACAGGAATGGGCATCGCCGCAAAGCGGTCAAAACATTTTTGCATGCGGCCGCTTTGTTCAGAAATGCCCGCTTCATTGCCAGCAAACTGACTGCCGCTTTGTATCATTCCTTTTAAATCGGCGCCAGCTACAAAGATTTTTTCGTTGGCTGAGGCAAGAACAACAACACGAGCTTTTTTATCCGACGAAAGTTCATCGACCAAACGCTCAAAATCATTCATTAAATTTTCGCTTAAAGCATTGGCGGGGGGATTATCGATCGTCACCCAAACAATGCCTTTGTCTTTTCGCTCAATGCGAAGCGTTTCGTATGACAACGCTGTTCCTCCTTTTTTATAAAAATCGTGATTTTATCGCGTTTTTCATCTTTTCAAAATGTTTTTCGGAGAAAAAGATGCAAAAATAACCGAAGCTTGTCAAACGTTGGCGAGGCTCCCCAACGAACATGCTGCAGGATTTTCATCGATTTTTTTGCTCTTAAAAGAATGAGTTGAGAAGCCCTAAATACATCCAATTTCATTCTCACCGTTACGCTGCCTGCAGATTTTTATTAAACAAAATAATGAAAAAATTTATTGCTCTGCCGGAAACAAGAGGCTTCAAAGCAAACGGCGAATTTGACTGAACCTTTCAAGCTTTGCCTTGAAATCCAATCGAATCCGGCTGCTCGCTAAAAATGCTTTGAATTTATACATATTTATACATATAAATCGTGCTTTGCGTAGAGGCGGCGCGCTGTAACGAGATGCTGCACCTGGTTTGTTCCTTCGAAAATATCGAAAACTTTTACGTCGCGGTATAATTTTTCAACGAGGTGCCCATCCAGGCCGACTGGACCGAGCAGCTCAATCCCTTTGGAACAGATGTCAAGCGCAGATTTTCCAGCGACCGCTTTACAGATGGCGGCTTCTTTCGCATTGGCTTCACCGACATCAGCTTTCCATGCGGCTTCCCATGTCAGCAGTCTGGCTGCAATAATGTCCTGTTCCATTTCTGCCAACAGTTCAGTCGCTTCATGGTAAAGCCGGCCGTGTTTCGGATATTCTTTTTTAACGATATCAAGCGTATACTCATAAGCGGCGCGAGCGATTCCAATGGCCATTGCAGCGACAATTGGCCGCGTGCTGTCAAATGTCGCCATCGCAACTTTAAATCCTGAGGGCTTGTTGTCTTTTGAGCTGTACAGTTCTTCTCCGCCAAGCAAGTTTTCATCAGGGACAAAACAATCTTCAAACAGCAATTCCGCAGTTTCATTTGCTCGAAGCCCCATCTTTTTCGCAACACGAGTGCATGTAAAGCCCGGCGTGCCTTTTTCAACGACAAACGCACGGTGCCCCGCTCGGCCTAAATTTCGATCAATTGTTGCGAAGACAACCGTCCATGAAGCGCGCCCGCCGTTCGTAATGAAAATTTTCTGGCCATTTAAAATGTAGCCGCCGTCTACTTTTGTCGCTGTTGTGCGAATTCCTGATGCGTCTGAGCCGGCTTCAGGCTCTGTCAGTGCGTAAGCGCCCCAACGCGGTTTGTCTTTCTTAAAAATTGAAAGAAAACGCTCTTTTTGTTCCGGCGTGCCGCTGCTTTGAACGGGAGGCCCGCCTAATCCAGCGCCAGGAAGCGACAGTGCGATCGCAGGACAGCCCCACGCCATTTCTTCTGTTGCGATGACAGCCATGCGGTTGCTTTCTCTTTCCTTTTTCTTCGAACGATTCGATTCTTCTTTTTTCTTGCCGCCGCCAGTGAAAGAAGAAGCGTTGAGGTGAATTCCCATTTTGTTCACTTTATCCAGCCATTCGTCCGGCACTTTTTCGTTCTTATCGGCTTCCATAGCAATCGGGCGGATTTCATTTTTTGCGAACCAGTGCACTAATTCCTTGATTTGTTTCTGTTGTGGTGACAATTCGAATGAGATCATCGGGCTACCTCCTTCTTAGCTGGGTTCATGATTTGTTCGCCTCGGCGGATAAGAAAATCTCTTTCTCTTCCATATAAAGCCACTTGCGCCTGCGCATCGCGCATCCATTTTTCGACAGGAAATTCTTGTACGAATCCATGCCCCCCCAGCATTTGCACCGCGTTATCTGTGACAAATCTTGCAGCGCGGTGAGCTCGGTAAATGGCTCTAAGCGCATTTCCTGCTGCATCTTTGGATTGCGATTCAACCGTAGTCGCCGCCAGGTATACCAGATGATTGGCAGCCCGCGTTTCAAACGCCATATCCGCAACAGTAAACGAAACCCCTTGGAATTTTGCTATTTCCTGGCCAAACGCTTTTCGGTTTGAAGTATATTCAACCGTGTAATCGAGGGCAGCTTCCATTATGCCGACTTCTTTCGCCGCTTGCAGAACGTAAATGCGATTCAGCACATTCGTGATCAGCGCTTCTGCTTCGCTGCCGCGCGCAATGATTTGGTTCGCGCCGGCATTTACTTCTGAAAATTGAATGCGGCCCAATCCTGCAGCTAACAGGCCTAAACGAAAATCTCCTTCCAAAACAGTCCAGCCGGTTTTATCCAGCCATAATACGACCGGCTCTCCTTCAGAATCCGTCGCTGCAATCGCCACATATTGGGCATTTTTTGCCAAGCGAACCGGCTGGGACGTTCCGTCGACTATGTACCCGTTTCCATCTTGTTTCACTTGCAAATCAGCCAGCCACGGATCATCAGGATTCGTCGCATCGATAAAAGCAACATCCGGCCATGCGCCGCTGCTCTGCCCTGCTTCTTTATACCCTTGCAGCGCCGGATGATCAGGAATAAGCCGAATCAGCGAAGCGGCATCGCCAGCGCCCGGCAATCCTTGTACAACGCCTAAATCGCCGTAACTCAGCGATTGCAGAATTTGCACTTGAGTGATTAAAGGAAGCTCAAGCCCTCCCCAGCTTTCAGGAAGCTCCAGTGTTCCAAAACCCAACTCTTCGATTTGTTTAACAATCTCTTCATTCACCTGGCGATTTTCTTCACACTCTCTCGCTACAGGGCGAATCGTCTCTACTGCGAAGTTTTTCGCCATCTCTTTAAACGCTTGTTCTTCTTCTGTAGGACGAAAAGAAATCATTTGGTTCCCTCCTTAATAAGCAAAAATTGATATGATTGCCAACCTTGCCATTTTTCTGAATCCCATCTATGTTATTTGATATTTGCCGCTGCTTCCGCAAAATCTTTTTTCGCCAGTTCCCGCAATTTTTTCTTATCGATTTTTCCAATTAAATTTCGCGGCATATATCCAATAATTTTTATAAAACGAGGCGTCTTGTATTTCGCAAGTTTGTCTTGGCAATATGCGCGAATATCTTCCTCTGTCAAACCAGAGCCTTTGCGCTTCACTATATAAGCGACCACTTCTTCACCCATCTTTGGCGAAGGCACTCCGACTACACCGGCTTCCGCAACATCCGGATGGGTTGTCAGCAGCTCTTCCAGATCACGCGGATAAATATTAAAACCGCCGCGAATAATCAAATCTTTTTTTCGATCAACGATGAACAGGTAGCCTTCTTCATCGATGCGAGCCATGTCCCCTGTATAAAGCCAGCCATCTTTCAGCGCTTTTTTCGTTTCTTCCGGTTTGCCATAATAGCCTTTCAGCACATTCGGCCCTGAGACAATCAACTCGCCAACTTCATTCGGCGGCAAATGATTGCCATTCTCATCAACGACCGCAATTTTAATGCCTGGCAGCGGCAAACCAACGGACCCCGGTTTTATTTTTTTCGTCGGATCAGTCGCTGTTACGATCGGTGCAGCTTCAGACAGTCCATAGCCTTCTAGAATGACACAGCTGAATTTGCGCTGAAAATTTCTAGCAAGCTGCTGCGGCAATGCAGCCGAACCCGAAGTCACAGCAAAAAAGCTTGATGTGTCATACTTATCCGCATCCGGATGGTGGTATAACTGATGAAGCATCGCCGGCACCATTGCAGAATGCGTCACTTTATACTTTTCAATCGCTTCAAACACTTTAACGGGATCAAACTGCGGCAATAAAACGTTTTTATCGCCCAATATAAGCGTTACATTCATCATGGTAAATCCGAAAGCGTGCGAAAAAGGCAAAACGCCCAATGCAACACGCCCTTGTCTAAGCTGCAGAATTTTTGCCGTTTCAGCCGCTGCTTTTGCATTCGAAAACAAGTTTTTATGCGTCAGCATAACCCCTTTCGGATTGCCCGTTGTTCCTGCTGTGTAAAGCAGCGCCGCTTCGTCATGTTCATCAATCGCCGCTTCTGGCGCTGTTTCCGAAGCGTTGTCCATCCTCGTCAAAATCGAATGGGAAGATTCCGGATTATCCAGCACAAACACTTGCGGCGGCGAGTCCAAGCCTTTCACTGCTTGTTGACATTTTGAAAAAAGCAGTTCCGTCGTCAACAAAACTTTTGGCTGGCAATCTTTCACGATATAGTTGATTTCCTGCGCTTGCAAAAGCGGCATGACCGGAACTACAATCGCACCGCATTTGATAATGCCGTTAAACCCAATCACCACTTCTGGGCTGTTCGGCATCGTAATGAGAACGCGATCCCCTTTTTTTACACCTAATTCCATCAGCGAGTGGGCGAGTTGAGACGATTTCTCATCAATATACGTATTCGTATATTCCTTATCTTCAAAAATAAGGACGGGATAAGTGCCAAATTTTTCAATGTTCTCTCGTAAAATCTTGTTCAGATTCATTGCGCTTCGCTCCCAAAATTCAAAATACAAAGCGAGAAGCCAGATTTTTGAATATTTTTTTGAAAGCGAGCACTGTCATCTGGCTTCTGCTTTGACATTTACTGAACAATCCGATTATTCTTCTCCGGCATATGCAGATAAAATATCTTGAAGTCTGAGCGCAAGCCCCATGTCGCCATCAATTTGAAGAAGGCCGCTCATGAACGCTTCCGTTCCATTCAATTCGCCATCCACCATCTTTTTGAAGTTTTCTGAATCAATGGTGAGCGTGCAGTCTGCTTCTTCCTGTTCGCCTTCGACTACTTTTCCAGAGTCTGCACCTAAAATCACTTGATACGTACCTGCATCATCCCCTGTAATATTGAATTGATAAGTCGCCTCAATTCCGTCAGCCTGCGAGTAATCTCTATCCATTTCTGATTGAATCATATCGAAAATTTCTTTAGTTGTTTGCATAAGTATTCCTCCTTTTTTCCTTTTCATCATTTCTTCATTCGCCATATGCCTTTTTCGCAATCAACGATTTATTTATCCGATTTCCATTCAATTAATCTGCCATCGCATTCCCCCTTTAAAAGAATCATATAAATGCAAGTAGATCCTCATTCCGATACGAAAGGAATTTGCTCAGCGAGTAAAAACATGTAAGAACCTACTGCAATGCGATTTAAAAACCTCGCAACATCGTCGATGTCGACTTGCTTCACGATATCCGGCTGAATCACTTGCTGTATGACCACTTGATTAATCGCCCCAACCATTGCTTGCGAAAACAAATGAATTTCTTCATCTGAAGCTGTATCGGTAAACCCTAGTTCCGTTCTTACCGTTTCAAAGATAAACTGTGCAAAGCGGTTATAAGCTTCTTTTCTTATTTCTTCAACCTCATCGCTGATGCCGACTGAAGAAACGAGCAGCAATCGTGCGACGGCATGTTCTTTCTGGCAGATTTCCACATAGCGTTTAATGCCGGCATAAGCTTTTTCTGTAAGAACGGTTTCTCGCTGAGCCGCCAATTTTACCATTTCCAATACTTCATCTATCAACGTTTCAAAAAGGTGAGCCAGCAATTCCTCTTTACTTTTATAAAAGTTATAAAAGGTCGTTTTCGAAACACGGGCGAACGCTACGATATCGAGCACTGTCGTGTCGCGAAACCCTTTTTCCGAAAACAGCGTCAGCGCTGCATGCAGCAGCTTATCTTGAGGGTGCTTTTCAATTTTTGCTGCAAATAGGAACAATGAGTCAGACATGGGCTCACCTCAAACCGATACCAGTACGTACTCGTATTTGAACACGCAAAAAATGTGTTGAAATCAAGGTGCTTCGCTTATAAATGTAAACCTTTACATCAAAATGGTATAGTCCTTAATTTGTAGGTAATTTAACTTTTTCAAAAACAGGCACCCGATGTTCGTAGCTGAAAAACACGCGACGCTTCGAACAGGCGAATTCCAGTCTTTCTATTATTTTGTCAATTTTTGATTAGAGGCCTCTTCAGAAAAAAAGAATTTTTGTATGGCTTATCGCTGCAATTGGCGCAAAAGCGTTTCTTCATTAATCAATTCCAAATAGCGGGGATATAAAGAAAAAGCTGGCGTAATTTTCGGCAAAAGCTGCAGCGCCTTCTTTTTTGAACCGTTTGTGCGAATTTTTCCTGTCAAAAGCGCCAACGGAACACTGATTTGGCCGCCCCAAAATTGATGGGCGACATCCCCTGTTGTTTTGACAATCAAATCAGGTTTTTTTGACGATTTTCCTCGAATTACAGAAAAATTTTCTCCGCTTTTCGGATCTTTTGCATCAATCGTTATAATGACATCCGGGTCGGAGATGTGAAACTCAAACACCATATTCATGCTGCGCATTCGTCTTCCAATCCTGTTGATCTGATCGATTTCGTCGCCTTCTTCATAATACGCAGGATGGCTTCCCCACCAGCTGCGCAAATCTTCAATCATTCGCGGCCTCGAAGGAACCTCCATAAATTTTCCAATTACAGCATACACGTGATCCGCATCGCGAAAAACAGGCATTTTGCAACAGCTCCTAACTGGTCAATGGTCTATATAAATTATTAGAAAACGCTCAAGCAGGCAACCCCGAACTTTGACGGGTAAGTTAAAAGGCAAACGACAATTTTACGTCCGTTTGACGTCGAAAAATTGCTCTTTCATCTATTGAAGATCGAAATCTTGTCCAATTCGAATCCAGAAAAAATTCGAAAAAATACGGATGTTAAAAAAATGATCTTTTAGCGGAAAATTCTGGAGAAAATGCTTGAGGGGCGAAAATCATTTTCGGTGAAGAGCACATTGGTTAGAGCAGCATGACAAGCCATCCAAGCGCGAGGGGATACGTGTTCAAACTTTATTCCTTTGTAAGGACTAGCCATCCAAACACAAGGGAGGAGCCTCCCATGTTAACTGCATTAAGCGATGTTTTCTCTTTACGTTCTTGCAATGCTTTTTCTCGGGATCCATGTTCAAACTGCATTGGGAGCATGTGATCACTCTGGAACGAAAAGACAAAGCCAACGGGTTTTCGTGCAGGACAAGGGATGCTATTTTATGATATGAAAAAAATCTGTTGATCCATTTTGCGAAAAAGTCAACATGGTTCAATTCTTGGGGTTCACATTCATTGCACCAGATTTTTAGATCGTAAATTTTTCCGATTCGCTCCGCCGCAATCAATATTATAAATTTTATTTTCACGCATCACCCTTTTTAATGCTTTCGTCGCTTCAAGTATAAAAGATTTGGAGATGCGTGTTTTTTTCGGATAAAGTTCAGAAATTAATCATTGACCCAACCAATGTAATAGAGCCAATAAAAAAAGTAAAATTGCGCACATGCTATGGGTTTTCTAAAAAAATACAAAAAAAAGCGGTTAACATCTCATTCATCGCGTGTTAACCGTTTCATTTCTTTTTATTTTTACATATTTTTCAAGCCCTCTTTCACGAATGGCTTTTGCTAACAAATCAATAAAATTCTTTTCTAAATTCAATTTAATTGACTGTTCATAGCTTTCAATCAAATCTTCGTCTTTCAAATTTTCAAACAATACAATGCCCTCCTTTCATTGTTGATAATGAACATTGTTTGGAAAATTTACAACGCCAAAAACAAAACGTTAACCCTCATTCACAATGTATATCTATATTGAACAAATCCCAAAACCGATTTGGGCAATCGCCAATAATGAATTCTCGCTCTTTTCCTTACTTTTGAAATAGAGCGTTCGTATGAAACTGCTTTTCCAGATGTTCCTTCTTCTCTGATAACAAATGCATTCATCAGTAAAAACACGAAATTTCACTAACCTCTACTAGTCTATTTTCGCATGCTTTCCTTCCTACGAGGTTTCCGAAAAAATAATTTAAACACAACATTTTTTATTATAGCGATGAAATGAAAGATGTAAAGTCTTTCCATAAAAATGGTAAAAAATGATTAGTATGTATTATAAAAAGGCAAGCTAACGTGTGTTTAAATTAATGTACGCTACTATTAACATTTTATTAATTTCTAAGATTTGTAATATTCATCTTTGCTTTCCATTATAGTACAATAAAAAAAAATTGTCGATAGATTTTTAGTAATTTTGACAAAATTAATAGAATATCACAAATCTTCAATAAAAAAAATAGGTATAATCCACGAATTATGCGGTTTTTGCAGAGATTTCACCAAAATGTGCGGCGCATTTTAATGTGAATTTAAGAATGGAAAAAAATTAAATTTGATTACATGTTTTTCTGGAATAAGAGGAACAGCATTTCACAAAAGAAGAGCAGCAAAATCGTAAACACAAAAATAAGACTTTTGTTAGGCTAGGATGAAGCAGACTAAAAAATGGACAAAAACGAAGCGTAACATAAATAAGCTTAATGTAATAAAGAAAAAATCAATTGATTAATACGCCAATAATGCTAAACCCGCCACTTTACCTTTTCAACGTTTAACTCAAAATTAACATCTAATATTCGTTTTTAGCCATTTTGATTCAAACCAAATGAACATATGTCATACAAAGAATATTTGGAAGGGAAGAACAACATTTGCTTTTGAAAATTCGCCTAAGCCGATCACGTACAAATTCTTTATAAGTAAAATTTGAATGCATGGTTTACGGAGCGACTAAATCATACATCCGAAGTTTTTATTTTTATTGTCAAGCTCAAAACGCAGCAGCTTCAGCGGTTGCAATGCAGGTGCTAAACCGGATTTCAATGCTCATAGATATGAAGCTAAACATTGATGGAACGTATCATCATATTGTTGAGAAAAAGTTAAGGTTAAATTCATACAGTCATGAAATGATTATAATGTGTATCACAAACTTGATTTCAATCCCTCATACGCAAGATTCTAACCCCAATAAAATAAAAGGTTTGTTAAGTTTAAACTAGCTCTTAATTGTCAATTTAATCGTTATAAAAAACTCGTAGATATCACAAAAACATTGGGTTTTTATACATGTTTAATTTTGGTTTGCCGTCTATCTTCAAGGTTTGCTGTTGTAAAAACGATCGACGACAAACCATTCATTCGTTAAAACTTAGAAAAAATAATTTCTTATAACCCATTAATGATGTTGCTTATGTTCATCACTTTATTATATTGTTTCTTTTGTTTCTTTTTTACATGCCAATCATTTGTTTTTTCCCAAAACGCTTTCAATGCAGATGCAGCTTGTTTATCTTTACTTTCTAATACACGTTCATATAATTCTGTTTTGCTATGTTCAATATCCTTTTTATCATCAGCATTTAATGATTCAATTTCAAAAATAAGCCGTTCAAGAGGCGACAGCTTAGCAAGTTTTTCCTGTTTAGCTTTTAGCATTTTTTCTACTTCTTTCTTTTTCTTTTGAACTTCCAATTCTTTTCTTTTCTCTTCTTTCAGCCTTATTTTTTCATCAATCTTTTTCTTAAGTTCTTGTTCTGTTACATCTATCACATTTCGAAAAAAACCGTATCCTGATGAAGTTTTTGCTCCTAATCCTAACTCTAATAAAGCACCTTTTGTCCAATCGGCGACGATTTTTCCGATTATTTCTTTCGGATATCTACTATTTTTCCCACCTCTTACAATAAACAATATCTCGATTTCAGGTACTTCGACTCCAACGGTATAAAAATAAATTGGAACAGGTCCCAATGTATCTGATGCAGCTTTTTTCCCATCATAGTAATCACTAAAATGTGGCGTCATAATATCATTAGAAATTTTTACA